>CAXSEG010000059.1:0-16905 GCA_964235545.1 uncultured Acetobacteraceae bacterium
AACAGGCCGAGCAGGATGTCATCGAGCGTCATGGTTGGCCTCCTTCAAGCGGTCGGCGATGCCGGCGAAAGTGTTGCCGTCCATGTCCCGGATAGAGGCTGGGTCCTTGATACCGAGGACTGTCCACATGCCGACGGCGTCGTCGCAGCCTCCCAGGCTCTTGTGGCGCGCAGCGAGGCGGGATTGCTCGGCCTTGAGCGTCGCGAGCTCGAAGGAAGGAGACTTGCCGAGCATCGCGATGGCGGCGTTGCGAAAGCCGCTCATGGTGTCGTCGGCAAAGGCATCCGCGCCGCCGATCAGCCTCCGGTTCTTGCCGCCGACGACACTCCAGACTAGCGCTGAACGATCATGCGGCGACGACCCGGCCCTGGCCGGCTTGGTGATCTAGCCGACGATGCCGCGGTTGGCCCGGCCCGGTAGCCGGATCAGGTTGTAGGCGTTGGCGGCGAGGTCGAAATCCCGGCCGACCCGCTCTCGCCCGCAATGTTTGGTTTGCCGGGGAGTGTCGGAAATTCCGTGTGTGGGCTTGTTCACTTGATCAAGCCTGGGCCTTGGAGAAGCATTCGCCGAAGAGGATGGCGAATTGGGCGTTGGCCATGGTCAATTCACGTGTGGCATGATCCACGCCTTCTCGGCACGGTCCACCACCAGGAATAGCAATTTCATGCTGCGTCGTTGGTCGGGAAATGGCCGCGTGCCCGGACGGCCCGGCGTAACTTGGCATTCAGGGCTTCGATTGCGTCAGTCGTGTGAAGGATGCGGCGCACCTCGCCGGTAAAGGCCTAGAACGGGATCACCCCCACCAGGCTGCCAAAGCGCTGGATTGTGGAGCGCACCATCGCATGGCTCAACCGATGCCGTCGTCTTGCTAAAGACTGGAAGTGCTTGAACCGCAAAGCACTCGCGTTCCTGCGTCTCGCATCCATCCGACCCATGATACGAAAACTCTGTCAGAAAACCACATAATCTCGAAAAGACTCTAACTCGCGATGACCAAATCTCAACAAGTCCTAGTCCATTCCCGGATCGCAGCGACGAACTCGCCGGGGCGGCCGTAACAGTCCTTGTGGCGAAACGGCGTCAGCCTGCTGGCCGGACTGCCTGGTGATCTCGGCGGCGAACTCGGACAGGGTATAGGACTGGTCGCCGGCAAGCTCCAGGACGCGGCCGGCCCACGCCTCCGGCGACGCCAATACCGCCGCCGCCGCGGCGGCGTAGTCGGCACGTGCCGCCGAGGCGATTTGACCGGCGCCGGCGCTGCCGAGCAAGCAGTGATGAGGTGGGTGTCGTCCCGAAATTGCTGCAATTTCGGGACTGGGCCATCGTCTTCGTCTACTTTAGATTTGAGTGCAGCCAAAACGGCTCAACATAGCGAATCCAGGAATTTTAATGCAGCGCGACAGCCGCACCCTGGAGCGCCTGATGGCGGAATCCGAGTTTGCAACCGGGTGTTCGGCTACGGCACCCGCATCCTCGACCGCGCTGTGCTGATTCGGAATGGGTGCGCGAGGCCGAGGCGGTCGGCGCTCTGCGCGAACAATTGGGCGCCGGGGTCGACCCGGTCGCATCTGCTTCAAGGAACCTCGCCCGTAACCTTTTTGTCGGCCGTTACAAACCTGCATGACAACAACTTACGGCCTCTCCGGCGTAGCCACATCTGAATGACGGCCATATGCAACGGCGGCCTCACGTTTCCAGTCCAGCGCCAGAGCCCAGATAGCTTTCAGCGACGCGAGGATCCTCGGCAACTTGCGTCGATGGCCCGTGCAAAATCAACGTGCCGTTCTCCAGCACATAGGCGTAATCGGCTACTTCCAATGCAGCTCGCGCGTTCTGTTCGACGAGGAGCACCGCGATGCCGCGCGCGCGCAACGCGGCAACCGACTCGATCATCTCTCTCGCCAAAAGAGGAGAAAGGCCCAGGCTGGGCTCATCAAGCATCAGTAGTTTGGGGCGCGACATTAGCCCACGTGCCAGGGCGAGCATTTGCCGTTCGCCTCCCGAGAGCGTGTTGGCCGACTGCCGCCGACGCTCGCCAAGCCGCGGAAACAATTTGTATGCCTCGCTCAGCGCCTCCGCGGAAGCGCCTTGGCGAACAAAGGCGCCAAGGCGAAGATTGTCCTCGACGGACATGCTGCCAAATAGATCACGTGTCTCTGGTATCAAGCAGATGCCCGCGCGGACGCGCGCTTCGGTCGAGGCAATTGCGCGCGGAGCGTTTGGAAACGAGATGCGGCCCGTGGCCGGCAGCAGTCCCATGAGTGCTAGAAGCAGAGTCGTTTTCCCGGCACCGTTCGCGCCGATCACCGTGGCGATCTCTCCAGCAGCCAGACACAACGAAATTCCGTGCACGGCCTCAACGCGACCGTAGCTTACACGGACGTCTTCAGCCTCGAGCATCAACGTCATGCTCGCCAGCCAGTCATGCGCCTAGATAGGCGAGACGGACCTGCGTGTCCTGCTGCACAGTGCGCGGATCCCCCTCGGCAATCTTACGGCCATGCTGCATCACAACAAGCCGATCAGCCACACTCTGAATGAACTCCATATCGTGCTCAACAATCAGTATGGCCATGCCGTCCGCGCAAAGGCGACGGAGCAGCATAGAAAGCTCGCGCTTCTCCGGTCGCCGCAGGCCTGCTGCCGGCTCGTCGAGCAGTAACAGCACAGGGTCGGCTGCTAGCGCTCGGGCAATCTCGAGCAAACGCTGCTGCCCTAGCGGTAGGCTGCCGGCCAACTCGCCGGCCAAGTCCAGCAGTCCGACGCGTTCCAGTTCGTAGGCCGCCTCGGCCAAGAGCGAACGCTCTTCCCAGGCATTGAGCCGGCAAGCGGCCGCAAACAGTCCTCGCCGCCCGCGCAACGTTGCACCCAGCGCGGCATTCTCCAGGACAGTCATGTCAGGAACCAAACGGACGTGCTGAAAGCTTCGCGAGACGCCCAGTTTGGCGATGGCCCGGCTGCGCAGGCGCTCGGTGCGATGGCCAAGAATCGAGATCTCGCCGCCGTTCGCCGGCAGCACGCCGGTAACGAGGTTGAACAGGGTGCTTTTGCCTGCTCCGTTAGGGCCGAGCAAGCCGACGATCTCGCCCGCCGCGAGTGAGAATCCGATACCGTCCACCGCGAGCAGGCCGCCAAACCTCCGACTTGCGTCGCGCACGTCGAGCAGCACCTCGCTCCCTCGAGACCGTAGCCGCGGAGGCATCTGCCATTGGGTCACCCTGTGTCTTCCGGAACGCAATCGCAGGCGTGCTGAGAGGGTCGGCCACACGCCTCCCCGCGCATTTTGCAGAATGACGAGCATGAGTATGCCGAACACCGGTGCGGTAAAGTCGCCGCTCTGCCCGAGCAATGCGGGAAGCACGCCCTGCAGCCAATGGTTCAGCAGTATGAAAACGGCCGCACCGATGAGGGCGCCCCAAACGCTGGACACGCCGCCGATCACGGCCATGAAGAGGTATTCAATCCCGGGTTCCACCCCGAACGGCGACGGATTGATGACACGTTCAAGGTGCGCATAAAGCCAGCCCGCCAGACCGGCAAGCACGCCCGCGACGATGAAGGCCGCAAACTTCAGCTGCGCCGCGTCGGCTCCCATACTCTCGACCAGAAGCGTTCCGTGACGAAGCGCCCTCAGGGCACGTCCCGAACGTGAGTCGAGCAGGTTGTGAACCATGGCCATCGCTACCGCGAGCGAGGGGGCGATCAGCCAGTACATCGAACGGTCACTGGACAGATCGATTCCCAGCAACGTCAAGGGTGGGATACCGGGAAGACCATTGTAGCCGCCCAAGAAATCCGCATTGCCGAAAAGATAAAAGAGGCTCAAGCCGGACGCGAGCGTCGCGAGCGCCACGAAATGCCCGCTCATGCGCAATGCCGCAGCACCAACTACCGCCGAAGCGAGAGCGGCGGCGATTACCGACAACGGAAGCGTGAGCCAGGGGGATAGGCCGAATGCCGTAGTAAGCCATCCCGTCGCATACGCGCCTACGCCAACGAATCCCGCCTGCCCAAGCGATGTAAGCCCCGTTGCTCCGGTCAGCAGAACCAGCCCCAGTACGACCAACGCCGAGATCAGAATGTTATCGACAAGGCTCATGGAGTAGCCGCCGAGCGCAAAAGGCAGCAGCAACCCCAACAGGCATGCGAACCCGATACCGAGCCGTTCAGACATCGCCATCTTCCGCAGGCTGCACTCGCGCCCGCCAGAGCAGCACGGGGATCAGCAACGTGAAGACCAGCACCTCCTTGAAGGCGCTTGCCCAAAAAGAGGCGAAGGACTCGAGTAGGCCGACACCGAAAGCGCCGGCCGCCGCCATGGGATAGCCGGCAAGTCCGCCCACGATGGCGCCGACGAAACCCTTGAGCGCCAGCAGGAAACCGGTGTCGTAGGCGACGGTCGTGGATGCAGCAATCAGAATGCCGGACAGGCCGCCGATCGCAGCTGCGATCGCGAACGTAAGCTGGCCCGCGGCATCCGGTGCGATGCCCATCAAACGGGCACCCCGCCGATGGATCGCCGTCGCCCGCAGCGACTTACCGTGGAGCGTGCGGCTGAAGAATAGCCAAAGCGACAGCATCACGATCGCGCAAGTGCCCAAGATCAGCAGCGACTGCCAGCTGACCGGGATCACGCCCATACGGAAGGCACGGCCGCGCAGCCCGGGGGTACGCACACCCTCCGGTCCGAACATGAACAGGCCAAGGCCGGTCAGCAGGAAATGCATCGCGATCGCGGCGATCAGCAGCACGAGCGGCGAGGCGGTGGACATCGGTTGAAAGCCGATGCGATAGATGAGCGGCCCCATGGCGATGGTCACCACCAGCGCGGCCGTCATCTTGACGAGCAGGGGCGTGCCCTCAAACAACGCGACCCAGGCCAGGGCCGCAGCGGCCAGCGGCAGCACAAGATCGACCACTGCCGCCCGGCGGAGCGCGCCACCGTTGCGCAGCCGTGCCGCAGCGGTCGCATCGAGCCCGAAAGCGATCGCACCCATCGCCAGCAACAGCCAAACAGTGTCTGGCAACTCGCCGCGCATGAAGGCAGCGAGGCCGAGGGCGGTGTAAGCCAGCAGCTCGCCCTGCGGCACGAATACGATACGGGTCACGGTGAACACCATAACCAGTGCTACTGAGAGCAGAGTGTAGATCGCGCCCGTGTCCAGTCCGTCCTGCAGGAGGTAGCCAGCGGTCGAGAGATTCAAGGTTACCGCCCAGGCGCCGGGTTACAAGTGGAGGCCGTTCTCACTTCACGAGATGCCAGCCGCCATTCTTGACCTCGACCATGACCCGCGCCCGGTCGTCGAGGCCGAGATGATCGGTGGGAGACATGGTGACGACGCCGGTGCTATCGACAAAGTTCGTCGTGTGCTCGATCGCGTCCCGCAGCGCTGACCGGAACTCCTCCGTGCCGGGTTTTCCGCTCGTCAACGCCTTCGGGACCGCATTGGCCAGGATCGCCCCCGCATCGTACATGTACCCCGCGAACGGTGAGGGCGGGTTGTGACCCGGCAGCGCCTGATAGCTTCGCATGAAATCGGCTGCGATCTTCTTCGTTGGCGAATCCGCCGGCAACTCGTCGGCAACCAGGTTTGGGCTGACTGGAAGCAGTGCACCCTCGACGTTGCGGCCACCGATGCTCAGGAACTCGGCAACCGCGGCGCCGTGCGTCTGGTACATCCGGCCAGCATAGTCATGCTCCCTCAACGTTGCCTCGGGCAGCACAGCCGGCGTGCCGGCTGCTCCGATGAAGACTGCATCGGGGTCGTCTGCCAGGAGACGCAACACCTGGCCAGTGACGGTCGTGTCGGTGCGGGCATAGTGCTCGGTTGCGGTAACCTTGATGCCGGCCTTCTGCATCAGCATGCTCATCTGCGAGAGCCAGCCTTGGCCGAAAGCGTCATTGAAGCCGATGAACCCGACCGTTTTGACCCCATTTCGAACTATGTCCTGCGCGATCGCCTGCGCCATCATCCCGTCATTTTGCGGCGTCTTGAAGATCCAACGATGCGTTTCCGCCGGCTCGATCACGAGCGACGAACCGCTCAAGTTCATGACCGGCACGTGGGCCTGCTGGACCAGGTCGGTGATTGCCAGGGCTGCCGGCGTGGTTGCCGGGCCGATCAGCGCATCGACGTGGTCCTCAAAGATAAGCCGCTTTGCATCTTGGACCGCCTTCGTGGCATCGGTCGCATCGTCCAGCACGACGTAGTCGATCGTGGTATCGCCGACCTTGTGAGGCAGCAGCGGGATCGCTCGCTGCTCGGGAAGGCACACCGCCGCACCCGGACCAGTGAGCGAGAGTATCACTCCTACCTTCATCTGCGCGATCGCCGGCGCGGACATCACGGATGTGGCTATCGCCAACAATCCCAACACTCTTTTCAAACTCGCTTCCCCGCTTGTGCGCGTTTCGCGCTTCAGTTGTTTTCTGCACGTTAATGGTGAAACACGATGAGCACTTTTGGTCAGGGATCTGTCGGCCCTGATGAGATTGACTGCAGTACTGGATGCCGGCGCTGGACGGTTTCAGTGTTGCAACCTCAAGCCGACACCAGCGGCATCCGGCTTTCGCTGCTGATCGATTCATCAACCGCGCGGACGGGAAATGCAAGCGCTATTTGCTTGCAGTTCGGCAAAAGCGCATTCACATCCGCCCTTGCTTAAACAGCACTGTCCGCCAGACATGGAGTCCGCCGCTTTTCGAGATGCGACTTGCTACGATGCGGCGGGCGGCTTGCTCCCGTCGAGCGCCGGCGGCCATCGTTCATGGCAATTGCGGGCCGTTCCCAACCATGGTCGCGCCGTGGCTGTCCTCAATGCTCTCGACGCGCACCCCGCCGCGACAGTCAGCCATTGATAGGATTGCAGGGGCGAACGGTAAGCATGCCCAAAATTGTCACGACACGCGTTGGTCACCCTGCGGAGTGGTCACGAAGTGAATGCCCGTTCGGCGAACGCATGGAGCTCGGCATTGTAGCGGTCGGGTGCTTCGTAGAACGGTGCATGTCCAACAGCCTCGTAGAGCGACAGCTGAGCATTCCGCAAAATCGAGGCTGAAGCCCGCACGTTCTCCAATGAAGCGAATGTATCTTCCAGGCCGAGGGTCAAAAGGACGGGGATATGCAAGCCGCGGATCACCTGCTGGGGTTGCCCGCCCTTCGACAGTACTAAGCCACGTATATCGGGCGGCGACAGCATGTTGAACGCCAGCATCTCCTCAAACGCTCCCTGCTCGGGTTGCCGAAAAAAGCATCGACGAAGAAACTCGCGTGTTCCCGCGATGTTGCGAGACGGGTCGGACGAACGCATGAGTGGACGAAGCGGTGCGCTGCCGCTTGCCTTGGTACCCGGCACACCCGTGACATCTGCGCCAATTAGGTTGACTCCGACGATCCGACTCTCGCCATATTCGGCTAGGTAATCGAAGGCGCAGCGGCCGCCAAGCGACCAGGCCACGAGCAACGCTCGGGTTACCCCAGTAGCCTCCATGACGGCCACCAAATCGTCTGCCCAAACCCGTGCATTATCGTAATGTCGTGCTTCGGTCGGCTTATCTGAACCGCCATGCCCGCGGAGATCAAAGGTAACGAGGTGAAAGCTGTGCGCAAGGTCGCTGCGGACCTGACGAAGCCAACTCAGGTGAGATTGAGCAAATCCATGGATGAACACAATTGCTGGCTTGGCAGGATCGCCCCAGCTTTGGGTAGCGAGACGAGTTCCATCACTAGATACGGCGTTGATACGCCTAGCCTCGTTTGGCATGGCGATCGAACCACCATGCGCTAAGCTCGCCATCAGCTGATCGTCGGTCAGCACCATGTCATCCACCACCTTTGATTTGCCGAAGATAATGCATTCTGGGCAGTCCAAAATACAAGCCGTGCTTCTCAACTAGGGCAAGCTCCTGCACGGCGTTCGCCTCAATTGAGGCCAGCGATAGCAGCGCGTTTACGTCGAGACTGGAATGCAAGACGCTGAGCGCTTCCGTCGGTGTCGGCGCAAGCCGAAACGGCACCGGCGAGATGGAATGACTTGGAAGCCCCAGCCTCAGACTGGCTTACCAGAGCAGCATTCCGCCCACACCGCATTGACCGGGACAGATCGGAATCCTAGATTTGTTAGCCTACGTGCCTGAGTGTGATCCGGGGCGTAAGTATTTCATCGGCTCAGGATATCAAGAAGGTCAACACATGAGAATCGCAATTATTGGCGCCGGCTCGATGGGCTGCCTTTACGCTGCCTACTTCGCTCGGGCCGGTAATGAGGTCTGGATTGCAGACCCTTGGCAAGAGCACGTGGAGCGGATTGCCGTGGCTGGGGTGGAGGTGAGCGGCCCAAAGGGACAGTTGATTGAACGAGTCCACGCTACACTCGACGGGCAGACGATCCCTGTTTCTGATCATGTCATCATTGCGACAAAGTCCAACCAAGCCGAGGCTGCAGCGCGCCAGGCCATGCGGGTAGCTGGCGATAACGGATTTATCTTGACTATACAGAACGGAATTGGCGCCGCCGATGCCGTGGCGGAGATCGTTGGACCGTCCAGGCTGTTGTATGGCGTGGTCGGCGGCTTTGCAGCACGTATCCTCGCGCCCGGACGCATCGAGCATTTCGGGTGGGATAGGCTTCGCATCGGTGAGTTTAAGGGCGGCCTGACTGATCGCCTGACCTTCATCGCAGATCTTTGGCGCGCTGCCGGCTTCAATGTGGACTGCGAAGCCAACCTTACGGACGTTATCTGGGAAAAAATGGTATGCAACACCGCATTCAACGCCATCTGTACGCTGACCGGCCTCTCCGTCGGGGAGGTGATCCAGCAAGACTCTGCTTGGTCTGTTGCAGGGGAATGCGCACGCGAGACGTGTGAAGTCGCGCAGCATGTTGGCGCACTTTTGGAAATGCGCGACCCGGCAGGCTATGCGAGGAGCCACGCACAAAAGATCGCTTCAGCCCGAACATCTATGGCGGCCGACCACGCCGCCGGTCGAAGGTCGGAAATTGACGAGTTGAACGGGGCCGTTGTTAGACTCGCCGACCAGCTCGGAGGAAATGCGCCCACGAACCGTGTTATCACGCAGCTGATCAAGGCTCGCGAGGCCTCTTTCTCATAGTCGGTAGGGCGGCTACCGCGCTTGTAGATCAACGAGATTATACATCAAAGAGGAAAGCGTAATAAACCCAGCGTTTGGGCGCAGGTCATTCAGCGTCCGCGGTCGAGCAAACGGCCAAGTGCGGACCTTCCTGATCGGTCAAATGCGCCATATTGGCCCGCTCGCCACGCGACGAGGGTGACGCAACACTTATAGTCTTCCCCGCGCTTTGTACGCCGTCTACTCGGCAGCCAGGCCACGAGGAAGAACTGGTATGTCCAGTCCAGCGACCACGCGTCGCGCGTCGCGCCGAATTGTTCTCATTGCAAGTCCATAGAGCAGCGATGCTGGCAGTGTGCAACCAACCGGCAGTAAGATGGCGTAGCGGATTGCCAGTGGTCCATAACGCGGCGTCATGTAATCAGACATCAGGCCGATCATGAGCGCTCCTAAACCTAGCCCACCAATCGTGCCGAATAGGTTGTGAATGGAAGTCGCGAATGAAAGCATTTGCGGCCGAGCTACAGCCTGATAGACAGAGTAGATCGGTCCAAGTAACGACATGAGCAGGAACGACCCTACGCCAAGGCAAAGCAGTGCGACCACGCGGGAGTCGGACATTGGCATCGCTACCAGAAAGGGCGCGGACAAGAGGCAGGCCGCCGCTGGCTCGCCAGCTTTCCACCGGTCGTCGCCACGGCCGAACCGCGTGACGAGCATACCGCCCGCGAGCGTGCCAGCTGCGCCGCAAAGCCCCAGCATGGTTCCGACATACACACCGACTTGCGATGGTGGCATGCCATAGACGCGAGCGAAAAGGGATGGCGTCCAGACAATTAGCCCGTTGAGCGCAAAGCCGCTAAAGAAACTACCAGCAATGCCGAGAATGTATGACGGTTGGGTAAACAGAAAGCCTAACGTGGTCCGGACTGGCTCAGCCTCTGCCGGATTTGATAGACCATCAGCACGCGGGAGCGGCCCGGCAGTAGCTAAAAGGGCGGCCACAACCAGGCCGGGCCCTCCCGCTATGAATAAGGCTACTCGCCACCCAAACCAGTTGTTTGCCAGGCCGCCGACCATTATCCCGAAGAAGACGCCGAGCGGCACGCCCAGATTCAATATGCTGAGGGCACGCGGTCGCTCGTCTTTGGTGAACAGGTCCGACATCATAGCGATGGACGGCGCGGTACCGGCAGCCTCGCCGATGCCAACGCCTGTGCGCGCAAGAGCTAGTTGCACGCCGTTTTGTGCAAGGCCTCCGAGCGCTGTCGCGATACTCCACAACGCGATCCCAGAGGCGACAACGCCGCGACGGCCACGTACATCGGCTAGCCGGCCGAGCGGCACGCCCAGGACAGCGTATAGTAACACGAAACCCAGCCCAGCAATAAAGCCGAGTGCAGTGTCGGAAAGCTGCATCTCTTTCTTAATCGATTCCAGGAGAACATTGACGATGGCGCGGTCAAAGAAGTTCAATATGAACGCAAAGGTCAGCACCGTTAGAAAAAAGTTTCGGCTACGCTTACCGGTCGCGACTCTTACACGCTCAGACATAAATCCACCCCGGCTGACGCGCGACCGCATCAAATCGCGTTTCTTTGACGCTTACCTATTTAGCAACGTCGCGCTCATGTCGTGTCGTGTCAACCTTTTTACCATTCTGGTCAGGCCAGTGATGGGTCATCGAAGTCTGCTCGCGGTAAGTGCGGGCGGCGAAAGTGGGGTGCTCAAGCATCGCCGTGTCGGCTTGTTGCGGCGACGCGCCTCCACCTCGGCAATATGGCTTCATTGGCCCGAACGGCGTGGCTGACTGCCCCTCGAGCCCGCCCACCGATAGAGCACTGGTCCGCAGTTCGACGACGGCGCGGCGAAGCTCAGGCAGGCTAGCCGAGATGGTGGCGCTGTGCGCGAAGCAGGATGTAGACTTGATTTTGCCGCCGACGACGTGATGAATACCGACTTGTGACAGGCGGTGGCTCCCGCCCAAGGTGTGGCCACACTGAAGCAAAACAATATAGACGCGCCATCCCAAGCCACATGCCAGCAACGCGGTGGGACGTTGGAGACACATTATGTCAAATCCCGAACTCCTCGCCGAGCTGGCCCCAACGGGGGTTTTGCGAGCCGGGATCAATCTTGGCAACTTCCTCCTGGTAACGGGCCGTAGCGCGTCCGACGAGCCGGAGGGTGTGTCGCCCGACCTGGCACGTGCCATTGCTGATCGCCTGGGGGTACCTGTCGCTTACGTCCCCTTCGAACGACCGGATACGCTTGCCGACGCCGTAAACACCGGTGCGTGGGATATAGGCTTGATCGGTGCTGAACCGTCGCGCGCCGAGAAAATTACATTCAGCGCAGCCTACGCCGAGATCGAGGCCACCTATCTCGTGCCGCCGGACTCGCCCCTATGCACCATCGCGGACGTCGATCGGCCAGGTATCCGCATTTCTGCCAAAACTGGCAGCGCTTACGATCTATGGCTGCAGCGTAATCTCCGGCACGCGAGCATCGTTCCCGCCGTGACCTTAGACGAGTCTTACACCGTCTTTCTAACTGAAAAGCTAGACGCGCTTGCCGGCCTTCGCACTCGCCTGCTGGAAGATGCGAAAGCTCTTGCAGGCTCACGTGTGCTGAACGGTAGTTTTACAACGGTACAGCAGGCGATAGGAACATCGCGCGCCAATACGCTGGGGGCGGCGTTCCTTCAGGTCTTTGTCGAGGAAGCCAAGGCCTCTGGCCTGATCGCCAGCCTTATCGCGCAGCACAAAGTGCATGGACTGGCTGTCGCGCCCTTTGAAAAAGGTTGATGTTCCATGCGGACTCCGCAAGCACCTGCGCCAACGGGACAACTACGGTTTGTGCTGGGATGAAGCGGCTCCAGCTTCTTGCAACTGATGAGGTCAACGCCCGCCGCTTACGGGCGATCGTGGCGATGAAAACGAGGTCGGTTCAATCATCGTGGGATGCGCGCAAGATGGACAGGCTCGTCCCCCCTTCATGTCATCTCAACGCCTGTCGGCAGCGGTGAAGACCAGGGATTGGACTCGGCGATCACAATTAGAGCGAGCCTCAAGAGGCGGCCAGCTGTCCACCTGCTTGCTAGCCGTCGTAATCGAGCAGGACTGAGGCCGTCAGTGGGACCGCCTGGCAGGTGAGTACGTAGCCTTGTGCGACCTCTTCCTCCGACAGTCCGTAATTCGCCTTCATCGTGACTTCGCCGGTAACGAGCTTGGCCCGGCACGTTGCACAAACGCCGGCTTTGCAGGCGAACGGGGCGGGCATTCCGGCCGCTCGTGCGTTCTCCAGAATACTGCCTTTTTCCGGGTCAAAGGTCAGCGTCCGCTTGCGGCCGTCGAGCACGACTTGGACCTGGAGGCCGGCGGCCTTTTGCTCGATCTCGCGAGCAACGGCAGCCTGCGTCTCGGACATGCGTCCAACGGTGAACCGCTCTATCAGAATGCGGGACGGTTCCACCCCCGCGGCCACCAGTCCGGCTTCCACAGCGTCCATCATGGGACCTGGACCGCAAATGAAGGCAGCGTCGATTGCAGCCGGGTCGACCAAGGATTGCAGAATGTCGGCGATCTTGCCGCTATCCAGGCGCCCGTTGAACAGCGCGATTTCCTCATCTTCCTCCTCAAGGAAATGGTAGACCTGCAACCGGCCCATGAAGCGATTCTTGAGCTGAGCTAGCTCCTCGAGGAACATGATCGAGACGGAAGAGTGATTGCCGTAAAGTAGGATGAAGTCGCTGCCAGGCTCGGTCTGCAGCGCCGTCTTCAGCAACGAGAGAATCGGCGTGATCCCGGAACCGCCCGCGAACCCGCAATAGGTGCGGGCACGGGCGGGCTCGAACGCGAAGGTGAAGCTGCCATGCGGCGGCATGATCTCAAGCATTCCGCCTTCCCGCAGGTCGTTCGCCCAAGTGGAGAAGCGCCCGCCCGAGATGCGCTTGATTGCGACCCGCAACTCCCGCTCGTGCGGCGCCATGCAGATGGAGTAGTTGCGGCGCACATCTTCGCCGCCGATGTCCGCGCGCAGCGTCAGGTGCTGGCCGGGCTTGAACGTAAACTCGTCCCGTAAATGATCGGGCAAGTCGAACCGAAGCGACACCGCATCGTCTATCTCCCGCCTTACCTCGGCGATTCTGAGTGCATGGAAACCAGCTTCCATCGTAGGCCGCTCCAACTCAATGGCACTTAAAACTGTCGAATGGCTCAAGGCAGTCCAGGCAACGCCACAGCGACTTGCAAGGGGTAGACCCGAACCGGCTCACCTCCTGGGTACGAACCGAACCACACCGAGGGCATTCGACGGAGCCGCCGCCCCGCAGCGAGTGTATTCCGGCACCTTTGGCCGGCGGGGCAATGCCATATTCGCGAAGCTGCTGACGACCTCGGTCCGTAATCCAGTCCGTGGTCCAAGGCGGCGATAGAACCGTCTCGATCGCGACGCCACCAAAGCCGGCTCCATCAAGCGCCACGCGCACCGACATCTCGATCGCGAGAGTGGCAGGGCATCCGGTGTAGGTCGGCGTGATCAGTACGGCGGGCGGCTCGGACCTGAAGCCTCGGACAATGCCGAGGTCGACCACCGACACGACCGGAATCTCGGGGTCGGGCACGTCTTGCAGCAATGCCATAATGATATCCGCGAACGGAGCGCCCGCAACTGCTGCGTCCACTGTGCTACCAAGCCGCCTTGGGGTAGGCGCGCGGGATGTGCTGCATGGTGGCTAACAGATGGCCGAGGTGCTCGCTGTGGTGGCCGGTGCGGCCGCCCTTCACGCCACGGGGGTAAACAGGGACAGGGATGGTCGCTTCCCGCAAGACGTCGCTTACCCGCCGGTCGAAGCCGGAGCGCAGGGCTGGGTAGTTCACCGCGAGGCCAGCGGCAGCTAGGGAGGCGACTGCCTCGTCCGCCATGAACAATTCGTCCACGAAGCGCCAGAACCAGTCCAGCCCCTCGATCATCCGGCGGCGACTCTCGTCCGTGCCATCGCCGAGTCGAATCACCCAATCGGCCGCGAGGTCAGCATGGTACTCGACCTCCTTGACAGCCTTGGCCGCTATTTCCGTGATGCGCGGCTCGGCCGAGCGAGTCAGGCCATCGAACAACGCTAGTTGGTAGACGGAGAACAGAAATTGGCGCGCGATGGTCTGGGCAAAGTCACCATTGGGCTGTTCGACCAGTAGACAGTTGCGGAAGCCAAGCGCATCGCGATGGAAAGCGAGAGCGTCGGCGTCGCGACCAGCCCCCTCGACTTCCCCGGCGAACCCTAGCAACAGGGTGGCCTGGCCGATGAGGTCCAGGCCGACATTGGCGAGGCTGAGGTCGATCTCCAGCGCCGGCGCGTGACCGCACCACTCTGTTAGACGCTGGCCTAGCACCAGGCTGTCGTCACCGAGACGCAGAAGGTAGTCAAACAAGGCAGAATGCCAGACGACGGACCTCGGCGCGTCGAAACTGCCGTTGTGCGTCGCCCGGTTCGCAGCAGCCTCATCCTCTACCTGGATCGTAGGAAGCGATGGCATCAGATATGCGTCACGACGTCAGGGATCTCATAGAACGTTGGATGGCGATAGACCTTGCTTTCAGCGGGCTCGAACATCGAACCTGCCTGAGCCGGGTCGGATGCGACGATGTCGCCAGACTTCACCACCCAAAGGCTGACGCCCTCCTGTCGCCTTGTGTAGACGTCACGCGCGTGGCGGACGGCTAGCTCGCCGTCCGGAGCGTGCAGCGATCCGACGTGCTTGTGGCTCATTCCGCCCTTCGAGCGGACGAACACTTCCCAGAGAGGCCACTCACGGCTCATGGTTCTGCTCCGTTCTTATTAAGCGGCGCGGCGCGACTGGCGCTTCATCTCGTAGGCGGAGGCACCCTCGCGCACCCACGCCCCTTGGTCCCAGGCGTCGCGACGAGCCTTCATCCGCTCCTTTGCGACCGGGCCTTCCCCACGCACGACGGCGTAAAACTCGTCCCAATCGATGGCGCCGTAGTCATAACCGCCTTTGGCCTCATTCCAGACGCAATCTGGATCGGGCACGGTCAGCCCGAGATACGCGGCCTGCGGCACGGAGATGTCGACGAACTTCTGCCGCAGTTCGTCGTTGCTGTCGCGCTTGATGCGCCACCGAAAGCCCTGCGCCGAGTTGGGTGAGTTTGCATCCGGCGGTCCGAACATCATCAGCGACGGCCACCACCAACGGTTCAATGCGTCCTGCGCCATCGCCTTTTGTTCGGGTGTGCCGTTGGCCATGGCCATCGTGATCTCGTAGCCCTGGCGCTGGTGGAAGCTCTCCTCCTTACACACCCGCACCATCGCCCGGGCGTAAGGACCGTATGAAGTCCGCTGCAGCGGCACCTGGTTCATGATGGCCGCGCCGTCAACCAGCCAGCCGATAGCGCCGATATCGGCCCATGTCAGTGTCGGGTAGTTAAAGATGGTGGAATACTTGGCCTTGCCGGCCAGCAACGCTTCCGTCATCTCGTCCCGGCTGGCGCCCAGCGTCTCCGCTGCGCAATACAGGTAAAGACCGTGCCCAGCCTCGTCCTGCACTTTGGCCAGCAACACCGCCTTGCGGCGCAACGAGGGCGCCCGGGTAACCCAGTTCCCCTCCGGCAACATCCCAACGATCTCGGAATGCGCGTGCTGCGAGATCTGGCGCACCAGCGTCTTGCGGTAGGCCTCCGGCATCCAATCCTTGGGTTCGATGAACTCGTCCGCCGCGACTCGCGCTTCAAAAGCTGCGATGAGCTCGGCATCCTCGCCGACGACCGCCAGGGTCGCCCGTCCGTCAGCCTTGCCCATTTCCGTGGTGTACATGGCACGCTCCTCGTCTTCCCGCACTCAGAATACCATTTCCCGACCGACCGGTCAATGAAACAACAGAGGCTTAAACCCGCTCCACTACCATCGCGATGCCTTGCCCGACGCCGATGCACATCGTGCACAGGGTCCGGCCCGCGCCGCGGCGGTGCAGTTCTTCGACAGCGGTCAGGACCAGCCGCGCGCCCGACATGCCGAGCGGGTGACCAAGCGCGATCGCGCCGCCATTAGGATTGACGCGGTTGGCATCGTCCGGGAGGCCGAGTCGGCGCAGCACAGCCAGTCCCTGGCTGGCGAAAGCCTCGTTCAGCTCGACGGGTCGATGTCGCCGATCCCGATTCCCAGCCAGCGCAGCAGCTTCTCCGCCGCAGGCGCTGGGCCTATGCCCATGATCCGTGGGGCCACGCCTGCAACCGCCACCCCGAGCACGCGGGCGCGCGGCGTCAGCCCGTATCTCCGAACGGCGTCCCCGCTGGCCACGATAACGGCCGCAGCGCCGTCGTTGACACCCGAAGCGTTGCCCGCCATCACGGTCCCAGCGGCTCGCACAATCGGCTTTAACTTGGATAGCGCCTCGACGGAGGTCGCCCTGGGATGCTCGTCGATCGAGACCAGGAGTGGTTCGACCTTGGCTTGCGGCACAGCCACGGCGACGATCTCGGCGTCGAAGCGCCCGGATGCCTGCGCGGCCGCCGCACGCCGCTGACTTCTGGCTGCAAACCGGTCCTGGTCAACGCGCGTGACGCCGAATTCCTGGGCGACGTTCTCGGCCGTCTCCGGCATGGAGTCGATACCATACTCGCCTTGAGCTTTCGGTTCACGAAGCGCCAGTCGATCGTGGTGTCGAACACGGCATTGCCTCGGTTGAACTTAGCATTCGCCTTGGGCATCACGAAGGGTGCGCGGGTCATGCTCTCGACGCCCCCGGCGATCACGATCTCCGCCTCCCCGGCCTTGATAGCCCGGGCGGCGCTGCCGACG
>CAXSEG010000060.1:0-6620 GCA_964235545.1 uncultured Acetobacteraceae bacterium
TCGGATGTCGGCATCGCCACGTTCGGCGCGCAGGAGGTTCAGGAGTGGGGCTTGCGGCGCACCGCCGAGCTGCTGCTGGGCCGGGCACCGCGGATCCATTGGTACAGCCTGTACGACCTGCCGGCCGCCTGGCCCGCGACGACGCGGCACCGGGAGGCGGAAGGATCTTCCTACTACCGTCACTTCCACATGGGTTTGTTCGACGAGCACGGCCAGGCCAAGCGGGCGGCAAGGATCTTCCACGAGTTCGCACCGGCGTTCGGGCTGTGCCAGTGGTTCCATTTCGAGGACCATCGGCTGGACGATGCGGTGACCAAGATGCGGGACCTGGGTGTCAAGTATCTTCGGACGGGCCTCAGTTGGGCCGACTTCGACCGGCCGGACGCGCTCGCCTGGTTCGACCGCCAGATGGCGGCGCTGGAGGAGTTCGCGGTGACCGTCACGTTCTGCTTCACGCCCGAGGACAAGGGCATCTGGCCGCATTACACAGCCCCGCCGAAAGTGCCGGCGGAATTCGCCGACTTCTGCGCGGCCATGCTGCGGCGGTATGCGTAGCCCTTAATAGGGCAACGTCCCAATGACTGTGGCCTCGATGCTTCAGAACCTTGTCGAACGGCAGCTGATCGGGCCAACAGTCGCGTTGCTGGTGGCGCATCCCGACGACGAGGTGATCGGCGCCGGGGCTATACTGCCGCTGTTCCGTAGGCTACTCCTCATCCACGTGACGGACGGTGCGCCACGTAATCTGGCGGATGCCCAGGCTTATGGGTTCGAGAGCGCCGCCGGCTATGCCGCGGCACGCCGGGTTGAGCTTGGGCGCGCACTGGCGCTGGCCGGGGTGACGCCCAAGTGCGTCGAGCTCGGGGCTCCGGACCAGGGCGCGTCCGAGCGGCTCGTCCCGCTGACCATGGCTCTGCGGGGCATTCTGCAGCGGCACGCTGCCGCCGCCGTGATGACCCATTCGTATGAGGGCGGCCATCCCGACCATGACACCGCCGCCTTCATCGCCGCCCACTCCGGATGTCCGGTGCTGGAGTTCGCCAGCTATCACGCGGCGCCAGACGGCGGTATGCGGGCCGGGGCGTTCCTGCCGGGGCCGGAGCCGGTGAGGGTGCTGCTCACGCCGGAGGAACAGGCTCGCAAGTGCGCCATGCTCGCCGCGTTCGCCACCCAGGCGGCCACGCTCGCCCCGTTTGGCACGGAGCACGAGCTGTTCCGCGCAGCGCCGCACTACGATTTCACCCGGCCGCCGCATGAGGGCACACTGCATTACGAACGCTACGGCTGGGGGATGACGGGCGTCCGCTGGTGTGCTCTCGCGGCTGAGGCAAACGGGGCACTGTGCTGACGGTCCTGAGCGTCGCCTACCCGCTGGCCCCCGTCGGTCCGAACGCCGTCGGGGGCGCCGAGCAGGTGCTGGCCACTCTGGACCGGGCGCTGGTGGCGGCGGGGCACCGGTCGCTGGTGGTGGCGTGCGAGGGGTCGGTGGTCGCGGGCGAGTTGCTGCCGGTTCCGGCCGCGCGTGGACCGATCGATGCGGCGGCCCGGGCGGCGGCGCATGCGGCGGTGCGGCACGTGCTGGCCACCACGCGCGCGGACATCGTGCACCTGCACGGCATCGATTTTGACGCCTACCTGCCGCCGCCAGGGCCGCCCGCTTTGGCTACGCTGCATCTGCCACCCGCGTGGTATTCCGCCTCGGCGCTCGACCCGGCGCGCCCGGGCACCTGGCTGCACTGCGTGTCCGCGGCGCAGCACCGGGCGCTGGCGGCGCTGCGGCACACCGCCCGGTTGCTGCCGCCGATCGGCAACGGGGTGGACACGGCCGCCTATGGCGCGGTTCGGCACGGGCGGCGCGGCTACGCGGTGACGCTCGGGCGCATCTGTCCGGAGAAGGGCCAACATACGGCATTGCAGGCGGCGCACGTTGCGGGGATCGGGCTGCTGATCGGCGGTACGGTGTTCGGCTATGCGGCGCACGAGGCATATTTCGCAGCCGAAGTGGCGCCGCTGCTGGATGGGCGGCGCCGCTTCCTCGGCCCGCTCGGCTTCGCCCGCAAGCGCCGGCTGCTGACGGGAGCGCGTTGCCTGCTGGTGCCGAGCACGGCGCCGGAGACGAGTTCGCTGGTCGCCATGGAGGCGCTGGCGTGCGGCACGCCGGTGATCGCGTTTCCCTCCGGCGCGCTGGCGGACCTGGTGGAGCATGGCCGGACAGGTTTTCTGGTCGGTTCCGCCGCGGAGATGGCAAACGCGATCGGCCGGGCCGGGCAGATCGACCCCGAGGCTTGCCGGCAAGCGGCGCGCGACCGGTTCGACGAGGCGGCGATGGTCGCGGGCCACTTCGCCGCCTATGCGCGGCTGGCGAGATGACCATCCTCGATACGGACGCTGCGCTGCATGCCCTAGTGCCAGAGTGGGACGCGCTGTGGCAGCGTGCCGGCCGGCCGCCGTTCCAATCGACGGCGTGGCTGCTGCCGTGGTGGGGCGCGTTCGGCACCGGCCAGCCTCGGTTGGCGGTGCTGCAGGTCGCAGGGCGACTGGTCGGGCTGTTGCCGCTGTATGTGCTGAACGAGGGGGAAGAACGGAAGCTGTTGCCGATCGGCGTCGGCCTGACTGATTACAGCGACGCGTTGATCGACCCGGCGGCCCCGCCCGGTGCGGTCAAGGCGCTTCTGCACGAGGCGCTGGCTCGGGCGAAGGCGGACGGCATAACCTCCTGCACCCTGCCCGACCTGCCGCCGGGTGCGGCGCTGCTGGCCGCAGATCTGGCGCCGGGATGGCGGGAGGTCGCGCTGGCGGAAACTCCCTGCCCCGTGCTGCGCGTGGGCGACCCGGTCCCAGCTGGCCAGTTGCGCAACCTGCGACAGTCCCGTCATCGGGCCGATCGCGCCGGCGGCTGGAGCGCGGACTGGGCCGGGGACGCGGAAGAGGGCTGGCGGTTGCTGGCCAGCATGCACCGGGCTCGTTGGACCGCGCTGGGGGACCCCGGCGGCGTGCTGGCGGACCCGGCCGTAAAGGCGTTCCACGCGGCGGCGGTGCCTCGGCTTGCCGCGGCGGGGCTGCTGCAGATGCAAGTTTTGCAGATTGGGGGGCGGACGGCGGCAGTCTACTACACGCTGGTGGCGCCGGATGGCCTGTATTTCTATCTGAGCGGGTTCGAAGCGGCTGAGGCCATGGCCAGCCCGGGAACGCTGCTGCTAGGCGCGATCATCGAACGGGCTGCGGTGGAAGGAGTGCGGGAGCTGCACTTTCTACGTGGCAGCGAGGTCTACAAGTATGCCTGGGGAGCGATCGATCGGATGAACCGTAGCCGGTTGTTGCTGCCTGCTGCGTAGCAATCCAACCCTCACCCCGGCTCGGTTTGGGCCATACACGGGTGCTTTACCATTGTCTCATACCAGGCCGCCAACTTCGGGCGGGCTTCGCGCCAGGGCTGAGAGGCGAAGCGGAAATCCAGGTAGCCGAGCGCGCAGGCGACGGCGAGGCTGCCGATATCGACATGCGTGCTGGGCGGGTCGGCCTCCAGGAGGTCGAGGGAACGGCTGACCTTGGTGCGTTGCAGGGCGATGACCTTGTCGCGATCCGGTTCACTGGTGCGGCCGCCCTCGCCGCGGCTCAGCACGGCTGCGTCGGAGATGCCGTCGCCAAGGGCCTGAAAGCGTAGCGCCCGGAACCGCGCGCCGTGTTCCGGAAACATTGGGAACACGTTACCCACCGTGTCCAGAAACTCGCAAATTACCCGGCTGTCGAACAACGCCACGCCGTCATCGGTCACAAGGCAGGGTAGCTTGCCGAGCGGGTTCACGGCGACCAGCGCAGCAGCCTCGCCCGAAACCGGTTCGAGCGTGACCTGGCCGTCGATCCCGCGCGCGATGGCGCAGGCAAGGACCTTGCGGGCAAATGGGCTAGCTGGCGCGCTGAACAGCTTCACCGGAAACGATCCTTGCGGGTGCGGATAGCGCCGAGGCTTGCGGCATCCTGGGCGTGGAGAAAGGGGTTGTGCACCAACTCGTCGGCCAGCCGGGTTGGCACGGTCGCCTGGCCGGCCGCGCGGAGGCGCTCTACCTCGGACGCACGCGCCTGCAGGGCGGCGTTATCGGGCTCTTCCGTCACGGCGAAGCGCGCGTTGCTCTGCGTATATTCATGTCCGCAGCAGACCAGGGCCTCGCCAGGCAAGGCGGCGAACTTCTGCAGGCTGCCGAACATGTCGGCGGCAGTGCCTTCCAGCAACCGGCCGCAACCGAGGCTGAACAAGGTGTCACCGGCCAGCAACACGGCTCCGGGTTGGATGAAGTAGGCGATATGGCCCACGGTGTGGCCGGGCGTATCAATGACCCGGGCGCCGCTCTCGCCAAGTGGGACAATATCCCCCTCCTCCACCGCAACATCCAACTTAGGAAGGCGGTGGGCATCGGCCTGTGCGCCGATCAACTTAGCCCCGTAACGGGCGCGAATTGGTGCGACGGCAGCGATGTGATCGTCATGGTGATGAGTGAGCAGAATCGCATCCAGCCGCCCGCCAGCGGCTTCGATTGCGGCCACGATCGGCGACTCCTCCGCTGGGTCTACGATCGCAGTGAACCCGGTCGCTTCGTCACGCAGCAGCCAGGCGTAGTTGTCGGACAGGATGGGGATGGCCTGTGCCGTCACGGACATTCGCGGAGCCTCCTAAGATGCCGGTGGTGTAGCACCGATGCTTCAGGAGACAATCCACCCGTGCGGCGAGCCACCCCCGCCTTACAGTAGGACCTGACCTTAGACGACGGTGCCCGGTGTCGCCATCCGCGCCCGCTCGGCAGAAAGTTCCTCCGGCGTCATCGTACCACGGGTCTCGTCGAAGCGTTCCCAACCGCCGCTTGCACGGTAATTTGCGCCGCGCTGGGCGATATCGACGGGACTGTAGCGATTCATGATCGACTCGGCCTCACCAGCCTTTGCCTCATCGGCCCGGACGGTGACGAGCGTGCTGCCGCGGCGCACACCCTCGGCATACACATGGGCGTTGTCCTCGGAAACGCCGGCCCCCGTTAGAGTGCCGAGCAGGCCACCGGCCGCAGCACCGGCACCAGCGCCGGTAAGGGTGGCCACCAGCCAGCCTGCCGCGATGACCGGGCCGACGCCGGGTATGGCCAAAGCACCAATGCCGGCCAACAGTCCGGCGCCGCCGCCGATGATGGTACCGATCGAGGCGCCGGTTCCAGCGCCGGTCGCGGGGTCCGCCACAGGTGTAGTCGTGCCGGACATGCCTGTCGTCGATGAACCGGTCACGGGTGTGGACGCGCCGCCCATCATCGTTCCGGTGGTCGCGGAGGTGCCAGAGGCGGTGCTGGTCTGGTTTGCGACAATGCTGACATTGTCGTGCGAGAAGCCGGCGGATTCGAGCTCGTTCACGACGCGTTGAGCGGTGTCGTAGGTGTCATAGAGGTGAGCGATGGTGCGCATGATGCGGATCCTTTCTTGGGTTGGCTTACGGCGCGGCGGTGACGTTGCCCTGGTAGTCGAGCGAGACAGACGTCGCGTTACCGTCCTTCGTCGCCTGACCGCGCCAGATGCCCTGACCGTCCTTCTTTAGACCTGTAACGCCGGTGTAGCCGGCCTTGGCGATGCGGCCGGCAGCCTGCCGCATGGTGAAGCTGTTGCGCCCCGGGACGGGAGCGGCCCCAGTCCGGTGCGTGGTGTTCGCAGTCTGCACGGCGCTCGGGCTGCGCGTGGTGTTCTGCGTGGTGGTGTTCACCGTCGCACCCGGCGTCTGTGCGCCGGCCGCCGTGTTGGGTGCCATCACGCCCGGCGCGCCAGCGACTGGCGCCGTTGTGCCGGGCGCGGGGGTTCCCGTCATGCCAGTGCCGGTGCCGTTCGGCGCCGTGCCCTGAGCGAAGGCCACTCCGCTCGCCGCGATCAACGCGGCGGCAGCAAGGGTCAGTCTCATAGCATCGTCCTCGTGTTGTGATTACCGTGCGTCCCCAACGGCGTTGGAGGCGAGCCGTTCCCTCCACGCCGCGATCTGCTAGGTTTTCGCGCAATATGCTGTTGGGGATGCACGCCGAATGAGCCGCACACTGAAGGTCGCCGTGCAGATGGACCCGCTCGAGTCCGTCAACGTAGACGCCGATTCAACGTTCGCCTTGATGCTGGAGGCGCAGCGTCGCGGGCATGCACTCTGGCATTACGATGTGCGCAACATGAGCCTGACGGAGGGCAAGGCCGCGGTGGACGGGCCAAGGACCGAACGGCTGGTGGCGGTGGCGCGCACGGTAACGGTGCGGGCGGTGCAAGGGGAGCATCACGTGTTCGGCCCAGCCGAGCGGCTCGACCTCAGTACGATGGACGTGGTGCTGATGCGGCAGGATCCGCCGTTCGACATGGCTTACATCACCGCGACCCACATGCTGGAGCACATTCACCCGCACACGCTGGTGGTAAACGACCCCGCGAGCGTGCGGGACGCGCCCGAGAAGCTGCTGGTGACGCACTTCCCCGAGTTGATGCCGCCGACGCTGATTACCTGGGACGTGCAGGCGATCCGCGCCTTCCGCACCGAGCACGAGGACATCATCGTCAAGCCGCTGTTCGGCAATGGCGGCGCCGGCGTGTTCCGTATCCGGCAGGGTGACGAGAACCTG
>CAXSEG010000060.1:6630-16895 GCA_964235545.1 uncultured Acetobacteraceae bacterium
CGCTGCTGGAGATGCACTGGGCCCGGTCCCGCGAGCCGCTGATGATCCAGCGCTACGAACCGGCGGTGCGGCGGGGCGACAAGCGGGTGATCCTGATCGACGGCGAGGCGGTGGGTGCGATCAACCGGGTGCCGGCGGAGGGCGAGGCGCGCTCCAACATGCATGTCGGCGGCCGTCCGGAGGCGGTGGAGCTGACGGCGCGGGACCTGGAGATCTGTGCCCGGATTGGGCCGTATCTGAAGGGGCGCGGACTGCTGTTCGTGGGGATCGACGTGATCGGCGACTGGCTGACCGAGATCAACGTGACGTCGCCGACGGGGATCCAGGAGCTGAAGAGGTTTGGCGGAGCGGACGCGGCGGCGCTGGTGTGGGACAAGATCGAGGCGATGCGGCGATAGCCCCGCGGCATAGCATCAGTCGTCGGCCGGGGCCATCGACTTCATTAGGTCGAACATCTTCTTGCGGATGTTGGGGTCGGTGATGCGGTAATAGGCGCGGACAAGCTCCAGCGTCTCCCGCTTGGATAGGGCGTCATCCGCGCCGAACCCCTCCTGCGGCTCGGCGAAGCCGGTGGCTTGGCGAGAGGGCGCGCCGCCCGCGGAGGTCGCGTCGGTCATGTTCTCGTAGAAGAAGTTGATCGGCACGTCCAAGATCCGTGACAGGTCAAACAGCCGCGAGGCGCCGACCCGGTTGACGCCGCGTTCGTATTTCTGGACCTGCTGGAACGTCAGGCCGAGCGCGTCACCCAGGCGTTCCTGCGACATGCCCAGCAGCGTGCGGCGAAGCCGGATGCGGGCGCCGACATGGACATCGACCGGGCTTGGGCGACTTTCTTGCAGCTCGGCGGCCATTGTGCGTGCTCTCCATCATCGTGTTCATCGGTGCCCAGCGATCACCAAACCGGTGAAGAAATGGTAAACAACACAACCAGGAATTGTCAACGATCCGGTTTCAAATCTGGAGCTATCTCAATTTTTAGATTTGCGGTCCGGTAAAGCGACCCCGATCACCTCGCCTGACGATCCCTAGCCCGGCGGCACACGCGCCCAGGGAAAACAGGAGGGGAATGGCAAGTCCCTGGCGGGAGAACGGCGTCCGGCTACGCGGGCCCGGCAGGGAGACGACGGTTTGCGCGGCGACGTTGGTGGGCAGGCGCATCAATTCGCGCCCGACCGCATCAAAAGCGGCCGTGATGCCGGTATTGGCCGCGCGCACCAGCGGCAGGCCTTCCTCGACCGCGCGCAGCCTTGCGGCGGCGAGGTGCTGGCGAGGGCCGGTGGAGTTGCCGAACCAGGCATCGTTGGTGATGTTGACCAGCCACTCCGGCCGGTCCTGCTCGTCCACCAATTGCGCCGGGTAGATCGCCTCGTAACAGATGAAGGCGCCGAATGGGGGTAGGCCGGGCACGGTGAACGTCTTGGGCCCGCTGCCGAACGCGAAACCCCGGCCGGGTACCATCTGCACGGCGAAGGGCACCCAACTGGGCGCGAACTCGCCGAACGGCACCAAATGCCACTTGTCGTAAATGCCGGCGATCACGCCGGGGCCGTTCAGCACGACCATGCTGTTGTAGGGCTCGCCGGCTGCGCCGAAGCGGATGCTGCCGGCCAGCACGGCGGTGGCGGGGCGGGCGGCATCCCAGATCGCCTCGCGCGCGTTCGCGTCGCGGTCCAGCAGATACGGGCTCGCGGATTCTGGCCAGACCACTACTACCGGCTGCTTCGGCGCGGCCTGGATCGCGTCCGCGACCCCCTGATGCGTCAAAGCGAGGTAGCGGTCGAACACCATGGCGGCGATCGATCGGTCCCATTTCTCGCCCTGCGGCACGTTGCCCTGCACCAACACGACGCTCACGCCGGGTGCGGCCTGCACCGGCTGGCCGAGGCGGTGGATGCCGAAGCCGATCCAGGACAGCATTGCGGCCAGCGCGCCGATGGACACGCGCCAGCCCAGCGCTGGCGCGGCAGCCAGCAAGACGGTGGCCAGGGTCATGCCGGGGACGCCGATCCAGGCCGCGGGCTGAATCAGCACGTCCCCCACCGGGCCGGGAATCGCCCAGATGCTGCCCCACGGGTTCCAGGGGAAGCCGGTGCCGATGAACTGCCGCGCCAGGTCGGCCAACGTCCACAAACCGCCGAGCAGCAGGACGCGGCGGTAGCCCGGGGTGGCCAGCCGGGCGCCTGCGCAGGCCACGGCGATGAACAGGGCCAGCAAGGCCGAGAGTGCCGGGACGGCGAGCGGCACCAGCCACCAATAGCGCGCCGACTCGATCAGGATCGCCTCGGTGATCCAGTAGAGGCCGAGGATGTGGTGGCATAGCCCGAACACGAAGCCGCGGCGCAGCGCCCCGGCCCAGCCTTGCGCGCCGCCGATCAGCGCCAGCAGGCCGGGTACGCAGACCAGCAGGACGGGGATGGCGTGGACCGGCGGCAGGGCGGCGGCGGACAAGGCACCGAGCCCGGCCGCCGCCAAGTCCGCCCGCCAGCCGGACAGCGCGGCCACGCGGGCCAGGAACGGCGGCGTCATACGGGATGCGTCATGCCGGGTACACGATGCGCCCGTCCGACACGGGGTTGCCGGTCAACACGGCGGCGATGCACTCGGCCGCCATCACCCCCATGGCGACCATCGAGCGGGGCGTGGTGCCGGACACGTGCGGGGTAACGACGACCAGCGGGTGATCGCGCAGGGGGTGGTTCGAGCCAGGCGGCTCCCCCTCGAACACGTCCAGGGCTGCGCCGCCGAGATGGCCGCTGTCGAGGGCCGCCGCCAGTGCCGCTTCGTCGATCAGGCCACCACGGGCGGTGTTGACGACGAACGCACCAAGCGGCAGGGCGGCCAAGGCGGCGGCACCCATCAAGTGGTGCAGATCCGGTGTGTAGGGGCAGTGCAGCGACAGCACGTCGGACCGGGAAAGCAGGGCGGCCAGGGCCGGCTCGGAGGGCGAAGGGCGGCGGATATGTGCCACCTCCATGCCGAACGCCGCCGCGAGCCGGGCAACCGCCTGGCCGATGGAGCCGAAGCCGACCAGGCCGAGCCGCATCCCGGCTACGTCCCGGACCGGCAGCGAGCCCTCCCGCCAGTGCCCGGCGGCGAGGTGGGCGCCAATCGGGCGCAGTTGCTTTGCCAGCGCCAGGATCATCGCCATCGTGTGCTCGGCGACACCCGCCGTGTTGGAGCCGGGCGCGCGGGTGACGACGATGCCGTGCGCCGCCGCCGCTGCCAGGTCCACGTCGTCCACTCCCACGCCGTGCCGCGCCACGACGCGCAGGTTGGGGGAGGCGATCATCGCCTCGGCCAGCACGGGGCCTTGCCGGGTGAGCACGGCGTCGGCCGCGGTCGCGCGGACGAGGTCCGCCACGGCGGCGGCGGTGGGGTAGGCCGGCATGTAATGGATGAGGCAGCCGGCTGCCTCAAGCACCGCCACCGCGGGGCCGGCCAGGCGCGGCGCCGTCATCACGACGTTGAAGCGGGGCATGCTCAGTCCCGGTTTTGGCGCTTGTAGTGGTCGATGTACTTGTCGGTGACGAGGTCGGTCTTCACGACGATGGCAACGTCCGTCGTGTTGAACTGGTGGTCGATCACCGCCCCGTCCCCCACCATGCCGCCGAGGCGGAGATAGCCCTTGATCAGCGGCGGCAAGGCCAGGAGCACACGCCGCGCATCGACCTGCTCGGGCGGCAGGCGGCGCATGTCCACGTAGCGAGCCGGAAGGGCCTGCGGACGCAGGGCGGGCGGGGCGAGGTGGTTGTGGTGCAGGTAGGTCAGCGCCGCCGCATTGCCGTCCGGGTCGGTGCCGGCCAGGCTGGCGCAGCCGAACAGCAGGTCGATCTCGTGCGCGAACACGTAGGCCGCGATGCCGCGCCAGAGCAGCTGCATCACCGCCCGCCCGCGGTAGCGCAGGTCCACGCAGGAGCGGCCGAGCTCCAGGATGCGGCCGGGGAAGCTCAGCAGCGGCGCGATGTCGTATTCGTCGGAGGAGTAGAACCGTCCGGCCACCGCCGCCCCCTCCCGCTGCAGCATGCGGTAGGTGCCGACGACGCCCTCCGGACCGTCGCCGAGCGCATGGTCCACCACGATGAGGTGGTCGGCCACCAGGTCGAACCGGTCGATGTCGCGGCGGGACAGGACGGAGGCGGCATCCGGCTCGGCGCCCATCTCGTCGTAGAACACGCGGTAGCGCAGGGCCTGAACTGCGTCGACCTCGCCGGGTGCGGACGCGATCCGCAGCCCGAGGTTGCCGGCCCGCAATTCGCCGAAGCGGGGCCGTTCGGACAGCAGGCCAGGCGCCATGTCCCGCGGTAAGGCAGCAAGGTCGGGGTGGCTGATGGTCACTTTCCGGCGGCCCGGGGGTGCGCGGCCGGGCTGGCCGCCGGATCGGCCGTCCAGTTACCGCTTCTGGCGCGGGACTCGGCGGCGACGTCCCGCTTGGCGGCCCGGCGGCTGCCGAATAGCTCGAGCCGGTGGGACACGAGGTCGAACCCGAGCCGCGCCGCGATCGACTGCATCAGACGCTCATGCTCGGCGTCCTCAAACTCGATGACCTTGCCGGTCTCGACGTCGATCAGGTGGTAGTGGCGGCCATGGGCGGTCGGCTCGTAGCGCGCTCGGCTGCCACCGAAGTCACGCCGGGCGAGGATGCCCTTCTCCTCCAGCAACCGCACGGTGCGGTAGACGGTGGCGATGGAGATGCGGCCGTCCAGTGCGGCGGCGCGCCGGTACAGCTCCTCGACGTCCGGGTGATCCTCCGACTCCGACAGCACGCGGGCGATTACCCGGCGCTGGCCGGTCATCTTGAGGCCCCGTTCGACGCAGAGACGCTCGATACGCGATTCGGGGCGCGTGTCTGGCAGCGGCTCCGGGGCGGGCGGTTCCGGGGCAGGCTCTGGACGCATTCGGGGGCGCGAGTCCATCAGTCCTTGGGAGTTCCTGGCCACGAGTGTCCTGACGATGGCGTAGCCGATACCGAGGCGCCCTGTCGAATCGTGGCACCCCGGCCAGCCGGGCGCGGGCTAAGCCTCGCTGCGGCCGCCCGTGCCGAGGCCGATCTTCTTGGCCAGGGTCGACCGGTGCTGGGCGTAGTTCGGTGCCACCATCGGGTAATCCGAGGCCAGGCCCCAGCGCTCACGGTATTGCTCAGGCGTGAGATTGTAGGCGCTCATCAGGTGGCGCTTGAGCATCTTGAGCTTCTTGCCGTCCTCCAGGCAGACGATGTAGTCCGGGAAGATGGACTTCTTGATCGGCACAGCCGGCTGCGGCCGCTCGGGTGGCGGCGGCGGGGCGGCGCCGAGGCTGGAGACGGCCCGATGCACATCGCGGATCAGGTCGGGCAGCGCGTCCGGCGGGACGGAATTAGATCTGACGTGCGCCGAAACGATCTGCGCCGTCATAGCCAAAATATCGTTCGCGGAAGACTCGTCAGCCATGGACATACTCCCAATCCCTTATAGGGGCGGCCATATACGTTACGTTGCGGGCGCGTCGCAACTCCGGCGTGGTTTATTGCCTGCTTGTGAGGGGACTATTCAGGATGGCCGAGCTAGACATCACGGCAGAGCTTTGTCCGATGACGTTCGTGCATACGCGGCTGGCGTTGGACCGTCTGGCAAGCGGCGAGGTGCTGCGCGTGCGGCTGAAGGGGGACGAGCCACGCCGCAACGTGCCGCGCACGGCGGCCGAGCAGGGGCATGCAATACTGTCGGTGGAGGACGCACAGGACGGGACGACGGTGGTAGTGATCCGGCGGAAGTGAGCCATTTCGCTCCCGATGCTTGACGCCGGCACGCGTGCCGCAGGGGCCCTTTCCTAGCCCCTCCCACAAGGGGAGCAGGACCTCTTGTGTGATTGGGCGCGGAGCACGAGAGCGTCCCGGCCTGGCCCGTAATAATCCTTGCGCCGGCCGCATGGTTCGAAGCTAGCTGTCGCATAGAGGGCGAGTGCCGCGGTATTGTCTGCGGCGACCTCCAGGAACACGGGGCCGGGCACGCGCACCAGCACTACCGCCAGCAGTGAGCGGGCGATGCCTTGCCGGCGCGCCTCGGGCAGCACTGCGATGGTGAGAAGCTCGGCCTCGCCGCCCGCTTGGCGGACCACCACAAACCCGCCGCGCTCGTCCAA
This sequence comes from uncultured Acetobacteraceae bacterium, assembly GCA_964235545.1. Classification (GTDB taxonomy): domain Bacteria; phylum Pseudomonadota; class Alphaproteobacteria; order Acetobacterales; family Acetobacteraceae; genus LMUY01. The sequence continues at coordinate 12,748 of CAXSEG010000060.1, forward strand.
CAGGCCGAATGTGCCTGGTGTGGCTAGCAGGCCGGTGAACGAAGCGGCACTCCACCGCTCGCCCTGCGGAAAGGCGCCGGCGTGGATCGTGGCCAGGGATGCGGCGTGGTACAGCGTCACCGCAATCACGCCGGGGCACGCTCCCGTATTGCCGGCGCCTCGATGTAAAGCGGCTGCGGTGGGCACAGGCTGACTTCGCCCGCAATCCGGCGTAGGGCGACCCGTCCGACATCGGCGGCCGAGACCGATCGCCGCTCGCCCAGGATCGTGCCGGACACCGCAGCACAGACCGCCTCGGCCGCGTCACCCAGGACCAGCACGGGGGAAGGGGGGCTCGCCACCGCGGACAGGAGGCACGGCCGCATGCCGGTGCCGTCATCAAGAAAGATGCGACCAGTGCGGCGCGCATCCAGCGCTACCCAGAGTGGCCCGGGATGGGCCACCCCATGCACCAACGCCTCTGCCACGGTCACGCCCACGATTGTCACGCCAGCACCCAGCGCCAGGCCGTGCGCCAAGGCCAGCGCGCCGCGCAGCCCGGTGAAGCTACCCGGCCCGACCGTCACCCCAACGGCGTCGAACCCAGTGCCGTTCAGCAAGGCCGCCACGATGCCCGGCAGCGCCGCCGTCGCGGTCCGGCTATTGCCGCCGCATTGCTCCGCCAGGCATTGCCCGCCGTCCAGCAAGGCGGCCGAGCAAGTCAGCCCGGCTGCGTCCAGGGCCAGGATCCGCACGGCTCAGAGCAGGACGCAGGCCTCGTCGAACGTCAGCCTGGGGGAGCGCGGCAACAGGCCGCTCACGTCGCCATGGCCGAGATTGACGAGGAAGTTGGACTTCCAGCCGCTGGCAGCGAAGAACACCTCGTCCACCTTGGCACGGTCGAACCCGCTCATCGGCCCGGCGTCCAACCCCACCGCCCGGGCGGCCATGATCAGGTAGGCGCCCTGCAATGTGCCGTTGCGAAACGCCGTCTCCGTGGCCAGCGCCTCGTTGCCGGCGAACCAGGCCCGGGCGTCGGCGTGCGGGAACAGCTTGGGAAGCTGTTCGAAGAAATGCGGGTCGTACGCGGCCACCGCTACCACAGGTGCCGATAGTGTCTTGTCGACGTTACCGGGGGAGAGAGCCGGGCGCAGCCTCTCCTTCGATTCGGCGCTGCGGAGAAAGAGAAAGCGCGCCGGCGAGCAGTTCGCCGACGTCGGCCCTATGCGAAGCAGGCGGTAAACCTCTTCCAGTTCCTCGTCCGCGACCGGTTCCGCCCGCCATTTGTAGTGGGTGCGAGCGTCGGTGAAGAGGGCGCGCCGGGCGTTGTCGTCGACCGACGGCATCCGGCGCTACATCTCGACCTGCTGCACCCCGACCACTTCCGGCACGTAGTGGCGCAGCATGTTCTCGATACCGTGCTTCAGCGTGGCCGAGGAGGAGGGGCAGCCGGAGCAGGCACCCTGCATGTGGAGCAGGACAATGCCCTCGCGGTAGCCGCGGAATACGATGTCCCCGCCATCGCTGGCGACAGCCGGGCGAACCCGGGTGTCCAGCAGCTCCTTGATCTGTTCGACGATCTCCCGGTCCTCGGGGGCGACGTCCTCGTCCATCTCGGTGCTGGTGCCCTCCATCACGGGGCGGCCGGCGACGAAATGCTCCATCACGGCGCCGAGGATCTCGGGGCGTAGCGTCTGCCAATCGGTCAGGTCCGACTTGGTGACGGTGATGAAATCGCCGCCGAGGAACACGCGGGCGACGCCGGGCAGCTGAAACAACGCGTGCGCCAGGGGGGAGCGGTCCGCGGCCGATGCGGTAGCGAAATCGGCGGTGCCAGCGCCCATAACGTCCCGGCCTGGCAGGAACTTCAGGGTCGCCGGGTTCGGGGTGCCCTCGGTCTCGATGAACATTTGGCATGGCCTCGTTGGAATGCGGACCGCTTGGGTCCGTGATGCCGCTAAAATGGCGTATCGTCCGGCCGAAGCAAGGCCCTTGGTGCCACCCGCAGGAGAAGCCCGATGCTTGCCGCCTTCTATGAACGCCAGGGTGCCGCGCGCGACGTGCTGCGAGTGGAGGAGTTCCCGGCGCCGGAACCGATGGCCGGCGAGGTGCGGGTGAAGGTGCGCAGCTCGGGCGTGAACCCGTCGGACGTGAAGGGGCGCAGCGGCAGCACGGGGCGCGCGATGGCGTTCCCTCATATTATCCCGCACAGCGACGGGGCCGGCGAGATCGACGCCGTTGGGCCCGGCGTGCCCGCCAAGCGGGTGGGTGAGCGGGTGTGGCTGTGGAACGCGCAGTGGAAGCGGCCTTGGGGCACGGCGGCGGAATACGTGACCGTGCCGGCGGCGCAGGCGGTGCGGCTGCATCACGGGGTGGAGTGGGCGGAAGGCGCCTGCCTGGGCATCCCGGCGATGACGGCTTGGCAGGCGGTGCGGCTGGCGGGGGCCGAGCCGGGGCGCACGTTGCTGGTGATGGGCGCCGGCGGTGCGGTCGGGCACTACGCCGTGCAGATCGCCCGGGCGCGGGGGGCCCGGGTGATCGGCACCGTGAGCAACGCGGCCAAGGCGGCCCATGCGCTGGCAGCAGGGGCGGACTACGTGATCGACCGCCACAAGGAGGACGTGGCCAAACGCGTGTCCGAGTTGACACGCGGGTTCGGGGCGGATGCGGTGGTGGAGGTGGACGTCGCGGCCAATGCCCGGCTGCTGCCCGGCGTGCTGCGTCCGCCGGGCACGGCGGTGGTGTATGGCACGGGGATGCCCGAGGTGACGATCCCGGGCGGCTGGATGCTATTCGGCAGCATCACGCTGCAATTCATGCTGGTCTATGAGCTGAGCCTGCCGGACCGGGAGGCAGCACTGATCGGCCTGCAGTCACTGACGAAGCATGGGGCGCTGCAGCACACGGTGGGCTTGCGTGTTCCGCTCGCCGATATCGTCTTGGCGCACGAGGCGGTGGAGAGCGGCACGGTGATGGGCAATGTGGTGGTGGACGTCGCGTAAGCGCCGCGAAAGATAGGGCCAGGCACACGGTGACGCGCCTGGCCCCACTTGCCTACCGAGGCTTGGGCTAGGCGGCGACGGCCATGGAGGAGGACATCCGCTGGGCGACGGCGGCGTCATAGAGTGCCTGCTCCTCCTGCTTGTGCTTGATGGAGAAGCGGATCAGGGCTGCCCCGCAGGCGCAAACGATGGCGCAGATGCCGAGGACCATGAAGCACATCTGCGGCCTGCCGGTGAAGCGCAACAGCAGGCCAGCCGCAACGCCGCCGATGTTGCCGCCGGCGCCGATGATGCCGCACACGCCGCCGAGCACCTTACGGTCGATGAACGGCACCAGGGCATACAGCGAACCGCAGGCCATGTGGGTGAACAGGCCGAACACCAGCATCGACGAGACTGCCATCACCACGGTGTCGGCCTGGGAGAAGGCGAGCAGGAACACGCCCTCGCCCATCATCAGGCCGAACAACAGCCAGGTACGGCCATCCAGCCCCCGGGTGCGGGCGAGCCGGTCAGACAGCAGGCCGCCGACGGCGCGGGCGAAGAGCGCGAGCAGGCCGAAGGCGCCGACCGCGAAGCCTGCGTTCTCGACCGTCATTGCGTAGCGGTTGAAGTAGTAGGTCACGGCGATGGAGTGCACGAACAGCTCGACGCCGAAGGAGGCACCGTAACAGGCGGCGAGCAGCCAGACGCGGTAGTTCCTGCCGGCCTCCGCCATGACGGCCAGGCCACCCTTCTTGCCGACGTCCGTAGACAGGCCACGGCGGCGCAGGTCGGCGAAGTTCCCCTCGGGCGTGTCCTGCGTATATTTCCAATACAGCACGGCCACGATCAACATCAGCGCGGCAGGGACGACCTGGGCGTAGCGCCAGGATATCGCGCTGCTCAGCCCATACGCGGCGATGCCGGACAAGATCAGCGGCATGACGCTCTGCGTGACACCGCCGCCGGCATTGCCCCAGCCGCCGACAGTGGCGTTGGCGGTACCCACGACGTTTGGCGCGAACATCACCGAGGTGTGGAACTGCGTGACCACGAAGCTCGCGCCGATGATCCCGATCAGCAGGCGGAGGACCAGGAAGGACGTGTAGTCCCACGCGAAGGACGCCGCGATCACGGGAATGGCGCCGAACGCGAGCAGCAGGGTGTAGATCAGCCGCGGACCGT
>CAXSEG010000061.1:0-16858 GCA_964235545.1 uncultured Acetobacteraceae bacterium
CGGCTTCGGATTTTAAGTCCGCTGCGTCTACCATTTCGCCAGGCGGGCACCAGGCCTCCTGCCAGCCGGGCTTTTACCCCGCCGCAATCCGCTTGGCGATGTCCAGCGCGCGGCGGATCAGCGTGTCGCTTGCCTCGGGCGTGCGGTATGCGCTGTGCGCCGACAGGGTCACCCGCTCCAGCGTCGTGAACGGGTGGCCGGCCGGCAGCGGCTCCTCGTCAAACACGTCCAGCGCCGCGTGCGCGATCCGGCCCGCGCGCAGCGCCTCGATCAGCGCCGTCTCGTCCACCAGCGCGCCGCGCGCCGTGTTCACCAGGATCGTCGAGGGGCGCAGCCGGCCCAGCCGCTCGATCCCCAGGAAGCCCCGCGTCTCGTCCGTCAGCAGCAGATGCAGCGACAGCACGTCGCTCTCCGCCAGCAACCGGTCCAGCTCCACGAACTCCACGCCGGGCGCCTGGCGCGGCGAGCGGTTCCACGCGATCACCCGCATGCCGGCGCCCACCATGATCCGCGCCACTTCGCCCGCGATGCCGCCATAGCCCAGCAGCCCGAGCGTCTTGCCGTGCAGCTGCACGCCCTCCGTGCGCAGCCACTGCCCGGCGCGCATCGCGCGGTCCATCGCCGCCAGGCCGCGCGCCGCCGCCCAAATCAGCGCCACCGTGTGCTCGGCCACGGCGATGTCACCATAGCCCTTGATGATGTGCACGGTGATGCCGAGCGCCGCCAGCTCCTCCGGGTCCATGTAGGACCGCGCACCAGTGCCCAGAAAGATCACGTGCTTCAGGCCCGGGCATTGGCGCAGCGCGTCGGTGGGCAACTGGCTGTGGTCGTCCAGCACGAAATCGTAGCCGTCCAGCAGGCTTGGCAGCGCCTCGGCCGGAACTACGTCATCCTGGTTGACAACGATCGGCGGGTCATCGGGCTGCACCATGCGGTCGAACACGTCCGCCAGTGCGTCGCTCGCGTCCAGGAATAGGCCTCTCATGCAACACCCCCGTCGTACGGCGCCGATCCTGCGGGTTGCACAGCCCGCGGGCAAGATGGGGCGCAAACCGATTGACGCCGGAGGGGGCGCACCGCATCGTCCCGCCATGCGCGAATGGTTGGCCATGGGTGCCCGGGCGGGCGTGATACTGTGTGCGCTGGCCGCGCTCACGGCCGCCAAGCCGCCCCCGCTCGAGGACGACCGCCCCGCCTCCAGCGTGCCCCGCGGCAAGCCGCTGCCGCTGCCGCCGGGCACGGTGGCGAGCAACCGGCCGCACCCCGCGTCCAGTGGAACCGGCTTCATCGTCGCGGCGGGCCGGATGGTCACGAATAACCACGTCGTCGAAGGCTGCGGACGCATGGTTGCGCGCAATGCCGCTGGCACCGAGCTGCCGGCCCCCGTGCTCGCCACCGACCGCCGGCGGGACCTGGCGCTGCTATCCGTGCCAGCGGGCTTCGGGCCGCCGCTCAATTTCCGCAGCGCACCGGACGTCCGCCGGGGCGACACCGTCGTCACTTACGGCTTCCCGCTATTCGGCCTGCTGTCCAACGGTCCCACGCTTACCACGGGGGACATCAGCGCGCTGAGCGGCTTGCGGGACAACCAGGACAACTACCAGATCAGCGCTCCGGTGCAGCCGGGCAACTCGGGCGGGCCGTTGCTGGACAACAGCGGCAACGTGGTCGGCATCGTCGTCGCGAAGCTCAATGCGGCCCGAATCGCCGAGATCACGGATGGCGACATCCCGCAGAACGTGAACTTCGCCGTCAAATCCGGCCCCGTGGTGGACTTCCTGCACGAGCAGGGGGTTCGGCCCTCGTTGGCCTCCTCGGGGGGCGCGGATAAAGGGGCCGCCGCAGTGGGGGATATCGCCTTCCCGTCCACGATGTATCTGCAATGCTTCCACTGAACGGCCTGCGGCACTTTCCCTGATGCCGCCGGACGGACTGCGCTAACGTCGGCGGGCCGGCAAACGCGAGTCGGCGACCATGGGATGGGGGGCATGCGGATGCTTTCGGCAATGGCGGCCGGAACCGCCGCTACGGGTGCGCGGTGAGCCCCAGGGCGTCGTACACCCGGATGCTCGGCGGCCAGGCCTGCATCACCGGCTCGCGCCAGACCACCGCCGCGGCGGCTACCGCCGCCAGCAACGCCAAGCTTCCGCCCCAGGCCAGGGGCAGCGCCAACCGGCCAGGCGGCGCGTGCACGGCCGGGCCAGCCAGCTTGCTGGACTTGGGCATGGCGATGGGTGCCACGGATGGGACCGCCACCACCGGCGCTACAGGGGCATCCATCACCGGCGCCTCGATCGGGCGTGCCTCGATCACAGGCGCCTGGACGGCGGGTGCGAGCGGCTGCGTGGGGGCCCACTCGCCGGCACAGCGCGCGCACCGCACCACGCGGCCCGGCGCCAGTGGGCCCGGCACGTTGTATTCCGCCGCACAGGTAGGGCATGTGATCAGCACGCTCCGATTTTGCGGGCCGCCACCCCGGTTGGCAACCGGGCCCGCATCATGACCCGCGACGGCGCCGCGGCGGTCCGGCTGGAAGGCGTGGGCTTGCGCTACGACGAGGCCGAGCCGGTCCTGCGCGACATCAGCTTCTCCATCGCTCCCGGCGGCTTCCGCTGGCTGCTCGGGCCCTCCGGCGCCGGCAAGTCGAGCCTGCTCCGCCTGCTGTATCTCGCCAACCGCCCCAGCATCGGCCGCCTGCATGTGCTCGGCCACGATATCAGCGGCGCGGCGCGGCGGGACCTGCCGCCGTTGCGCCGCCAGATCGGCGTCGTGTTCCAGGATTTCCGCCTGATGCCGCATCTCAGCGCGTTCGACAACGTGGCCCTGCCGCTGCGCCTAGCCGGCCGGCCCGAGGGCCAGGTGCGCGCCGATGTGGAGGAGATGGTGCGCTGGGTCGGCCTGCAACGCCGGGCCACCGCACGCCCGGCGGCGCTCTCGGGCGGTGAGCAGCAGCGCGTGGCAATCGCCCGCGCCGTGATCGGCCGCCCCAGCCTGCTGCTGGCCGACGAGCCGACCGGCAATTTGGACGAGCGCCAGGCGGACCGGCTGATGCAGCTGATCGGCGAGATGAACCGGCTGGGCACCACCGTCGTCATCGCCAGCCACAACGACGCCTTGGTGCAGCGCTATCCCGGCCGCTCGATACGGCTGTCGGAGGGGCGGTTGATCACCGATGTCTAACCGCCAGCTGTTCCGCCCGGCGCGGTTCGACGATCTGGGCCTGCGCCGGGCGCTGTCGGACCGGCTGCTGCCCGCCCTGGTGGCGGCGATGACCTTCCTGGCCGCGCTGACCCTGGCGGGCGCCGTGGCCGCCGCCGCCATCGCCGAGCACTGGCAATCCGGCGCCGCCGCCGTGCTGACGGTGCAGGTGCCGCAGCCGGGTGCCGCCGCCGGGGACGCCACGCGGCTTGACCGGGTGGTGGCGATCCTGCGCGGCTCGCCCGGCATCGCCGCCGTGCGCGTGCTTTCCACGGCGGAATTGGCGGACCTGCTGCGGCCGTGGCTCGGCAACGTCACCCAGGCCAGCGCCCTGCCGCTGCCTGCCGTGGTCGAGGTGCGGCTGGCCCCGGGCGAGGCCGAGCCGGATACGGGGCTACAGCCGCGCCTGACCAGCGCCGCACCGGGGACGGTCCTGGAAAGCCATGGCGTGTGGCTGCAGCGGCTCACCACCTTGGCCCGCAGCCTGCAGCTCTGCGCGGCGGCGGCGCTGCTGCTGGTGGCGGCGGTGGGGGCCGCCGTCGTGGCAGTGGCGACGCGCGCAGGGCTCGCGGCGCGGCGGGACGCGATCGAGATCGTGCACGGCCTGGGTGCCACGGACGCGTTCATCGCCGGGCGCTTCGCCTCCCGCGCCACGATCCTCGCCGCCAGCGGGGCGTGCGTGGGTGCGCTGGTGGCCTTGCCCGTGCTGCTCGGCCTGGCGGCGTTGGCGGCGCCGTTCACCGGCATCGCCGATCCGGGCACGCTGGTCCCCACTCTGCCATGGCCGCTCTGGCTGTCGTTGCCGATGCTGCCGCTCGCCGCCGCCGCGATCGGCTGGATGACGGCGCAGGCCACCGTGCACCGCTGGCTGCGCCGGCTCGCCTGACCCGGTGCAGCGCCTCGCCCGGATCGTGACGGCGCTCACCGCCCTGCTCGCCCTGGCCGTCGGGGCCGGCTTCGTGGCGTTCGTCACCGCCGCGCACCGCGAACCTGCGCCACCGCCCGCCACCGACGGTATCGTGGTGTTCACCGGCGGCGCCGACCGGGTCGAAACCGGGATGCGCCTGCTGGCCGAGGGACGGGCCAAGCTGCTGCTGGTGTCGGGCGTGGCACGCGGGGCGGGGCTGAACGGCCTGCTGCACCGCGCCGGGCTGGAGGAGGGGCCGATCGACGCCCGCATCACGCTGGGCCGCACCGCCACCAGCACGCTCGGCAACGCGGAGGAAACTGCCGAGTGGGTGGCCATACACCGGATCCAGTCGCTGATCGTGGTGACGGCCGGCTTCCACATGCCGCGCGCGATGCTGGAGCTGCGCCGCGCGCTGCCGGCCGTGGCGCTCCACCCGCTGCCGGTGCAGCCGTCATCCGTCGGCCGCCTCAACTCCGCCCGTGTCCTGGCGGCCGAGTACGTGAAGCTGCTGGCGGCCTGGGCCGGCCTTTCTCGGGTGACCAAGCAGCCAGCCCCGGCCCCCCTCCGGCACCCTGTGGATAAGTCTGTGAACGGATGAATGGCCTGTCTGGCTTCTTGGTGGAGGGAAGTGCGCCAAGCCCTTCGCGAACCAGGGTTTTGGACCGGCAAAGAACAGGGTGGCAGCCGCGTCATCCGGATGGGAACGAAACGAAAATGCACGTAAAGTGTTGAAACGGTGCCCGTTTCCCCGCCAAGGTCAGCGCCGCGGGGAACTCTCGCGAGGGAGGCTGGTCGCCAGACGACCACCGCTGCCCGGCGGGGTCGGGCTGCTTGTGGATTATCGCGCATTCCAGAGTGGCCAGCCGCCGCCTATAAGGCGCCATGCGACGCCGAGCCCGCCTCCCTTTGCTTGCCGCCGGCGTCGTGCTCCTGCTGCTCGCGGCCGATACGGTCGCCTGGTGGCTGGCCACGAACCGGATGGAGCAGGAGTTCGCCATTTGGCAACGGGCGCGCACCACGGACGGGGGCACCGTCCTCACGGGCCCGGCGCAGCGCGGCGGCTGGCCACTGCAGGCCGAGTTGCTCTTGCCGGACGTTACCCTCGCGACCGACACGCCGGGCCGGCCGGACGCGCTGGCGTGGCAAGCTGGCCAGGTCCACCTGGTCTTCGCCCCCTGGGCCCCAAACGCCCTGACCGTGCAGGTCGATGGCGACCAGACCCTCCGCTTCGGCGCGGCCCTCCCGGTCACACTGGCCTCCGGACCGCTTGATATCACCATCCCGCTCAGTGCGTCCGGCCAGGCCGAGGGCGCCGTCGTCGACGCCCACGCCCTCTCGATCCCGATGGAGGGCGGGGCGGTTCATGTGGACGCCGTATCCGTCCGCCTGCGGCAGGAGGATGCCTTCGTCTCCGCGACCGGCGCCACGCTGCCCGGCCGCAACCTGCCGTTCGGCGGCACCATCCAATCGCTGGACCTGCATGCCCGCTCGACCGGCCCGATCCCTCCCTTGCGTGACCCGGCCGCCGCACTCGCCGCCTGGCGCGATGGCGGCCAGCGCCTGCTGATCGACGACCTGGCCCTGCGCTGGGGCCCGCTCGAGATACGCGGCCACGCCTCGCTCGGGCTGGATCCAGCGATGCAGCCCGAAGGCTCGGCCGTGATCCAGATGACGGGCTTCGCCGAGGTGATCGACGCGCTCGCCCGTGCCGGCGCGATCACTCGCAACGATGCACGGGTCGCCACCACGCTGCTCGGCCTGATGGCCCGGCCCGGCGCGGACAACGCCTCGGAGGCCGACCTGCCGCTGACCTTGAAGGACCGCACCCTGCTGGTCGGCGCCATCCCGCTGCTCCGGCTGCCCGTGCTCGCCGTCCCGTGACTGCCGCGCCGTGCAGATCGCTCCATAGTGCCGTGTCGGACCGAGATGCGTTGATCTTGACCCTTCGGTGGGCTGAAGCCCCCCTACTTCCGCAGTATCTTCAACATTGTAGGGTGGGCTTCAGCCCACCACTTCGTGTCAGCGTGAACGCCGATTGGTATAATGAATCAGCCATTCTGGATGACAAAGTCGCTCGAGCAGATGACCCAGGCGGAGTGGGAGTCGCTCTGCGACGGCTGCGGCCGCTGCTGTTTGCACAAGCTGCGCGACGACGTGACGGAGGCGCTCAGCTTCACCACCGTTGCCTGCCGCCTGCTGGACCTGCACACCTGCCAGTGCAGCAACTATAGCCGGCGGCAGGAGAAAGTGCCGGACTGCGTCTCGCTCACCCCAAATGCGCTGGACGAGATCGACTGGCTACCGCCCAGCTGCGCCTACCGCCGCGTGCAGGAGGGGCGGGACCTGGCCTGGTGGCATCCGCTCGTCTCCGGTGACCCGGCGACGGTGCACACGGCCGGTGTCTCGGTGCGGGACCGCGCGATCAGCGAGGAGGTGTCCGGCCCGCTTGACCGCCATCTGGCCGAATGGCCCGGGCGCGCACCCCGCACCCGGCGCCCCGTCCCGAAGGGCTGATTGATCCGACTCGCGCCGGGTCGGCAGCTTGGGGCCATGTCCCAACCGGTGGCCGAGACGCTCGACCTGCCGCACGGCCCCACCCGGATCGTGTGGCGCCGCAGCGCCCGCGCCCGCCGGGTCAACCTGCGAATCGACCCGCGCGCCACCGCCGTGATCGTGACACTGCCGATCCGCGCCGCCCGGTCAGCCGGCTTGCGGCTGCTGACCGACAATGCCGGCTGGGTCGGCACCAAGCTGGCCGCCCTGCCGCCGCCCTTGCCGTTCCAGGACGGCGCCGCCGTGCCGCTCGGCGGCCAACCGCATCGGGTCCGCCACGTGCCGGAGGGCAAAGGCGGTGCCTGGCTGGACGGCGGCGAGATCCACGTCGCCGGCAACCCCGCCTTCCTGGCCCGCCGCGTCACCGACCTGCTGCGGGCCGAAGCCGGGCGGCGGCTCGCCGTCCTTACGCGCGACGTGGCGGTGCAGACCGGCCTGCGCCCGTCCAAGCTCGCCATCCGCGACACGCGGAGCCGCTGGGGCAGCTGCACCGCGGACGGCACGGTGATGTTCAACTGGCGCCTGGTGATGGCCCCCGCCGACGTGCAGCACTACGTCGTCGTCCACGAGCTCGCCCATCTGCGCCACATGAACCACGGCCCGGCCTTCTGGGCGCTGGTGGCGCTCCACGCACCCCACATGCCGGCAGCCATCGCCTGGCTGAAGCGCCATGGCACGGCGCTGATGCGAGCGGGCACGCGGTCATGAGGCTGTGCGGTTACTCAAACCCCGTTCGAGGAGCCTGCGCAACTCTACCGGGCTCTGCGTCTGACCACGGAGCCAGCCGATCGCGATTGCCGGCACGGCCACGACAAGATTGCCCTTCAAGAGATCCTTACCAGCAACGCTTCAGGATTGCCGGTCATGCTTGCACCGAGCCGTTCGGTCGAGAGCGCCGACCTCGAACCGGATGCGAAGTCGATGATATCTGCCGTCACTAAAAGGTCAGCTTGGCAGGCGAGCGCCGTTTCGGCCACTCCGATATCTTCCTCATCCTTAAGCGGCATGATTTTGGTGCCACCCAGCATGACCACTGGCGGCGTGTGCAACGGGCCGAACTCAGCGACCGCGGCGATCAGCTCGCTCGTGGCCCAGGCATCTTGCGGCCTATCGCCCAGCCTCTCGAACACGATCGAGATGATGAGTTGCACAGGGCCAAGGGCGTTATCCCCGTGTCGCACGATGTCCAGGATTTTTGGATGACGCTTCACCCGTGCCGCCTTTCCGCCGGGCAAGGAAGTCGGCGACGAACACGTTGACGTCGAGGCAGAGCCGCACTGCGCGTCCACCTTGGGTGGTTGCCTCCGGGCTGGTCAGACGGCCTCTCTCCGCGCCTCGTTCGACAGCCTGATGGCTTTGTCGATCTCGGAAGCCTCGGACGCGAATGGGACAGTCCCGTAAGCCCAGGCAACGGTGTCGTTGCCGTGCTGCCGTGCTGCATCGAAGCCGATCTGCACGATGACGCGCTCAGCTGCAGCCCCGGCTGCCTCACTCTGACCCAAAGCCGACAAGACCCGCAGCGATCGTCGAGCAGCCTGGGGAAGGCTCGCATAAAATGCGATTGCTTCCCGAACGACTTCGGGAAGCGGCATGCCTTCATCCTCGGCCAGCCGGTCTAGTGTCATATCCAGGCTGTGGTCACCCATGGTCGCCAAGCTACCACGTCGCTGTATCGTGCGTAGCGAGCTTTCCTATCCCGGCCCCGCCTAGAACGCCTTGAGCAACCGGTCGATGTAGTCCAGCTCTCCCGCCGGCCGCGTCCGCTCGCCTTCGCGGCGGCGTAGTTCGGATTGGATCTCCCGCGTGCGGGCCTGCTCAATCTGGTCGGGCACGTGCACGTCGCCGCCGTCGGCTCGGCCGCTGGTGCCGTCCCGGGTCGGGCGGCCCAGCGGATCGCGCGGCACGTCGGGGGCCTGGTCGCCTTCCTGGCCGTTCTCCCCGGCGTCGGCGTCCCGGTCACCCCGGCCTCCCTGGCCCCGGCCGTCGCCCGGATCGTCGCCCTGGCCGTCGTCGCCGGCCATCTGGTCGCCCGGGCCGTCGCCCCGGCCCTCACCCTCGCCCGGCATCACCGACACGCCCAGGGAGGATGCCATCTGCTGGCTCATCTGCTGCTCGCCCTTCTGCAACGCGTCGATCGCGCGCTGCTGGGCGGCTGCTGCCGCCTTGTCGTCGCCCTTGCCCAGCGCCTGGCCGGCCTGGTCCATCGCGATATCCGCCTGGCTCAGCGCGTCCGGCACCTTGCCGGCCAAATCGCCGAAGTTCTGCATCATTTGGCCCAGCGCCCGGCGCAGCGCATGCTGCTGCTTGCCATCCGTCTCGCGGCCCGGCTTGTCATCCGAGGCTTCCCGGCCAGTGGCATGGCCCTTCATCGTGCCCTCGCGCTGGACCATGTCCTCGGCGGCGCCCATCTGCTGCTGGCCGCGCTGGCGCTGCTGGCGGGCCTGCTGGCGGTCCTGGCTGGGATTCGCCTCCGCCTGCTTCAGCTGGTCCAGCATCTTCTCCAGCTGTTCCATCTTCTGCTGCGCCTCGTCCATCCGGCCCGCCTTGGCGGCGTCCTTCATCTCCTGCGTCAGCTTGTTGAAGTCCTGCTGGTTCAGCGTGCGCTGCGACGGGTCGAACGGCATCAGCGTGCCATCCTTGCGCGCCTTGTCCGCCAGGGCCTCCAGGTGCTTCTGGATCTCGCGGCGCAGCGCCTCCGCCTTGCGGTCCATGTCCGTCTTGTCGCCCTTCTGCACGCTTTGCTCAAGGGCCTGCCGCGCCGCCTGCACCGCCTGCGCCGTGCGCGAAACGGCATCATTCTCCAGCTGCAGGGCCAGCGACCAAAGGCGGCTCTGCGCCTCCGCCACGTCGGCCGGCTCCCCACTTTTCTCCAGCAGGGCCGCCGTGCTGGTCAGCGCCAGGAACACGCCGCTGTTGTTGTCGAACGCCGCCGGTGCATCACCCAGCGCCGACAGGTCGGAGGCCGCCTGCCCGTGCTCCTCCGGGGCCACGCTGAGCCGCTTGCGGACGTCCAGCACGGCGCGTGCGACCGGGTTCTTGAACGGGCGTTCCGGCAGCACGAAGGTCGCCTCTGCGCTGGCTGCCTTCTGGCCCGGCACATCCTTCGCGACCAGGGTGGCCACCACCGGCAGTCCGGCCCACGGGTTCGCCGTCAGATCCTGCAGGCCGGTGCCGCGCGCTTTCTTGGGCGCCCCGCCCGGCAGCGGCAGGGTGATCACCAGCGGCGGTGCTGCGGGACGGTCTTTCAGCCGCAGCTCCGCCTGCAGGGAGGCGACCCCGTAATCGTCCACCACCGTCCATGGCAGCCGCGTCTGCAAACGCCGGCCCTGCGCCGCGCCGGGCGGCTCGGACCAGGCGACGGTCGGCGGCTGGTCCGGCACCACGTTCAGCGTCCAGCGCCCCAGTTCCATGCCGCGGCGGCGCACGACCAGGACCCCGCTCTGCGCCACATCGCGCTCCGCCTGCCAGCTGGACGCGTCCAGCGTGGCGAACTCCGCCGCCTCGCCGGCATAGTCCAGGCCCGGCGCCGACGCGCCACCCGTCAGGTTCGCCGTCAAATGCGACCCGGCCGGCACCGGGGCCGCTTGCTGGCCCGGATGCAGGAAGATCGGTGCCACGCCCGTATAGGCCGGCGGGGTCAGCCAGACCTGCAGCTGCGCCGCCGGTGCGGCCAGGCCCTGCGGCAGGCCGGGCCAGACGGAGCGCAGCAGGCGCGAGGGTGCATCCGGCCCGGCGACCACCAGCCCCGTCACCAGCAGCATGAGCAACGCGGCCCGCATCGCCCGACCGTCCCGCTGCGGGATGCCGGGGCGGGGCCAGCCAGCCCGCAGCCGCGCCACCTGGGCCGCCGCGCGGGCGATATGCGCCTGCCACAATTCGGCCGTCGCCGGGTCGGTGCTGGCGGGCCGGTCGTCCAGCACCACCAATGGCCGGTGCCGCACGCCGGAGGTCAGCTCCAGCCGGCGGTCCACCTCCGCATCGTCCGGCCGCCGCACCCGCCGCAGCCCCCACCATGCCGAGGCGCCGATCGCCGCTACTAGCAGCACCAGCACGCCCGTATGCCACCATGCCGGCAGCAGGGACGGCAGGTCGAACAGCGCCAGCACCAACCAGGCGCCGGCCAGCGCGAAAGCGGGCCACAATGCCGGCCACACCCGCTCGAACCACAGCACCCGGCGCGCCTGCGCCCGACGGCCCGCGAGCCGGACGCGGAGATCCTTGGCAGTGCTCATTCGGCCATCCAGTCGGGCACGGTTTCCGCCGCCCACAGCGCCTCGACCGGTTGGCGTGGCCGGATGACGGCCCAGCGCTCGCCATCGACCATGACCTGCGCCGCCAGCGGGCGTGCGTTGTAGGTGGAGCTCATGACCGAACCATACGCACCCGTATCCAGGATCGCCACAACGGCGCCATGGCCGAGGCTGGGAAGCATGCGTTGTCGCGCGAAGGTGTCCCCGGTTTCGCAGACCGGCCCCACGACGTCCGTGGGCTGGGCCGGGGCCAGCGCGTCCGCCGCCGACACCGGCAGCATGCCGTGCCACGAATCATACATCGCGGGCCGCAGCAGGTCGTTCATCGCCGCATCCAGCACCATGAACCGCCGTGCGCCAGTGGTCTTGGTCAGCACCACGCTCGCCAGCAGCAGGCCGGACGGCCCGGCAAGCCAGCGCCCCGGCTCGATCATCACGTCCAGCCCGAGGCCGCCGAGCTCCGCCTGCACCACGCCGGCCAATGCGGCGGGCGACCCCTCGGCCTCGTCCCGGTAGCGGATCCCGAGCCCACCGCCGCAATCCAGCCGCGTGACGCTTCGCCCCGCCGCGCGCAGCGCCCGCACCAGCCCCGCCACCCGGGCGAACGCGGCGCGATAGGGCGCCATCGAGGCGATCTGGCTGCCGATATGCACCGCCAGGCCGACCGGGCGCAGGCCGGGCAGGGTGGCGGCATGGGCGTACAGGCCAGCCGCCGCCTCCAGCCCGATGCCGAACTTGTTGTCGGCCCGGCCCGTGGTGATCTTGGCGTGCGTGCCCGCATCCACGTCCGGATTGATCCGCAGCGCCACGGCCACGGTGCGCCCCGCCGCCACGGCCGCCGCCGACACCATCGCCAGCTCCTCCGCACTCTCCACGTTCACCTGCGCAATCCCGGCCGCCGCCGCCGCCAGCAACTCCGCCGCGGTCTTGCCGACACCCGAGAACACGATCCGCTCCGCCGCCACCCCCGCCAGCAGCGCGCGCCGCAGCTCGCCGGCGCTCACCACGTCCGCCCCGGCGCCGCCCGCCGCCATGATGCGCAGCACGGCCAGGTGGTCGTTCGCCTTCACGGCATAGTGGACATGGGCGCCAAGCGGTGCGAACGCCGCCTGCACGCTGGCCAGCCGGCGCCGCAGCGTCCCGGCCGACATCACCCAGCACGGTGTGCCCACCGCCCGGGCCACGGCGGCGAGCCTCACGCCCTCCAGCAGCAGCCCGTCGGCGGCATGCATCCCCAGGCTGGGCCTGGCGGCCACCAGTTCGGCGATGGTCGGCTGGTCGGCATCGGACGGCCAGGGCGAAACATCCATGGTGGAAGACTAGGGGGCTTTGCCGAACCTGACCAGGGTTGTAGCGCCCGGGCCACACCGATCAACTGTAATGCTCCCATCACGCGACAATAGAAGAACCTTTAGGCATACGTAAAAGTGTGAACAAGCGACGATGGAATATACCGATGGTTCCGACCCCTGGCGTGCGCGCAGCATTGCTTGCCGCGACTGCATGTCTAGCCTGCAGCCCGGCTTGGGCACAGTCCGAGAGCGCGATCAATTCGATACAGGCGCAAATCCGGGTCCTGAACAGTGAGTTGGCACGCGTCAAGCGGGACATGGCGGCCAAGGACGCCGCGGTGCGCGCGGCCCAGCAGGATGCGGCTCGTGCCCGTGCGACGTCCGAGCAGAACCAGCAGGCTATCGCGAGCCTGCCGCTGCCCGCCGGGTTCAAGCCGGGCAACGGCGGCCCAGGCCCCGGGGCCTTCGCGCTCGGCGGCGGCGCGGCCCACCCGGACTATCCGTCACCCAGGTACGACTTCACCAGCCTCGCCCTCGGGTCGCCCAGCACAGACGCCGGCAGCCAGACGGCCGGGCAGACCGGGCGCAAGGGCGAGTTTCACGTCGGCGGCCTGACGATCCAGCTCGGCGGCTTCTTCGAGGGCGCCGCGCTCTACCGCACGCGCAACGAAGTGACCGACCTCGCCTCCAACTTCAACGCCATCCCATTGCGACAAAGCCCGGCCTATCACGAGGGCGAGTTCCGCGAGTCCGCGCGGCAAAGCCGCTTGGCACTCTTGATCCACGGGGATGTCGACCCGGTTCAGCGTGTGGCCGGATACGCCGAGGTCGACTTGCAGGGCGCGGCCGGGACAGCCAACGGCAATGAAAGCAACAGCTACAACCCGCGCATCCGCCAGGCCTATGCCAGCTACGACAACGATACCTATGGCCTCCATCTCCTTGCCGGTCAGGCGTGGAGCCTGGCCACGATGTTCAAGGTCGGCGTGACGCCGCGCCAGGAGAACTTGCCGCTAGTCGTCGACCAGCAATACGTCCCCGGCTTCACCTGGAAACGCCAATCGCAGGTCCGCATCGCCAAGGACTTCGACGAGGGCAGGTATTGGCTTGCCGTTTCGTTCGAGAGCCCGCAGACTACTTACTCGGTTGGCAGCAACGGCCCCGGCGTCGACCTGGGGACGGTGAACTACAACAACCCGGGCATCTCCACGCTGACTCCGGGCCAGGCCTACAGCACCGACATCGCGCCCGACATCATCATCAAGGGCGCCGCGGACCCGGGTTGGGGCCATTACGAGCTCTACGGCCTGGCGCGGTTCGAGCAGGACCGTGTGTCCGTGGTTGGCAACGGCCACAACAACACGCGCCTGGCGGGCGGCGTCGGCGGCGGTTTGATCCTACCGATCCTGGGCGACAAGCTCAGCTTCGAGGCACGCGGGCTCGCCGGGTATGGGATCGGCAGCTACGGCACGTCGCAGTTGCCGGATGCGACGATCAGCCAGAGCGGCGCATCGCTGCCGCTGCCGGAGGTGCAGGCCCTGGTCGGGATCGTCGGCAAGCCGTCACCGGTCGTGGACCTGTACAGCTATGTCGGCACCGAGCAGATCGGGCGGCGGTATTTCAACGCCGGCGGGAAATCATACGGCTACGGCAACCCGTCCTACGTAAACTCGGGCTGCGGCACCGAGCTCAGCACGGGGATCTGCACGGGCAACACGTCCGGCATCGTCCAGGGCACGCTGGGCGGCTACTGGCGCTTCCTGCACGGCGAGTTCGGAACGGTGCAGGCCGGGTTGCAGTATTCCTACACCCGCCGCGATATCTTCAAGGGCGTCGTCGCAACCCCCGGCAACGGCAACCAGGGCACCGACGACAACACCTTCTTTCTCAGCTTGCGCTACCTACCGTTCCTGTAGCATCGGGTCACCGCGGCTCCCGGCCGCTAATGCGTCGGATAGCTTCTTGGGAAGGTGATCTGGTCGGCCGGCCCAGGCGGTTCCGGGGAACCCTTCTTGCCGCAGCCTGCCAGCGCCAGCGACGCTGCAAGGACGAGCAGGGCGTATCTCATGCCAACGCTCCCTGCCACCGGGCCGCCTCCCGCGCCACGTTGGCCGGCGCCGTGCCGCCGTAGCTGGTGCGGGAGGCCACCGAGGCCTCCACGGTCAGCACGCCGAACACCGCCCCGGTGATGCCGGGCTCGATGGCCTGCATCTCGGCCAGGCTGAGCCCGGCCAGGTCGCTGCCCTTCGCCTCCGCCGCCGCCACCAGCCGCCCCGTCACATGGTGCGCGGTGCGGAACGGCAGCTGCAGCACCCGCACCAGCCAGTCCGCCAAATCCGTCGCGGTGGAGAAGCCGTTGCCCGCCATGGCGCGCATGCGGGCGGTGTCCGGCATCAGGTCCCGCACCATGCCGGCCATCGCGGCCAGGCTGAGCGAGAGCGCGTCCGCCGCGTCGAACACCGGCTCCTTGTCCTCCTGCGTGTCCTTGGCGTAGGCGAGCGGCAGGCCCTTCATCACCGTAAGCAGCGCCACCAGCGCCCCCATGATCCGCCCCACCTTGGCCCGCGCCAGCTCCGCCGCGTCCGGGTTGCGCTTCTGCGGCATGATGGAGGACCCCGTGGTGAACGCGTCCGACAGCCGCACGAAGCCGAACGGGGCGGAACACCAGATCACGATCTCCTCCGCCAGGCGGGAGACGTGGATGGCGCAGATCGCCGTCGCGGACAGGAACTCCAGCGCGAAATCCCGGTCGGACACGGCGTCCAGCGAATTGGCGGTGGGCCGGTCGAACCCCAGCGCCGCGGCCGTCGCCACCCGGTCGATCGGGAAGGAGGTTCCGGCCAGCGCCGCCGAACCCAACGGGCACTCGTTCAGCCGGCGCCGGGCATCCGCCATGCGCCCGCGGTCCCGATGCAGCATCTCCACGTAGGCGAGCAGGTGGTGGCCAAAGGTCACCGGCTGGGCGGTCTGGAGGTGGGTGAAGCCGGGCATCGGGCTGGCCGCGTGCTCCGCCGCCCGGTCCGCCAGGGCCTGCATCAGCGCCGCCACCTGGCCGTCCAGCGAGTCGAGCGCATCGCGCACCCAGAGCCGGAAATCCGTCGCCACCTGGTCGTTGCGGCTGCGCGCGGTGTGCAGCCGCTTGCCGGCCTCGCCTATACGCTCCGTCAGCCGCGCCTCGATGTTCATGTGGATGTCTTCGAGCACCTCGTCGAAGGCAAATCGGCCGGCCTCGATCTCCGCCCCGATCGCGTCCAGCCCATCGCGGATCGCCGCCTCGTCCGCGGCGGAGATGATCCCGGCCCGGGCGAGCATGGCCGCATGCGCCAGCGACCCCCGTATATCCTGCCGCCACAGCTTGCGGTCGAACCCGATCGAGGCATTGATCTCCGCCATGATGGCCGAAGGCCCGGCGGCGAAGCGCCCGCCCCATTGCGTGTTGGCGGCGGCGTTCCGAAATTCTGGGTCGCTGTTCGACAAGGACCTATCCTGATGACCGAGATCAAGCGCCGCACCCTGGCCGCGGCTGTAGCGGGCGGGACCCTAGCGGCGGCCCTCCCGCTCCGCAAACCGCGGGCGCAGGAGCTGCAGGGCATCGACTCGCTGCATGCGATGCACGTGCCGAAGAAGCTCGACCTGCATTTCACCGCCGCCGACGGCACCGCCCGGTCGCTTGCGGACTATGCCGGCCGCGCGGTCGTGCTGAACCTGTGGGCGACCTGGTGCGTCCCCTGCGTGCGCGAGATGCCGGCATTGGACGAGTTGGCCGGGATCGTGGCGCGCGACGGCATCGTGGTGCTGCCCGTCTCCTCGGACCGCGGCGGTGCCGCCGTGGTGCAGCAGTTCTACGCCGAGCGCGGGATCAAGAACCTGCCGGTGCTGCTCGACCCCGGCAGCCGGATGGCGCATTCGCTGGGCGTGAACGGCATCCCCACGACGCTGCTGATCGACAAGGGCGGCAACGAGCTGGGATGGTTGGAGGGGGCGGCCGAGTGGTCATCGCCGGATGCAGTGACGGTGGTAAGGAAGATCGCTTCCTGACCATCACTTGATGCGTTGCTGCAAGTTGTGTATACAATGGTATTAGTTCTTACCGCAGGGCAAAGATAGATCCATTGGGAGACATGCGTCTGGAGTAAGGGCGATGGTTCTAGAATGGGATGAGGACGAGGAGCGCGCCAACAAGACCAAGCAGACGTGGATTTCTCTCTTGCGGAGCAAGTGATCGCGGATCCTTTGGCTGTCGTCATCTACGATCGATTTGATAGCGGCGAACATCGTTATCATGCTGTCGGTGTTGTAGGCGCCGTATGTCTTGTTCCGGTCCATACATATCCAGGTCCTGACGACGAACAACTGACCGGGGTTATCGGACTTCGGAAAGCTGAGCCGGCAGAAAGGAGGTGGTATGAAGAGAATCTATACCACTGAAACACCCCCGGCGTTGACGGGTGACCAACTTGCTCAACTTGAAGCGCTCGACGGAGACGAGCCGGACACGGTAGATATTCCACCGGCCCCGGTCGAGAACTGGAATAGTGTCCGTCGCTTTAGCCGTGTCCGGAAAAAGCCGATCAGCATTTGCCTCGTCGCCGACTTGCTGGACTAGGGCGTGGACTCATTGCAGCCAATCCGTGACGAGCACTGCGAGGCAGATG
>CAXSEG010000062.1:0-16767 GCA_964235545.1 uncultured Acetobacteraceae bacterium
TCAGCGCCTCGCGGTTGTCGCTGGCGTGGACGCGGACGGGAACGTCACCGGCGGTGATGCGGTAGCTGGGGGCGACCCCGTTCGCGACGGCAAGTGCGCTGGCGAGCACGAAACCCTGCTCGGGGCGGCCCCACACGGCCGGGGAAAGCATTATGGTGCCTGTGATCGGCGGTCCGTTCGGGCGGGCGGCGAGGTCAAGTGCCACGGCGCCGCCCATGCTCTCGCCCATAACGTAGAGCGGGGTGGCCGGGTAGCGGCGGTGCAGGTCGCGGGCCAGGGCGGCGGCGTCGTTCACCAGGGCGTCGGAGCCGGGCCAGGTCTCGCGGGCGGCGGTGTCGCCGAAGCCGCGCTGGTCGGGAGCGTAGACGGCGATGCCGGCGTTGGCGAGCACCGGGGCGGGGAGGTTCCACTGGTCGCGGCTGTCGTTGAAGCCGTGCAGGGCGAGGATGACGGCTACGGGCAACTGGCCGCCCGGGGGCAGCCACACGCTGGCCGGCAGGCGCGTGCCGTCGGGCAGGGTGAACACGTCGTCCGGGGTGGGGTGTAGGGCGAGGGGCGTGCCCGGCGTGCCATAGGGCGGCAGGCGGTTGGCGCAGGCTGCCAGCCCGAGTGCGAGTGTCGCGGCGAGCAGGAGGCGGATGGTTGAACTCATGGCCGCTACCGCTATCATCGGAATGTCCCCTGTTCCAGTCGAGGTTCACATGCCGTTCGGCGTAGACACGCCCAAGACGCCGCCGGGCATGCCCTCCGGCGAGCCCGAGACCATCCATGTCGATACGCGCGTGGTCGCCTGTGACGGCGGCAGCGCCGGTCTGGGGCATCCGCGTGTCTGGCTGCGGATCGTGCACGAGCAGACGTTCTGCCCGTATTGCTCGCGGGTGTTCGTGCTGAACCCGGGCGCCGAGGACGACGAGCACTGAGCGCGCCCGTGGAGCCGGGCGCCACCCCGGCGGCGGCGCCGCTGCACCTGGTGCTGGTGGACGGGTCGGGCTTCATCTTCCGCGCGTTCCACGCCCTGCCGCCGATGACGCGGCCGGACGGCACGCCGGTGAACGCCGTGTTCGGCTTCACCAACATGCTGGCGCGCCTGCTGAAGGACCATGTCGGCACCCACTTGGCGGTGATCTTCGACGCCGGGCGGGCCACGTTCCGCAACCGGATCTACGACAAATACAAGGCGCAGCGGCCGGAACCGCCCTCCGAGTTGGTCCCGCAATTTGCCCTGGTGCGGGATGCGACCGCCGCGTTCAACGTGCCGGCGATCGAGTTGGTGGATTGGGAAGCGGACGACCTGATCGCGGCCTATACCAAGGCGGCGGTGGCGGCCGGCGGCCAGGTGACGATCGTCTCCTCCGACAAGGACCTGATGCAGCTGATCCGCCCTGGCGTGATCATGCAGGACCCAATCAAGCAGAAGGCGATCGGGCCGGACGAGGTGCGCGAGAAGTTCGGCTGCGGCCCGGAGGCGATGACCGACCTGCTGGCCCTGATGGGCGACAGCGTGGACAACGTGCCGGGCGTGCCCGGCATCGGGCCCAAGACCGCGTGCCAGTTGCTGTCCGAGTTCGGCGACCTCGAGGGCGTGCTGGCCGCGGCGCCGGCGATGAAGCCGTCCAAGCGACGCGAGCTGCTGATTACCCATGCCGACCAGGCCCGGCTGTCCCGCCAGCTGGTGATCCTGCGCGACGACGCACCGATGCCGGAGCCGCTTGACACGTTGGGCGTGCGCGAGCCGGACCGGGCGGCGCTGACCGGCTGGCTGCACGGGATGGGGTTCCGCTCCACCGCGACCCGGCTGGGTCTGGACGGGCCGGTGGGGGAGGACGCGCCGCCGCCCGCCAAGGAGGAGACGGTGCAGCCGTTCGGCCCCTACGCCGTGCTGGCGGATCTGCCGGCGCTGTCGGCGGTGCTGGAAGCGGCGCAGCAGGGCGGGGTGCTGGCGATACACCCGGCGGTGGACGCGGCCGGGCTGGTCGGGCTCGGGCTGGCGACGGCGCAGGGGCAGGCGGGCTACCTGCCGCTGGGGCACCAGGGGGACCTGGACCGGCCGGTGCACCAGGTGGCTCTAGCGGAGGCCCGCGCGGCGCTCGGCCCAGTGCTGACGGACCGCGCCGTGCTGAAGGTGTTCCACGACGCGAAGGCGGGGCTGCGGGCGCTGGACTCGGCGGGATTCGCCGGCGCGGCGGCGGTGGACGACGCCATGCTGCTGTCCTACGCCCAAGACGCCGGTGCGCATGGCCACACGCTGGAGGATCTCTCCCGCCTGCATCTCGGCCACGCGGTGGCGACGCTGGACAGCGCCACCGGGACGGGCCGGGCGCGCCTGCTGCTGTCCAACGTGCCGGTCGAGCGCGCGGCGGCCCACGTGGCAGAGGCGGCGGATTGCGTGTTGCGGCTGCGGCATCTGCTGCGGCCCCGGCTGGCCGATGCCAAGGCAACGGCGCTGTACGAGCGGATGGAGCGGGCGCTGATCCCGGTGCTGGCCGGGATGGAACGGGCCGGCATCATGGTGGACGAGGAGGAGCTGCGCCGCCTGTCTGCCGATTTCGGCGCGCGGATGGCGGCGGCGGAGACGGACATCCACGTGCTGGCGGGCCGCCCGTTCAACCTGGGCAGCCCGAAGGTGCTGGGCGAGATCCTGTTCGACGAGATGAAGCTGCCGGGTGGGCGCCGCACCAGCAGCGGCACCTGGGGGACGGACGCCGCGGTCTTGCAGCAACTGGCGGAGGGAGGGGCGGAGCTGCCGGGCCGCATCCTGGGATGGCGCCAACTGGCTAAGCTGAAATCCACCTACGCGGACGCCCTGGTGACGGAGATCAACCGCGCCACCGGCCGGGTGCACACCACCTACGCCATGGCGGCGGCAGCGACGGGGCGGCTTTCGTCCAACGACCCGAACCTGCAGAATATTCCGATCCGGACCGAGGAGGGCGGGCGTATCCGCCAGGCCTTCGTGGCCGCACCCGGCCACGTGCTGGTCAGTGCCGACTACTCGCAGATCGAGCTGCGGCTGCTGGCCCATGTGGCGGACGTGCCGGCGTTGAGCGAAGCGTTCGCCCTGGGGCAGGACATCCATAGCCGGACGGCCAGCGAGGTGTTCGGCGTGCCGATGGCGGCGATGACCGGCGAGATCCGGCGCCGGGCCAAGGCGATCAACTTCGGCATCATCTACGGCATCAGCGCCTTCGGGCTCGGCCGCCAGCTGGGGATCGAGCCCGGTGAGGCGAAAAGCTACATCGACAGCTACTTCCTGCGCTACCCGGGCATCCGCGCCTACATGGAAAGCACGCGGGAGGAGGCGCGGCTACGCGGCTTCGTGCTGACCCCGTTCGGGCGGCGCTGCTGGATCCCCGGCATCGCCGACCGCAACCCGGCCAAGCGGGGCTATGCCGAGCGCCAGGCGAGCAATGCGCCGCTGCAGGGCGGCGCGGCCGACATCATCAAGCGCGCGATGGTGCGGCTGCCGGCCGCCTTGGCTGCCGCGGGGCTACAGGGCCGCATGCTGCTGCAGGTGCATGACGAACTGCTGTTCGAGGCACCGGCGGACGAGGCAGACAGGCTGGCCGAGGTGGCGCGGGACGTGATGCAGCACGCCGCGACGCTGTCCGTGCCGCTCGTGGTCGAGACGGGGAAAGGCCGCAGCTGGGGCGACGCCCACTGACTAGCCGGCACCGCCGTCTAGTCGGGGATGCCGTCATCTCCGGGTCCGAGCGGCTTCTGCATGTAGACGGTGTCGAGCCAGCGCCCGAATTTCAGGCCCACGGCGCGGAGCGTGCCCACGTGGTGGAAGCCGAGGGAGGCGTGCATGCCGACAGAGCCCACGTTCTCGCTGTCGCCGATGACGGCCACCATTTGGCGAAACCCGGCCTGCTCGGCATCGGCCAGGAGTCGCAGCACGAGCGCCTTGCCGACGCCCTGCCCGCGCACGTCTTCCCGTACATATATACTGTCCTCCGCGGTGAAGCGGTATGCAGTCCGGTCGCGGATCTGGGCGTAGTAGGCATACCCTAGCACGCCGGTCGTGTCGGTCGCGACCAGCCAGCCCCATCCGTGGCGGATGCCCGACTCGAAGCGTGCCGTCATCTCCTCGAGAGAAGGGGGTGTTTCCTCGAACGTCCCTGTCCCATGCAAGACGTGATGCGCGTAGATGGCTTGGATGTCCGCAAGATCGGCGTTGGTTGCGGGGCGGATATCCATGCCGTTCATTCACTCCGATTACGTCCTGTAGCGTGCGTCGAACGGGATGGATTGGAAAGCCCGTTGCTGGCCGCCAATGAACGAATTGCTTCTCTTTGGCATGGTAAGAGGCGTAAAAGCCGCCAGTGCCCAATTGCACGAGGAATGAGACACGTGGACATCGCCGAGGCCAGCCAGCGCGACCCGGAAATCAGTCCCGGCACCGTCAACGGGCCGAACCCCGAGATCGACGGGATGGAGATGCGTCTTCTGGCGATCGCGGCGGTGGCCCGGCATCACGGGTTCGAGTTGGATCGCGGGGACTATCACATGGACGCTGGTGACACGGTTCCGTCGCCGGCCTCGCTGGTGACGTGGCTGCGGGACCAGGGTCTGGTGGCGAAGGCCAGCAAGCTCGCCTGGGCGCAGTTGCTGCGAATGACGGGGGCGGCAGGCGCCGGAACGGTCAATCCGGTCGTGCTGTTGTTCACGGACGGGTCGGCGGGCGTACTGGTCGCCTCGGACGTGTCTCGCAACATCGTCTGGATTCGCGATCCGCGGTCCAACGGGCAGGATGCGGTTGCGGTCGACCGGTTGCGGCTGTCTCAACTGTGGTCCGGCGAGGCAATCCTGGTCCGACGGCCGCGGGTTTCGTCCGAGACCGATACGCCGTTCACCCTGATGTGGGTGATGCGGTTGTTGCTGCACCAGCGTAAGCTGATGAACGACATCGGCGTTGCCTCGCTGACGCTCTCGGTGCTGACGATCATTCCGCCCTTGCTGGTGATGTCGGTGATCGACCGTGTGGTCGGTCATCACAGCTATTCGACGCTCGTGTTGCTGTCACTGATCCTCGCGATTGCCGCCGTGTATGAGACGTTGTTGGGCTACGCCCGTCGTGAGCTGATCCAGGTCGTATCGACGCGGGTCGATACGCGGTTGAACCTGCATCTGTTTTCTCGTTTGCTGTCGTTGCCGATCGACTACTTCGAGCGTAACCAGGCCGGCCAAACCGTATTCCGTTTGATGCAAGTCTACCGGGTGCGGGAGTTCGTGACCGGCCGGTTGATGACCACCTTCCTCGACTCGCTGACGCTGGTGTTCCTACTGCCCTTCCTGTTTTGGATCCAGGCGACCTTGGCCTGGCTGGTCGTTGCGTGCGCCGGCATGATCGCCGTGATCATCATGATCTTCCTCAAGCCGATCGGCCGCCTGATGGGCCGGGTGCAGGCGGCGGAATCTGCCAAGAGCAGCGTTCTGGTCGAGAGTGTGCAAGGCATCCGTACCCTTAAAACTTTGGCGCTCGAGCCGCAGCGCAAGGCGGAGTGGGACAGCCGGGTCGCCACGGCGGGCGAGCTCAGGTTGGCCGTTGGCCGTTTGGCGAACTGGCCCTCGACGATGATCACCCCGCTAGAGGCGTTCATCAACCGAGGTGTTCTGATGGTCGGCGCATACTTCGCGCTGGAAGGTACTTCGGATATCGGTGTCGGTGCATTGGTCGCGTTCATGATGCTCGGTGGCCGAGTGACACAGCCGCTGGTGGGGCTGGCTCGCTTGATCGAGGACTTCACCGAGGTTCGCGCCGCGGTCGGAGAGGTCGGCGCGGTGCTGAATAATCGGCCGGAGCAGCAGAGCGGTGCCGGTTTGCGTCCGCAGTTCTCGGGGGCGGTGTCATTCGAGGATCTGACTTTCACCTACCCCACCGGTAAGACACCGGCGCTCGACCGTGTCAGCTTCGCGATACCGGCGGGGACGATGCTGGGCGTCGTCGGCCGGTCCGGTGCGGGCAAGGCGCCGCTGACCCGCCTGTGGCAGGGCATCAACCGCGACTATAGCGGCTTCCTGAAGATCGACGGCGCGGAACTGCGCGAGATCAACCTCGTTCACCTGCGCCGGTCGTTCGGTGTGGTGTTGCAGGACAACTTCCTGTTCCGCGGTTCGGTGCGCGACAACATCACGGCCGGCCGACCCGGCCTCACGATCGAGGACGTGGTGCGCGCGGCACGGCTGGCCGGCGCCGAGGAGTTCATCGAGCGTCTGCCGCAGGGTTACGACACCTGGATCGAGGAGGGTTCTTCCAACATCTCGGGCGGCCAGAAGCAGCGGCTCGCGATTGCCCGTGCCCTGATCGTTGATCCGCGGATCCTGATCCTGGACGAGGCCACCAGCGCGCTCGATCCGGAGAGTGAGGCGCTCGTCAACGCGAACCTGACGCGGATCGGGCGGGGGCGGACGATGGTGATCGTGTCGCACCGTCTCGCGTCGCTGGTCGAGTGCGACCAGATCCTGGTCATGGACAAGGGCAAGGTGATGGACGTGGCACCCCACACGGTATTGCTCGAGCGGTGCGCCATCTACCGCGCGCTGTGGACGCAGCAGAACCGGCACATGGATCCCGTCGGGGCCCGGGCCGCTCTGCTGTCGCCGGTTTCCGCCCAAGGTGATTAGTCGGGGTGGACCGGTCGGTGACCCGTCAGCCCGTGCACATGAAGGACGTTGAGCCATGAGCCTTACGACAACGACCGATAAGCGGATGACACGTGGCCAGATTGCGCAGATGCCGGCGCTGCTGGAGTTCTACTCGCCGTCGGCCGCCCTTCTGGAGACCCGGGCGCAGGGGCCGGCCCGGGGCGTGATCTGGACCGTGGCGAGCATGTTCGCCGCCTGTGCGATCGCGGCTGGCATGATCCCGATCGACAAGGTGGTGACGGCGACGGCAAAGGTGGTGACGACGTCGGACACCGTCGTGATCCAGCCGTTCGAGACGTCGATCGTACGGGAGATCGACGTCAACGAGGGACAGCTGGTGCACAAGGGCGACTTGCTGGCCCGTCTCGACCCGACCATCTCGACATCCGACAAATCGGCCCTGGTGTTGTCGGTTGCGAGCCTGGGTGCGGAGGTCGAGCGGCGTAAAGCCGAGGCAGCGGGTGTCGATTACCGGCCTACGATCCACGACACGTCATCCCAGGTCCAGGAGGCGATCTTCTCCCAGCGCAAGGCCGAGCACACGTTCAAGGCCGAGAGTTACGCGCAGCAGATCAGCAGCCTGAAATCCACGCTCGCGAAGGCGCTGGGTGACATCCAGCCTTACCAGGATCGCGTGAAGGTGGCGCAGACGGTCGAGGGCAAGCGCAAGGAACTCGCGCAGCTTGGCTGGGGTAGCCAGTTGAACCAGTTGACGGCGCAGGATGCCCGGCTCGACCTGCAGCGATCGCTGCAGGAGGCGGAGCAGACGGCAAAGTCCGCTGCCAACGACCTACAGGCTAAAATCGCGGAAGCGGCGGGGGACGTCCAGAACTGGAAATCCCAGAACGCCACCGACCTGACGACGGCCCAGCGCCAGTTGGATCAGGCACGGAGCGACCTGGCAAAGGCGACGATGCGGTCGGGCCTCGTCGATATCCGTGCGGATCAGGACGCGACGGTGCTTTACCGCGCCCCGGTCTCAGTCGGGTCCGTGCTGCAGTCGGGGGATCAGTTCCTGAAGCTGGTGCCGTCCAATGCACCGGTCGAGATTGAGGCGAGCGTGCTGGGCAGCGAAGCCGGCTACGTGCACGAGGGCGATTTGGTCACGGTCAAGTTCGATACGCTGCCCTTCATCCATTACGGTTCGGCCGACGGCACGATCCGCGTCATCAGCCCAGACAGCTTCACGCCGACCGGGCAGGCGCCCGACTCGGTGATGCATGGCAGCTCCGATGCCAATACGTCCGCCCAGGCGCCGCAACCGGGACAGGCGTACTACAAGACCCGAATTGAGATCACCAAGGTCAACCTGCACGACACGCCACGTGGCTTCCGGATCGTGCCGGGTATGCCGGTCACGGCCGACATCATGGTCGGAAAGCGTACCGTTTTGAGCTACATCTTCAGCCGGGCATTGCCGGTTGCGATGGATGGAATGCGCGAGCCGTGAGGCCGTGCGTCTGGGTGAATGTCCCGGAGAGCGGTGCTAGCATGGTGGCGGGGCTCGGGCGATGAGCCTGTTAACTCGGCTGGCGCGGTCGCTACCGATCGGTTCCGGCTTGCAACGGGGCGAACGCCTGCTGGCGGCCGGGGATCCGGCGGCGGCATTCGCCCAGTTCGCCCGCGCTGCCAAGGCCGGGGACCAGGAGGCGCAGTTCCGCGTCGGGCGCTGCTACATGGAGGCGACAGGCGTCCCGCCATCACCCCTGGAGGCGGCGGTTTGGTTCGAGCGGGCCGCGTCCGCCGGTCATCCGGAGGGACAGGCCCGGCTGGCGGCGCTGTGCATGAGCGGGTTGGTGCGCGGCAAGTCGGGTGGCCGATCCGCTGCGCTATACGAGGTCGGTAACGCTGCCGGCCCGGATTACGTGCTGGCGGCCGAGTGGGCTCGCCGGGCATCCGCGGCCGGATCGGCCGAGGGCAAGGCGGTGCTCGCCACAATCCTGACCTCTGGCCCGGAAGAGATGCGTGACCTGGAGCAGGCGGAGACGCTGTACCGGGAGGCATCCCAGGGTGGAAGTGCGCAGGGGAAGCTCGGCCTGTCGTTGATGCTGGTGCGCGGCCAGCCGGACCAGGCGACACGTCAGGAAGCGGCGGTGCTGATGGGCGAAGCCGCCGAGACCGGCCTGCCGATGGCGAAATACTTGCTTGGCGTGATGTTTGATTTCGAAGTCGGTTTGGAACGGGACCAGCAGCGGGCGGTCCAGCTCTATCGACAGGCGGCCGAGGCCGGGATCCGGCCGGGCCAGGCTCGCTACGGCCTGGCGTTGATGGAGGGCCGGGCCGTCAAGCAGGATCGCGTGTCCGGCGAGACGTGGCTTCGCCGGGCGGCGTTGGCCGGGGATGCCGAAGCCGCGGCACTGGTGGGCGACCTGTATGCCAAGGGTGGCGAACTGCCGCCGAACTATGCCGAAGCCTCGATGTGGTTCAGCCGGGCGGCCGAGAGCGGGCATGCTGCGGCGGCCCGGGCACTCGGTCTGTTGCACCTGACAGGGGCCGGCGTCGCGCGCGATGCGGACGAGGCAGCGCGTTGGTTCCGCAAGGCGGCGGAGGCGGGTAACGCCGCGTCCCAGTCGGATCTGGCCAATCTGCTGCTCCAGGGCGCCGGAGGCGAGGAGGACCGCATCCGCACCCGGGAGTGGTTCGAGCAGGCAGCCGATAGTGGCGACCTGATCGCGGCGTTCAACTTCGGCGTTTGCCTGGCCGAGGGTGTCGGGATCGAGCGGGACGAGCGCCGGGCGGCGCAATGGCTGCGCAAGGCGGCGGATGGCGTGGTGACGGCGCAATACTGGTATGGGCGGCTGCTGGCCGAGGGCCGCGGCGTCGACCGGGACGAGCCGGAGGGGCGCAGTTGGATCAAGCGCGCCGCCGATGCCGGGCTGCTCGAGGCGCGGGTGGCCCTGGCCGAGATGCTGGTCAACGGACGGGGTGGGGAGCGGGACCATCATGCGGCGCTGGCGTTGTTCAGTCGTGCGGCCGAGGAGGGGCATATCGGCGCGATGTTCGCCACCGGTGCGCTGTATGGCGGCGGCCACGACGTCGAGGTGAACCGCGCCTTGGCCCAGCACTGGTTCAAGATGGCGGCCGAGCGTGGCCACGCCTATGCGCAGATGATGTTGGGCCGCTATCTGGCGCGCAACCTGGCCGGTGAGCAGAACCTGAAGCAGGCACGGTACTGGTTCGAGCAGGCTCGCGCCCAGGGTGCGACCGAGGTGGATGCGGATCTGGCGGGCCTGTCGGCCTTTGAAGCCGCCCAGGCGCAGGCGGTCTCGAACCTCCAGGCGGCAGCACAGGCACAAGCGGCGTCCGCGGCGGATTGATGCGGCGGTTGATCTCCTCGGGATCGCCGTTTGAGGCCGGGATCGGTTACTCGCGTGCGGTCGTGGACGGCGATTGGGTGTTCGTGTCCGGCACGACGGGCTTCGACTATAGGGCGATGACGATCTCGGACGACGTGCGTGAGCAAGCGGCCCAGGCGTTGCGCAACATCGGGGCGGCGCTGGCCGAGGCGGGTTGTGCGTTCGCCGATGTGGTTCGCGTCCGCTACATCGTGCCGAATGCGGCGGATTTCGAACCGTGCTGGCCCACGCTGCTTACGTCCTTCGGCATGGTCCGGCCGGCGGCGACGATGATCGCCGCCGGTCTGGCTGACCCACGCATGAAGATCGAGATCGAAGTCACCGCGCGCCGACGCAGCTGACGGGCGCGATCGCGGTTGGGACCGAACGCGCCGGGCCTGCGCCCAACCAAGGCCCCGTTGCGGACACGCGACGAGATGTGGGCCGACCTCGCGACCGAGGCCTGGCACAAGGGCCTTGCCGCGCCCGGCCCGGCCGAAGCGCGGCGCTGGTTCGAGCGGGCGCGGCGGATTGCCCCCGAAGACGACACGATCGGCCTGAGCCTTGGACTGGCCTGCCTGAACGGCGGCGAGCCGGCGCAGGCCTGCGGTTTTTTCCGGCCGATCGCCGAGCGCTGGGACTTGTTGGAAGCGTGGGTCGGCCTGGCCGCCGCTGCGCTGCAGGTGCCGGATTGGCCGGAGGCGGCGCGCGCCATGCAGGCCGCGATCTCTCGCCACGTAGCCGGGCCGGCGGTGTTTTCGCTCGCGGCGTCGGTGGCGCGGGCGATGGGGCTGCCAGGGTGGTGTGCGTCGGATGGGCGAGGCACCCTCCATGCCGACCAGCCGGCAGACCTTTGGGTAGATGGCAAGCGCGTGCCCGCGCGGTGGTCCGGCAATAGCTGCCAGGTTCCGCCTGGACGCAGCATGACGGTGCAGCGCGGGGGTGAGGACCTACTCGGCAGCCCGATCGACCTCGTGGCGATCGCGGCCGTCGAGGGTTTCGTCACCGCGGCGGAAGATGGCGGGCTGGAGGGTTGGGCGTGGCATCCGGGCGACCCCGAGCGGGACCCGGCGATCGAGGTCCGGTTTACCGGCGGCACGACACGCCGGGTCACCGCGCGCGAGTCGTTCGAAGCCGGTGACTCCCGCCAGCCGCTCGCCCGGCCACGCCGGTTCCGCATCCCGGGGGCGGCGATCCCGGCCGGGCCGGTCGCGCTGCGGGCGGGGGGGCGGCAGCTCTGGGGCAGCCCGATCGATCCCGGGCTGGAGTGGAGGAGTGCCGCCGGGCTGGAGCGGAGCTTCACGCCGGTCTGGGCGGATGTGACCGGCCCTAGCCGCAGCGTGCAGCCGCCGCGCCCGCCGGCCGATGTGGTCGTGCCGGTCTACCGTGGGCTGCGGACGGCGATGGCGTGCCTGCGCTCTGTCCTGCCGACGCTGCCGGAGGGGAGCCGGCTGCATGTCGTCGATGACGGGGCGGTGGATGCCGAACTCGGCGCCGCGCTGGACGCGATGGCCGCGTCAGGTGCCATCGTGCTGCACCGTTTGGCGGAGAATGCCGGGTTCCCGGGTGCGGCGAACACGGGCCTGCGTGCGACGGCGGGGCGGGATGCCGTGCTGCTCAACAGCGACACGGTCGTGGCACCCGGCTGGCTGCAGCACCTGGCGGACGCGGCCCATAGCGCGCCCGACATCGGCAGCGCCTGCCCGCTGTCCAACGATGCGACGATCCTGAGTTACCCCAAGCGGGATGGCGGCAACCCGATGGCCGACCCGGGGCCGCTCGCCGCCCGCGCCTTGCGCGCGAACGGGGCGGCGACGGTGGACATCCCCGTTTCGGTCGGCTTCTGCATGTACATGCGCCGCGACTGCATCGATGCCGTGGGCTTGCTGCGGGAGGATTTGTGGGCGCAGGGCTATGGGGAGGAGAACGATTGGTGCTTGCGCGCGCGCCACCGCGGCTGGCGGCATGTGGCGGCGGCCGGCTGCTACGTGGCGCATGAGGGCGGTGCGTCGTTCGGCGCGGCCCGCCGGCACCTGCTGACGCGCAACGGGGCGCTGCTGGAGCGGCTGCATCCCGGCTACGGCGCGCTGGTCGGCGCGTGGATCGCGCGTGACCCGCTGGGGGTGGCCCGGCGGCGGATGGACGCGTCGCGCTGGCGGGAGGGGCGGCGGCCCGGGGCGGTGGCGATCGTGACGCATGCCGGCGGCGGCGGCGTGGATCGCGTCGTGGCCGAGCGAGGTCAGGCACTGCGCGCAGCGGGTGTGCGCCCGGTGGTCATCCGTCCGGATGGCGATTTCGCAGTGGTCGGTGACGGGGACACGCCCAACCTGCGCTTCCGGCTGCCGGAGGAGTGGGACGGATTGCTGCGTCTGCTGCGCGGCGACCGGATCCGCTGCGTGGAGCTGCACCACACGCTGGGGCACACGCCCGAGATCCTGCGCCTTGGCGAGCGGCTCGGCGTGCCGCATGAGGTGTTCGTCCACGATTACGCGAGTTTCTGCGCCCGGATCGCGCTGGTGCCGGAGCACAGCTACTGCGGGGAGCCGCCGTTGGCAGGCTGCGAGGCCTGCGTCACCGACCATGGCAGCAACCTCGAGGAGGCGATCGCCCCGGCGGCGTTGGTCGCGCGGTCGGCGGTTTTGCTGGCGGGGGCACGCCGGGTGGTGGCGCCGGCGGCCGACGTGGCGGCGCGGGTGCGGCGGCATTTCCCGGCGGCCCGGCTGGAAGTGACGCCGTGGGAGGACGACGGCGCCATCCCGGCGCCGCCGCCCACGCGCCGTCCGGTGCGCCACGTGTGCGTGGTGGGCGGGATCGGGGTGGAGAAGGGCTACGAGGTCCTGCTCGCCTGCGTGCGGGATGCGGCGGCGCGGTCCCTGCCGCTGCGGTTCACGGTGGCGGGGTTCACCGCCGATGACGAGCGGATGCTGGCAGCGGGGCCGGTGTTCATCACCGGCCAATATGCGGAGGCGGAGGCGGTGACGCTGATCCGGGCGCAGGCGGCTGACATCGCGCTGCTGCCCTCGGTGTGGCCGGAGACGTGGTGCTTTACGCTGGGACAGGCTTGGCGCGCGGGGCTGCGGGCGGCGGTGTTCGACCTGGGGGCGCCGGCCGAGCGCGTGCGGCGGACCGGCTACGGGGATGTGCTGCCGCTCGGGCTGCCGGCGGCGCCGCTGAACGACTGGCTGCTGCGGGGTTCAGCGGCGCCCCGGCGGGAGGCCGGTCATGGGCCGCCAGCGCATCAAACACCATCGCCATCGCCGCGAAATCCTGCCATCTGACGTCTGTACCCGTACTAATCGAAGAGCGCCCGCATGTCCGACGTCGCCTCGCCCGCCCCGCAACTCGTCACGGAGCTGAAGGTATCCGCCCACCTGATGCAGCTCGAGGCTGGCGTGTATTGCGTGTACAACACGCCGGGTTCGCCGCCGCCGGACCCGGTGACCGGGCTGCCGGGGGTGCGGTTGTCGCGCCCGCCGGGTCAGGCGCAGGAGGCCATGACGATCACCGGCTTTACCGAGGATGGCTGGCTCGGCACGCCGGACGCGGCAGCGATGGTGCGGGTCAATCACGGGCCGGCGCAGGTGCTGATGACCATCTACCAGGACGGCAATGCCGATCGCGAGCCGCCCCGGCTGCAGGTTACGCGGTTGGTGGAGGGCACTGCGGCCCAGGTGCAGCAGGTGATCCGTCCGCTGGCGGGGGGTGGCCCGGCGCCCGCCGCTGACCCGGCGCGGGTATCCGACGCGGATATCGCGGCCCATCTGCAGGTGCATGGCGACGTGCTCGGCAGGATCGGCGAGTGGGTCGGCGAGCGTGGCAGCGAGCGCTGGGTGGAAGGGTTCGCGATCACGCCCCGCCACCCGGAGGTGAGCACGTCGGAGATCGAGTATCAGGCAGTGCTGGGCCGGGGCTGGATGTCGCCCTGGGCGGAGGGCGGTCAGTATTGCGGCAGCCGCGGCATGGCACTGCCGATCCTCGGCCTGCGGGCGCGCCTGCGCGGCAAGGCGGCCGAGACGCTGACGCTGGACATCAGCGCCACGTTCACGGACGGGACCGCGATCGGCCCCGTTGGCCCCGGGGACGCGTGCGAGGCCGAGAGCCTGGCGCCGCTCGAGGCATTCTGCATCAATATCGTCCCGATTGGCCCCGGTGCAGCACGGCGCGCCCCGGCGGGCCGGGCACGGCCGGCAGCCGAGGCCACCGCAGCGCCGACGAAACCGGGGCGGGGGCGCCGCGGCGCCTAGCGCGATGTTCGGCTTGAATTCCGCCGGTCACCGTCGTGAAGTGGGCTGCAAGCAGCCCGCCCACCGATTTGGCGCTGCATGAAGTATCTGTTCGTTCACCAGAATTACCCTGGCCAGTTCCTGCACCTGGTGCGGCATCTGCTTGCACAACGCGAGCACGACGTGGTGTTCATCTGCGAGCCCAACTTGAACTCGATGCCGGGGGTGCGCCGGGTGACGTACAAAGCGCCGCCGCGGCCGGGGGCGCCGACCCATAGTGACGCACGGGATTTCTCGCTCGCAATGGCGCGGGCCGAGGCGGTGGCGAAGGCGGGCGACCAGGTCAAGGCACTCGGGTTCAAGCCCGACATCATCATCGGCCATCATGGCTGGGGGGAGCTGCTGACCCTGCCGGATGTGTGGCCGGACGTGCCGCTGCTGGGCTACCACGAATTCTACTACCATCTGACCAACCTGGATGTCGGGTTCGACCCGGAGTTCAAGGTTGACGTGTCGTCCTTCTCGTCGATCCGGGCGAAGAACGCCGTCAACCTGATCGCGCTGACCAATCCGGGCACGGGGCAGACGCCGACCCAATTCCAGCTCGACACCTATCCGGATTGGGCGCGGCCCAACATCCACCTGCTGCGGGAGGGAGTGAGCCTGGACAAGTGCCGCCCCGTGCCAGGCAAGCGGGTGGACATGACGGTCGCGGGCATCCGGGTCGGCGCGCAGGAGCGGCTGGTGACCTACGTCGCGCGGGACCTGGAGCCGTATCGCGGCTTCCATGTCGTGATGCGGGCGTTGCCGGCCATGCTGCGGTCCCACAAGGATGCCCGGGTGATCATGGTGGGCGGCGATGAGGTCAGCTATGGCTCGCGCCTGGCGGGGCGGACCTGGCGCGAGCACATGCTGGCCGAGTTGGGTCTCACGTTCGATCGAAGCCGGGTGCATTTCCCGGGCAAGATCGATTACGAATCCTACCTGACGATGCTGCAGCGATCGGACGCACACGTGTACCTGACCTACCCGTTCGTCGCCTCCTGGTCACTGCGGGAGGCAATGGCGTGCGGCTGCGCCATCGTGGGCAGCGACACCGAGCCGGTGCGCGAGTTTATCGAGCACGGCAAGACGGGCGTGCTGACGCCGTTCTTCGACCCCGGCGCCCTGGCGGATCGGATCGGCGACCTGCTGGAAGGGGGGCCGGAGGTGAAGGCGATGCGGATAAATGCCCGGCGCTGGGCGGAAAAGCACCTCGACATGGGCGAGTACTTGGCACGGTACGAGGAGCTGATCGCCGGGTTGACCGGCAAGCCAGTGCCGAAGAGGCGGCCGGCACGGCGGGCGGCGGCGGGCTGATCCGTCCTGACAGGGGCGTCATAGTGGGCCTGCTATTCCCCCGCCCGCCGGGCGTTACCATTTTCCATCTATGACCGACTATCTCGCTCGCCTGAATCCCGAACAACGCGCCGCCGTGGAGACCGTGGACGGGCCGCTGCTGGTGCTGGCCGGGGCCGGGACGGGCAAGACACGGGTGCTGACCACGCGGTTCGCCCACATCCTGCTCACCCGGCGCGCCTTCCCCAACCAGGTGCTCGCCGTCACCTTCACCAACAAGGCGGCGAAGGAGATGCGCGAGCGGGTCGGCGCCATCCTGGGGCAGCCGGCGGAGGGGCTGTGGCTTGGCACCTTCCACGCTTTGTGCGCGCGGATGTTGCGGCGGCACGCGCAACTGGCCGGGTTGCAGTCCAACTTCACCATCCTGGACAGCGACGACCAGCTGCGCCTGCTGAAGCAGGTGATGGAGGCGGGACGGATCGACCCGAAGCGCTGGGCGCCCAACGCGCTGATGGCGGTGATCCAGCGATGGAAGGACAGGGGGCTGACACCCGCCCGGGTGACGCCGGCCGAGGACACTGAGTTCGCAGGCGGCCAGGCCCGCGCACTGTATGCCGCCTACCAGGCCCGGCTGGCGGCGCTGAACGCGGCCGATTTCGGCGACCTGCTGCTGCACGTGACGGAGATGCTGCGTGCGCATCCGGAGGTGCTGGCGCAGTATCACCGAATGTTCCGCTATATCCTGGTGGACGAGTATCAAGACACCAACGTCGTGCAGTACCTCTGGCTGCGGCTATTGGCGCAGGAACACAAGAACATATGCTGCGTGGGCGACGACGACCAGTCGATCTACTCTTGGCGCGGTGCGGAGGTGGAGAACATCCTACGCTTCGAGAAGGACTTTCCCGGGGCGAAGACCGTGCGGCTGGAAAGCAACTACCGCTCCACCGCACCCATCCTCGGCGCTGCCTCGGGCCTGATCGCGCATAACGAGGGGCGGCTGGGCAAGACGCTGCGTTCCGGCCGCAACGACTCCTCGGGTGAGCCGGTCAGCGTCGTCAGCTTGTGGGACAGCCAGGAGGAGGCCCGCATGGTGGGGGAGAAGGCCGAGGCGCTGCGGCGCGAGGGCCATGCGCTGAACGAGATCGCGATCCTGGTGCGAACCGGCGCACAGACGCGCTCGTTCGAGGAGCGGATGCTGACGCTCGGCATGCCGTACCGGGTGG
>CAXSEG010000063.1:0-16750 GCA_964235545.1 uncultured Acetobacteraceae bacterium
CATGGCGCGGCGCATGATGCGGCGCAGCACGTAGCCGCGCCCCTCGTTGGACGGCAGCACGCCCTCCGCGATCAGGAACGCCGTCGAGCGCAGATGGTCCGCCACCACCCGGTGGCTGGCCCGGAACGGCCCGTCCGGCTCCTGCCCGGTGATCTCGGCGCTGGCCAGGATCAGCGCCCGGAACGTGTCCGTGTCGTAGTTGTCGTGCACGCCCTGCAGGATCGCGGCGAACCGCTCCATGCCCATGCCGGTGTCGATCGACGGCCGCGGCAAGGGCTCGCGCACGCCCGGCGGCCCCTCCTCGTATTGCATGAACACCAGGTTCCAGATCTCGACGAACCGGTCGCCATCCTCGTCCGGACTGCCGGGCGGCCCGCCGGGGATGCCCTCGCCATGGTCGTAGAAGATCTCGGAGCACGGCCCGCACGGCCCGGTATCCCCCATGCGCCAGAAATTGTCGGCGGTCGGGATGCGGATGATCCGGTCGCTGCCCAGCCCCGCGACGCGCCGCCACAGATCGGCCGCCTCGTCGTCCTCGGCATACACCGTGACGAGCAGCTTATCCTGCGGCAGCCCGAAATCCTTCGTCAGCAACGTCCACGCATGCTCGATCGCGAGCGGCTTGAAATAGTCGCCGAACGAGAAATTCCCCAGCATCTCGAAGAACGTATGGTGCCGCGCCGTGTAGCCGACATTGTCCAAATCGTTATGCTTGCCGCCCGCCCGCACGCATTTCTGCGCCGTCGTCGCCCGGCTGTACGGCCGCTTCTCCGCCCCGGTGAACACGTTCTTGAACTGCACCATCCCGCTGTTGGTGAACAGCAACGTCGGGTCGTTCCGCGGCACCAGCGGCGAGGACGGCACGGCGGTGTGGCCGTTGCGGGTGAAGTAATCGAGGAAGGTCGCGCGGATGTCGTTGCTGCTGGGCATGAGGGCCCGGGAAGACCGCAGCCGGGCCTCTTGAGCCAGGGGTGCGGCGGGTGAGCAATGCCTCGTATCGAACGGCTGGGATCGATGGCGAGCGAACCATCCGGCGCCGACACGCGTCGATGCATTTGACCGGCCGGGCTGGTCTACCGGAGGGGGGCTGCCTGCGCCGCCATCTGGCCGCAGAGTGTGCGCTCCGAGATTTTCTGCGCGCGCGCATTGTCGGCCAGTGATACGGTTCGTCCGTCGGGCACCATCTCGGGATGCGCGGGATTGTTCGGGTCCATCAACCCGATCAGTTGCTCGCCGACAATGTTTCCATGCTGTCCAACCGCCTCCTGGGATCGCGAAGCCGCACTCACCACCATGCCTGCGACCGTCGCCTCGACCATCTTCCGCGTGTTGGCCACGTCGGCGGGTTTGGCGTACCTCTTGGCCGTGCAGTACTCCACGAGCCCCAGGTGGTTGTAGGCTGTTCCGAACGCGGCCTGGATCTGCGCATCTGTGGGTAGATCCTGCGCGCCGGCCGGTCCCGAAAACGCACCGCAGGCGAGCACACCGACCAACAAGCATAGTGCGGGTTTACGGATCACGTACAGGCGCAAGCACGACCCTCCTGGCTGTTTCGCGAGCCGGTGAAACTTGTATGGTCGGCCAGCATAGGGCGCAGATCACCGCAGTGCCATCCACAACGTTGGCACGGCGAAAGGCGTGTGATGCTTTGAGGCTCGCCTGATCCGGGCTGCGCCACGACCAGCTTGCGCTCGATAGCGCCGACGCCGACGTAAGAAGCCGAACGTGGTGTCAAAGTGTCGGTGGTGCGGCTTTCCCAGATCCACGACACCGCAAAGCAGGGCCTCGTGACCGAGGTGGTCAAGCTTGCCCGCAAGACGGGTGTTTCGGCCTATGTCGGCGACGGTCTGAACTGCTGGTCCGGAACCCACGTATCGGACACGGCCCACCTGTTTCGGCTCGCGCTGGAGCGGCAAGACGCAGGTGCCCGCTACCATGCCACCGCCGAAGGAGCGGTCCCGTTCCGCGACATCGCCGAGACCGTCGGCCGCAGCGTCGGGGTGCCAGCCAAATCCATGACCCCGGACGAGGCGGCGGCGCATTTCACGTGGCTGTCGGCCTTCGTGGGCAAAGGCATGTCGGCAGCGAGCGAACTCACGCGGCAGCGCCTGGGATGGCACCCAAGCGGTCCGGGGCTGCTCGCCGACACCGCCGCCATATCGCACGCAGCGGCCTGACACCACTCACGACCCAGCGCGATCGCAGTGAGCTCAACCTTGAGGTCCCGCCTACGGCCCCTACCCCTCCGCCAGCACCTCCCGGCTCGCCCGCACCCGCTCCACCCGGCGCCCGTCCACGGACTGCACCTCGAACAGCCAGCCGGCGAACACCACCTTGTCCCCCACCCGCGGCACCCGGCGCAGCAACGCCAGCAGCAACCCGGCAGTCGTGTGATAGCTGCCCTCCGCCGGCAGGTCCGGCAGCGACAGCCGGTCTTTCAGCTCGTCCACCGGCATCATCCCGTCCACCACCAGGCTGCCGGGCGTGGCGGCTGCGTCGGCCGCCAGGTCGGGCTGGGTGTCGCTGGCGT
The DNA here is from genome assembly GCA_964235545.1 of uncultured Acetobacteraceae bacterium. GTDB lineage: Bacteria > Pseudomonadota > Alphaproteobacteria > Acetobacterales > Acetobacteraceae > LMUY01. Next base: position 2,531 of record CAXSEG010000063.1, read on the forward strand.
CGCCCACGATGGCCTCCAGCACGTCGGCCGCCGTCACCACGCCCTCGAAACTGCCGTATTCGTCCATCACCAGCGCCAGGCCGAGCGGATCCGCCTTCAGCCGCTCCAGCGCGTCCAGGGCGGAGATCGTGTCCGGCACCACCATCGGCTGCCGCAGCGTGGCCGAGACCGACAGGTCGCCCCCGCCGAGCAGCCGGTCCAGGATGTCCTTCGCCTGGATCACGCCCACCACGTTGTCCACCGAGCCCTCGCACACCACGAACCGGCTATGCGGCGCATTCTTTAACGCCTGCACGATGTCCCGCCGCGGGGCCGTGCGGTCGATGAAGGCGATCTCGTTGCGCGGTGTCATGATCGCGCGCACCGGCTTGTCGGCCAGGCGCAGCAGCCGCTCGATCATCTCCCGCTCGCCGATCTCAAGCACGCCCGCCTGCGCCCCCTCGGCCAGCAACGCCTTCAGCTCCTCCTCCGTCACGGTATGCGCCGGGGCGCGGTGCGTGCCGAACAGCCGCAGCACCGCCGAGGTGGACAGGCCGAGCACCCAGACGAACGGGCGCACCCCCCGGCTTAACGCCAGCAGCGGTCGGGCGACCCTGGCCGCAACCACCTCCGGCTGGCGTAGCGCGAGCTGCTTGGGCACCAATTCCCCCAGCACCAGCGTGAGGTAGGTAGTAACCAGCACCACGATCAGCAGCGACAGCTCGCCCGCGGCCGGTTGCAGCAGCGTGCTGCGGGCGAGCACCGGTTCCAGCCGCGCCGCGAGCCGCGCTCCGCCGAACGTGCCGGTGAGGATCCCGACCAGCGTCATGCCGACCTGCACGGTGGGCAGGAAGCGCTGCGGGTCCTCCGCCAGGGTCATGGCCAGCTTCGCCCCGGCAACCCCCTTCCGGTCCAGCACCATCAACCGGGCCCGGCGCACCGAGACCAGCGCCAGCTCACTCAACGCGAACAAGCCGTTGATGAGGATAAGGACGAGCGCGAAGACGATTTCGAGGCCAGGTTCCATGGATCATCCTATCGCTTCCAGGCCCTGCGATGCCACATTGCCCGTCATGCGACGCTCGCTTCCCCCCCTCGCCCTCCTGCTCGGCCTCGCCGGGCTGGTCCCGTTCGCCCTCTGCGGCTACGCCGCGGTCGGCGGCTATGGGGACCGCGCCGTCATGGCCCTCGCCGCCTACGGCGCGGTGATCCTCGCCTTCCTGGGCGGGGTCCACTGGGGGTTCGCGCTGCCCGAGCCATCCGGCCGGGGCGAGGCAGCGCGGCTCGGCTTGGGCGTCATCCCGTCACTGATCGGTTGGGTCGCGTTGCTGCTGGTGGTCGCAGTCAACGCCGAGGCAGGATTGGCGCTACTGGTCGCGGGCTTCGCGGCGCTGACCGTCGTGGAGGCACGCGCAGCCAAACGCGGCCTGATGCCGCCAGGCTACATGGGCCTGCGCTACGGGCTGTCCGCCGGCGTGATCACTATCCTGGTCGTCGTGCTGCTGTTACGCCTGTTCAATATCCACATCGCCGGTACTGGTTAAAGCCGGAGCCGTTCTCGTTAACTTCTCTCTTTTCTTAGACGACTGTTTGAGGCAGTTTGCCAGGGAATGGAGAGTGCCGCGATGGATCAGCAGACAAGTGCCGTCATTATCCCCTTCCCCGTCCGCAACCGCGGCCATCTGACGCAATCGGCCGAGCGACTGTCCGAGGCCTTGGCCGGATTGTCCGTGGCCCTCGACGCGCAACGGAACGCAATGCAACGTTGGCGCGAGGCACTGACTGCACTCTCCGAGCGGATGAAGCGGCTCGGCACCAGCACTGTCTGATGCTCCGGCCCACGCAGTCGCCCTCTCCCGCCACTGGAGCGGGCGGAGCTGCCCAAGGTTCCGCGGGCTTCTTCAGCCCGTGGAAAGGCAGCGGAGGGCGAGGTAAGGGATCGTCGCATTCACCGTCCCATCGAACGAAATAGTCCCCGTGCCGAGCAGCATGATCCTGCCGCTCTCCGTTCTTCGATGGCGCAACATGCCGGGAAAACGTTACCAACCGCTTGACACGCTCGCCCAAACACCCTGGTAAAAATGTCCAGAGCACTGTCCTCTGGTGAAGTCGGGGCGGAGTGAGCCGAAGGTTCCAATTGCGTTCTTCAAGCAATGCGAAGGCTCACGGAGGGAAAGCCCCAAGCTGGCTTGGCTTAGGTCAAGTGCGCGTCCGAAAAATCCCCCAATAGCCCACCCGGCAACCTCAACCGCCGGTCGCGCGCCACCGGGCACCCCGGCTCCACCAGCCAAAGCACCGGCAAGCTGGCCGCGAGCGCCGCCTGTGCCGCAACCAACCCATCGGCCCCACCCGCCAGCAACGGCATGAGATCGGGTGACCCGGCGGCATACGGCGCCAAATCCAACGCCGGGTCGCCAGACTGGTCCCCCCGGAACCCGGCCATCTGGTACTCCCCCGCGGCACACCGGCGCCGCCACTCCTCGGTCGTGACCGCCTCCGCCGTGACCTCGATACCGACCTGGCGCAACGCCAGCCGCACCACGGTGAATAAGGCCCGCAAGGCGGGGTCCGGCGGATGCAGATAGGCCAGCTGCGTCCGGATCCCGTCATCGCCGGGCCGCAGCCCAGCCGCAGTCAGGTGCGCGGACGCGGCCCGGGGGCTGTATTCGGGCAGCACCGCCGCGTCATTTCGGCCGGCGCAGCCCGCAATCAGCGGCCCCGTCGCGACCCGCCCGATCCCCGCCCAGACGTCCCGCAGCACGGTGTCCCGGTTGATCGCACAGGCCAGCGCCAGCCGCACCTCCTGCTGGTCGAGCGGCTTGGCGGCCAGATTCAGCCGCAGCCCCGCGATGGACCGGGCGGCCGGCGGGAAGTCGGCCTCCACCGCAAGCGACGGCACCGCCCGCAGCCGCGCCACCTCGGCCAACGGGACGCCATCGCCCGCCAGCAGCACCGGGGCGTCCCCGCCCGCCAAGGCCAGGCGCGCCGCCTGGTCGGGGAGGACGGCGCAGTCGATCCCAGCCAGCGCCGCCTTCGGCCCGGCGAACCACTCGAACCGCACCAGGCGCAGCCACTCCGTGATGCGGAACGGGCCGGTGCCGACAGGGGTCACTTGGCGCGGATCCAGCGCCCAGCCCGGGCGATCGTGCACGTGCTGCGGCACGATCGGCAAGGACAGCGCGTCCAGCAGCCGCATCGACAGGTCACCCGGCGCCGCCAGGTGCAGCACCACCGTCTGCGCGTCCACCGCCTCCACCCGCACCCGGTCCAGGCGCAGGCCCGGCTGCAGGGCGGCGTGGAACCTGGCCAGCGAGAACACCACGTCCTCCGCGCCGAAGCCGCCGGAATCGTGCCAGGTGACGCCGGGCCGCAGCCGGAACAGGTAGGTCAGCCCGTCGGCCGAGACACCGGCCGCACTCGCCAGATCCGGCTCCAGAACCCCGCCTGGCCCGTAACGCATCAGCCCGCGATAGATCTTCCCGCCCAGGAACCGCGTGACGAACGAGTCCGACACACCGGGAATCAACACGTCCGGGGCGGCCGGCAGGGGGCAAACCAGCACGGATGGCTGCGCCGCCCGGGCCCGCGGCATCCCGGACGCAGCGGCCAGCAACAGGGCGCGGCGTGACACTCTCATCAAGGGGCAGGCTACCCCGTTCCAGCCACCGGCGAAACGCACTAGCGTGCACACATTACGGAGGACGGCACGGTTGAAGGCATTTTGGGACCCGGCGCAGCTGGCGCACACGCCGCACTTCTTCCTCCAGCGCGGCCAGGTGCGCAGCAATTTCGAGACCTCGGCCCGCGCCCAATCGCTGCTCGCCGGCTGCCAGGCGATGGGCCTGCATATCACCGCACCCGCCCCGGCCGACCGCGCCGCGTTGGAGGCGGTGCACGGCGCCGACTACCTCGACTGGCTGGCCGGGGCCGCGGGCGAGTGGGCGGCGATGGAGGATGCCGGCGCCGAGGTGGTCGCCAACATGCACCCCTCGCCGGAAATGCTGCTCACCGGGGCCCGCCCGCCCGCCTCCGTCATCGGCCGCGCAGGCTGGTTCTCCGCGGACGCCGCCTGCCCCATCGGGCGGGACAGTTGGCGCTCGATCGCCGCCGCCGCCGCCTGCGCGCTCGCCGCGGCGGACGAGGTGGCGCGCAACCACGACTGCTACGCGCTGTGCCGCCCGCCCGGCCACCATGCCTATGCCGCGCGGGCAGGCGGGCACTGCTACCTGAACAACGCGGCGCTGGCCGTCGAACGGCTGATCGGCCACGGGGCACGCCGGGTCGCGGTGCTGGACATCGACAGCCACCACGGCAACGGCACCCAGGGCATCTTCTGGGCGCGGGACGACGTGCTGTTCACCTCCATCCACGGCGACCCGGCGGGCTACTATCCCTGGTATGTCGGCCACGCGGACGAGCTGGGCGGCGGCCCCGGCGGCGGCTTCAACCGCAACTTCCCGCTCGCCGCCGGCACGGGGGACCTCGGCTGGCTCGCCGCCCTGGACGCCGCCTTGCGCGCGATCGAGCGGTTCGGGGCGGATGCGCTGGTGGTCAGCCTCGGCTTCGATGCCTCGCGGGACGAACCGCTCAACTTCCTCGCCGTCTCCGCCGATGGGTTCGCGCGCGCCGGCGCCGCGATCGGCCGGCTGGCGCTGCCGGCGGCGTTCATCCAGGAAGGCGGCTACAACACCCAGACGCTCGGCCCGCTGCTGGAGGCGTTCCTCTCCGCCTTCCGCGGATGAGTGTCACGCTGGACAGCGTGTCTTGAGCATCGCGCGCGTCCAATCCTTCGCCTTCGCGGGGATCGAGGCGGTGCCGGTCGAAGTGCAGGTCCAGGTGTCGAGCGGCCTGCCCGCCTTCCTGGTGGTCGGCCTGCCCGACAAGGCCGTGGGCGAGGCGCGGGAACGGGTACGGGCGGCGCTGACCGCAATGGGCCTCGCACTGCCGCCGCGGCGCGTGCTGATCAACCTGGCCCCGGCCGACCTCCTGAAGGAAGGCAGCCATTTCGACCTGCCGATCGCGCTCTGCGTGCTGGCGGCAATGGACGTGCTGCCGCGGGAGGACCTGGCCGGGTTTGCCGCCCTGGGCGAGCTGTCGCTGGATGGCACGCTGAACCCGGTCGCGGGGGTGTTGCCGGCGGCGATCGGCGCCTCGGCCCGGGGCCTGGGGTTGATCTGCCCGGCCTCCCAGGGCGGCGAGGCGGCGTGGGCCGGACAGGTGGAGGTGCTGGCCCTGCCGGACCTGCTGTGTGCCGTGAACCATTTCCGCGGCACGCAGGTAATGACGCCACCGCCGCCGGCCGGTGTCGCGGAGATGCCCGCCGGGCCGGACCTCGCGGACGTGAAGGGGATGGAAGCGGCCAAGCGCGCCGTCGAGGTCGCGGCGGCCGGTGGCCACAACCTGCTGCTCGTCGGGCCGCCCGGGGCCGGTAAGTCCATGCTGGCCAGCCGCCTGCCGGGATTGCTGCCGGACCTGACCCCCGGCGAGGCGCTCGAAGTCAGCACCATCCACTCCGTCGCCGGCATGCTCGTCGGCGGCCTGATGATCAAGCGCCCGCCCTACCGCGAGCCGCACCACTCGGCGAGCCCGGCAGCGCTCACCGGCGGTGGCCAGCGCGCCCGCCCCGGCGAAGTCAGCCTGGCGCATCGCGGCGTGCTGTTCCTGGACGAGCTGCCCGAGTTCCCCCGCCCGGCCCTCGAGGCGCTGCGCACCCCCCTGGAAACCGGCCGCACCACCGTCGCCCGCGCCGCCGCGCACGTCACCTACCCGGCGCGCTTCCAGCTGATCGCCGCAATGAACCCCTGCCGCTGCGGCCATCTGGGTGACCCGGCGCGCGAATGCGGCAAGGCACCCCGCTGCGGCGAGGACTACCTCAACCGCATCAGCGGCCCCCTGCTGGACCGCATCGACATGACGGTCCAGGTCCAGCCCATCGCCCCCACCGAACTCAGCCGCGCCCCGGCCGGGGAAACCAGCGCCGCCGTCGCCGCCCGGGTGGCCGCCGCCCGGACAGTGCAACGCGCCCGCGGCACCCTGAACGCCGAAATGGATGTCGGCGCCATGGACCTGCAGCCCGACGCCCGCGCCCTGGCGGAGCAAGCCGCGGAGAAACTGCGCCTCTCCGCCCGCGGCTTCACCCGCGTATTGCGCGTAGCCCGGACGATCGCCGATCTCGGCCGCTCCCCCATGGTTCGGCGGATGGACGTGGCCGAAGCGCTCGCCTTCCGCCACCGGGTACCGGGGCGGAACGTGTAGACCGTACGATCGTATCCACCGTCTCAGGCATCGCTCCGACCGGAAGGCTGCCGCCTGACGAGTGCCGGCCGAGGAAGCTCTAACTCCTGGTAGCTGCCCGGCCCAGCGCCATCGATGGCGGCCAAGATAGCTGCTGCGTGCGCCCGGAGATGCGGCCAGGCGTTTGTCGGCAGCACGACGATGCCGATGCGACGACCAGCAAGGTTCTGTTGGTAGGGCCAGTTCTTGTCGCAGGTGACCAACACTTCGAAGCCAGCACCCTCGGCAGACGCGATCAGCACGCCGTTGACCAACTCCTGCCAGCCGCGATCGCGGGTCAGGCTGACATCATGGCCAGCCAGCAGGGCACGGAGGGGCGACGGAACGCTATGGTCAAACAGCAGGCGCAAGCTGCCTCTTGCGTGTATGATAGTAAGCCAGCACCGACCGTACGGTGTCCGCCGGGAGATCGTAAGAACAGGCCAGATCGTCGACCCCCTCGGCGGCGTGCGCGATAAGATCGATCGGGCGGACGGGGGTGTTGCGGATAACCGGTTCGCCGATATGGCAGTCGATTAGATCGCAATCGGACCAGTCGATCTGGTCGGCCCCAAGTGCGGCCACCCGGTCCGAAGAGATGTATTCCAACGGAAGCTGATCGATGTGCGCCCGGTGAAATATCAGCACCAAGCGGACGTGCTCGATTGGCAGGCCGAGCGCCTCGGCGATCCACTCAGACCCCATCTCGGCGTTGGCCACAATATCCTGCGGACGCACACGGGTGCCACGCAGCACCGGGGCACCGGACAGCTTACCGGGGATTTGCTCGATGAGGGGGCAGTCGGTCCATTGCATGATGCGCTCCATAACGGGTTGCAGGCGCTATCGCTACGTCACCCGGTTCCGCGTCCGGAACCGCTCCTCCCGCCACATTCCCGTCGCCAGCACGTCCTGCAGCACCATTACCGCGTCCCACAGATCCGCGTAGCGCAGCGTCAGCGGCGTGATGCCGAAGCGCAGGATGTCGGGCGTGCGGAAGTCACCGATCACGCCGCGGGCGATCAGCGCCTGCATCACCGCATATGCCTCCGGATGGCGGAACGAGACCTGGCTGCCGCGCAACGCCGGGTCCGTCGGCGTGGCGACGTCCAGCCCGGCACACCCGTCCTGCACCAGCGCCATCAGCACCTCCGCCTGCCGCACCGACTTCGCACGCACCTGCTCCATCGGCGCCCGCAAGGCGATGTCCACCCCCACCTCCAGCGCCGCCATCGCGAGCACGCTCGGCGTGCCCACCACGGCGCGCGCGATACCCGGGGCCGGCGCATAGCTGGCGTGGAAACCAAACGGGTCGGCATGCCCCAGCCAACCCGTGAGCGGATAGCGCGCCGCCTCCTGCCACCGCTGCGCCACGTACAAAAAAGCCGGCGCCCCCGGCCCGCCATTGAGGAACTTGTAACCGCAGCCGACGGCGAAATCCGCGTCCGCGGCCATCAAATCCACCGGCACCGCACCGGCCGAGTGCGCCAGATCCCACAGCACCAGCGCCCCGGCCGCGTGCGCCGCCGCCGTCAGCCCCGCCATGTCGTGCATCGCCCCGGTGCGGTAGTCCACATGCGTCAGCATCACCACCGCCACATCCCCGTCGAGCGCTGCCGCGATGTCCTCCGCCGCCACCGTCCGCAGGTCGTGGCTGCCGCCGAGCAGCGCGGCCAGGCCCTCCGCGATATACAGGTCCGTCGGGAAATTGCCCGTCTGCGACAGGATCACCCGCCGCCCCGGCCGCAGCCCGAGCGCCGCCGCCAGCAGCTTGAACACATTCACCGACGTCGAATCCGCCGCGATCACCGTGCCCGGTGGCGCGCCCAGCAACCGGCCGATCTTGTCGCCCACCCGCTCCGGCAGGCCGATCCACCCGGCCTCGTTCCAGGACCGGATCAGCCCCTGCCCCCACTCCCGCTCCAGCACCGCCGCCACCCGGCCCGGCGTGGCACGCGGCAACGCCCCCAGCGAGTTGCCGTCCAGGTAGACCACGCCCTCCGGCAACGCGAACTCATCGCGGAACGGGGCGAGCGGGTCGGCCCGGTCCAGCGCCTCCAGGCCAGCACGATCCATCGGAGCATCCCTTCTTGCAGGTGGCACGACACGCATGCCCAGGGTACAGCGACCCGGCGTCCTTTGCATGCGAGACGGTGGATGACCCTGGCAGCGCTGCTCGACCTGGCTTCCAACATCGTCGGGTACGCAGGCGCGGCGATGATCGCGCTCGGCTACTTCCTCAACCAGTCCGGCCGGCTCCGGTCCGCGGATTGGCGCTACCCGGCGATGAACCTGGCCGGCTCGGCCCTGGTGATGATCTCCCTCATCGTGCACCCCAACCTGCCCTCGATCGTGATCGAGGCGTTCTGGTCCGCGATCAGCCTCTACGGCGTCCGCAAGAACCTGCTTGCCGCGCGCCCTGTCCGCCCATAGGCCAAGCACGCCGTTTGCTTCAGCGCCTGCGACACCTGCGACCGGAGACCCGCATCATGCAGCGCCGCAGCTTCCTCGCCACCTCGGCCGCCACCCTTGCCGCACCCATGCTCGCCCGCGCCGGCGGCGCCCAGGTATTGCGCTTCGTCCCGCAGACCGACCTCGCCGTGCTCGACCCCGTCTGGACCACCACGTACCAGAGCCGCGACCACGGCTACATGGTGTTCGACACCCTGTTCGGCATGGACAGCACCTACGCCGCCTCCCCGCAGATGGCCGAGGGCGCGCTCGTGGAGGATGGCGGCAAGAGCTGGCGCATCACCCTGCGCCCCGGCCTGCGCTTCCACGACGGCACGCCGGTGCTGGCCCGGGATTGCGTGGCCAGCATCCGCCGCTGGGGCGCGCGGGACCCGTTCGGCCAGGCGGTGATGGCGGCCGCGGACGAGATCACCGCCCCCGACGACCGCACCATCGCCCTCCGCATGAGGGTGCCGTTCCCCCTGCTGCCGGACGCCCTGGCCAAGACGCCCCCCTCGATGTGCCCGATGATGCCCGAGCGCCTGGCCCTGACCGACCCGTTCAAGCAGATCACCGAGATGGTCGGCAGCGGCCCGTTCCGCTTCAAGGCGGACGAGCGCGTGCCCGGCTCGCTGGTCGTGTACGAACGGTTCGACGGCTACGTCCCCCGCCCGGCCGGCACCCCCGACTGGACGGCCGGGCCGAAGGTCGTGCACCTGGACCGCGTCGAATGGCACGTCATCCCGGACGCCAGCACCGTCGCCGCCGCACTCGGCCGCGGTGAGGTGGATTGGTGGCTGACCCCGGATGCGGACCTCCTGCCGGTGCTGCGCCAGGATGCCGGGCTTCTGGTACGGCAGAACGACCCGACCGGGCTGATCGGCACCATGCGGCTGAACCACCTGCAGCCGCCCTTCGACAACCCGGCCCTGCGCCGGGCCGTGCTAGGCGCCGTCGTCCAGGCCGACTTCATGCAGGCGGCGGCCGGCGACCGGGCCAACTGGCGGGACGGCGTGGGCGTGTTCTGCCCCGGCACCCCGCTCGCCAGCGATGCCAGCATGGCGGCCATGTCGGGTGACCTCGCGCGCGCCCGCGCCGCCGTGGCCGCGAGCGGCTATGCCGGCGAACGCGTCGTGGTACTCGGCGCCAGCGACATCGCATCGTCCCGGGCGACGTCCGACGTGGGCCAGGACCTGCTGAAGCGCATGGGCCTGAACGTCGACTACCAGGTGAGTGACTGGGGCACGATCGTGCAGCGCCGGGCCAAGATGGACCCCGTGGCCGCCGGCGGCTGGAGCGTCTACCATACCTACTGGAGCGGGCTGGACCAGTTCACCCCCGCCACCCACGCCTTCCTTCGCGGCAACGGCCGCAGCGCCGGGCCCGGCTGGCCCACCAGCCCCGTGCTCGAAGCCTTGCGCGAGGAGTGGTTCGCGGCCCCGGACCTGGCGGCGCAGAAAGCGGTCGCGGCCAAGATGCAGGTGCAGGCGTTCCAGGACGTGCCCTACATCCCGCTCGGCCAGACCCTCACCTCCACGGCGTTCCGCAAGGGGGTGCAGGGTGTTCTCCGAGGGTTGCCGGTGTTTTGGAACATCTCGGTGTAGGTCGCAGCCGAGACTTCTCCCTCTCCCGTCCTTCGAGTGTGTGAAGGATTCCCGTGCCAGTCGCGCGGATCGGGGAGCCGGGTGCCCGGCAACGCGCCGGGCACCCGGACGCCGCTACTTGGCCGCTGCCAGGAAGCTCGGCGTCGGCAACATGCCGATCGTCGCCTGCTTGACCTCGGTCGGATTGGCACTCGCCAGTCCGGTCGCCGCCGCCACGGTGCGCGTTGCCTGGGCCGAGTACTCCCCCTGCACCGACGTGCCGACGTGCGTCGTCGCCGTGAAGCCGTCCACCATCGTGTTCGGCGCCACCGCCTTCGTCACCGTCCAGGTCAGGTTCGGCGTGTTCGGCACATCCAGCGGCAGCACCAGCGGATAGCCGTTGGCGGTCGGCGTGCGGCCGAACTCCTCGGACGTCACCTTCCAGCCGGCCGGCGCCTTCGGCGAACCGTCCACCAAGCCGTAGAAATTATACACCGTAACGAAGTCCGGCGCGGCGTTCGCCCCACCCGGCGAGAGCGTCTCCGCCTCGTCCGTCTTGACCGCGAAGTGGTAGGTCACCGAGCCGTCGCTGGCCTTGTCGGCCTGTGTGACCATCACCTGCACGGCCCCGGCTTGCGTCACGGATGCCAGCAGGCCGGCAACCAGCAGCGCAGCCATGGAAAGACTTTTCATGCGTATCCCCTTCGTGCGTTCGCACGCCCGGGGTAGGCGCTCGTTCGACCTAAAGGGGCAATTCGCAATCAGCCCGGCCGAAATGCCTCAGCGGTCCCGCAGGACCTCGCAGGTCATGCCCTTGCCGGTCACGGCATCGGCCACACAAGTCCCGCGTTCGTCTAGGATTGCGCCACCGTGTCGTACAACCGCATCCCACCGGACCGCTTCCCAGGATGGGTCACGACAGATACCGCGCCGTTAGATGCGCCTCGAAATCTGCCGGGTCGAGCGGCTTGCCCGTCGCCTCGCGCAGTAATTCGTTGAAAGCCAGCCGGCTGCCCTGGCTGTGCACGTGCGTTCGCAACCAGCCGACCAGCGGCGCGTGCTCACCCCGCGCCAGCGCCGCATCCAGCTCCGGCACAGCGCGGCGCGCGGCGGCCATCAGTTGGGCGGCGGCCATGGCGCCGAGCGTGTAGCTCGGGAAGTACCCGAACCCGCCATCGTACCAGTGGATGTCCTGCAGGCAGCCCTGCGCATCGTCCGGCGCCGTTATGCCGAGCAGCGCGTGCAACCCGTCATTCCACGCCCCGGGCAGGTCCGCCACCGCGAGGTCGCCGGACATCAGCGCCTGCTCCAGCCGGAATCGCAGGATGATGTGAGCCGGATACGTCATCTCGTCGGCGTCAACGCGGATGAAGCCGCGCCGCACCCGGCGCCACAGCCGGGCCAGGTTGGCTCCCGCGAACGGCGCCGGGTCACCGCCGAACACGGCATGCATCTCGGGGCCGAGCCAGGACAAATACGCGTCCGAGCGGCAGGCCTGCATCTCCACGATCAGGGACTGGCTCTCATGCGCGCCCATCCCCGCCGCCTCGCCAACCGGCTGGCGGGCATGGGCGGCCGGCAGGCCGCGCTCATAGAGTGCGTGCCCCGTCTCATGCAGCACGCCCATGATGGCCTGCGCCGGGTCTGCCTCGTCGTAGCGCGTGGTGATGCGCACGTCCGTCGGAGTGCCGCCGCAGAACGGGTGGGCGGAGCGGTCCAGCCTGGCATGCTCGTATTCGAGCCCGGCGCGCGCGGACAGGCGGCGGCACAGCGCTTCCTGCATGTCGGCCGGGAACGCCCCCGGCAGCTTGTCCGGCGCGGGAGCCTGCGCCTGGCGCGCCTCGGCGCGTGGCAACGCATCGCGGAGGAACGCCTCGTACCGCTCGAACACGGGCCCGACATCGGCGGCACCGATCCCCGGCTGGTAGCCATCCATCAACGCGTCATAGGGCGACAGGCCGAGCGCTGGTGCCATGGCAGCCGCCGCCTCGTGCACGAGACTTACCACCTCCGCCAGATGCGGCCGCACCAGCGCGAAATCGGCGGTCCGGCGTGCCTCGCGCCACACCGTCTCGCAGACCGAGTTGGCGCGCGCCGTCGCCTCCACCAGCGCGGCGGGCACCGCCGTGGCGCGCGTGTAGGCCTGGCGCATCAGGCGCAGATTTGCCTCCCGCCACTCGTCGGCCGGCGCCTCCGCCTCGTCCAGGTCGTCGGCCACCGCCGGCGCCGCCAGTTGCGCATGGGACAGCCCGGCGAGCACCGCCAACTGGTCGCCCCGCGCCGCCGCGCCGCCCGTCGGCATCATGGCCGCCGCATCCCACCCCAGCATCCCGGCGGCCTCGTTCAACGTGGCGAGTCGGGTGAAGCGGTCCCGCAGGCGGGCGTAGGCGATGTCGGCGGCGGCGTTCATTCGCGGAGGACCTTGCGTGCAGCAAAAGCGAACACCACGATGAGCGAGAAGGCCAGCCCGAACCAGGTGAAGGCGTAATTCAGGTGATCGTTCGGCGGCCGAGGCAGCGTCGTCGCCGTCTCCGGCACGCCCTCCCCGCTCCCGAGCTGAACCAACGTGAACGGGGCCACATGCGCCAAGCCAAGCGCCGCGCCTATCTTCACGGCATCCAGCGTATAGAAATGCCGGGCGGCAAGATCGTCATCTGGGGTGAACATACCAGGCTTGTCGGGCAACCGGATGTAGCCGGCAACCGGGCCCGGCGTCGCCGGCACTCCCTCCTGACCCTCCGGAACCCACCCGCGATCCACAAGGAGGGTATCCTGGCCCGGCCGCTCCAACGGCTCGATCAGCTGCGCGCCCTGCGTGTCGCCACGCACGTCCACGCTGTAAAGCGCATGGACATCGGTCCGCAGCGTCCCCGCCACGCTGACCTTGGTGAACGGCAGCGGTGAGGCCCCGAGCGGCGCGGGCGGTGCCGCCTCCGCATGGTCGATCTGCGCCAGGATGCCGAGCTTCCAAACCCGCCGCTCCAGCTGCCAGACGCCAAGCGCGATCAGCACCCCCAGCATCGCCACTGTCGTGACAGCCGGCACAATGAGCGAGCGCAGGCGGGACCGCGTCATGGTGTCGAACGTCATACTCATGGCGCTCTAGGTGGCACGGGCTCCCGCCATTGCCAGTGCGCTGGTGAGTACCCTCACTCCGCCCCCATCTCCTCCGGCCGGTTGCGATACTGCTGTGCCACAAGGAACGCCTTCACCGGGCGCATCATCAGGATTGCCCCAGGGATCGCCAGCACCGGCCAGAACACCACGTGGAACCACAGCGGCGGGTTGAACCGGAACTCCACCCAGAAGGCAAGAGCGACCAGGATGGCGCTCTCGATCAGGATAATGAACGCCGCGGCGCCATCCCCGGTATCCGCCGCACCCATGTTCAGGTCGCACACCGGGCAACGGTCCCGGATGGTCAGCAACCCATCGAACACGGGGCCCTGGCCGCACCGCGGGCACCGTCCCAGCAACGAGACGGTGAGGAGCGACGGAACGGGAGTGGCAGGGTCGGAGATACCGCCTCACTCCGCCGCGATGACGCCGGCGCCCCACCAGTACACGGCCACGAACAGGAACAGCCAGACCACGTCGACGAAATGCCAATACCAGGCGGCCGCCCCGAACCCGAAAAGCCGCTGCGGGCGGAACGCCCCCGCCTTCGACCGGAACCAGCACACCGTCAGGAAGACCGTGCCGACGATGACGTGGAAACCGTGAAAGCCGGTGGCCAGGAAGAACACCGCCGGATACACGCCGCCGCCATCGAACTTGAAGGGTGCGCTCGAGTATTCCAGGATCTGGAACCCGGTGAACGACAGGCCCAGCAGAACCGTGATGCCGAGTGCCATCACCAAGCCGCGCCGGTCGTTCTCCAGCAGCGAGTGGTGCGCCCAGGTCACCGTGCAGCCGGACAGCAGAAGGATCATCG
>CAXSEG010000064.1:0-16671 GCA_964235545.1 uncultured Acetobacteraceae bacterium
GGGATAAGATAAAGAGGGGGCAGCGAAATTGGGTCGCCGGGTGAAGGGAACGTAAAGATGCTGGCCGCCCCGTGTTCGCCCGCGATCGCCTGCATCGGCGAGTGCATGGTGGAGTTGCGCGAGTTGCCCGATGGGACGCTGCGGCGCAGCCATGGCGGCGACACGCTGAACACCGCCGTCTACCTCGCCCGGCTGGGCATGCGGGTGGATTACGTGACGGCCCTGGGTGACGATGGCTGGAGCGACGAGATGGTGGCGGCTTGGCAAGGCGAGGGGATCGGCGTGGCGCTGGTGCACCGGCTGCCCGGGCGGCTGCCGGGGCTGTATATCATTCAGACCGATGCCGGCGGGGAGCGGCGGTTCCTGTATTGGCGGGATAGCGCGGCGGCACGCCACCTGTTCGTGCAGCTGGCGCCGGGCAACCTGGACCGGTTCGGCGTGCTGTACCTGTCCGGCATCACGCTTTCGATCTATGACGGCAGCGGGCGGGAAGCGCTGTTCGCAGCCCTTGCGGCGGCGCGGGCCAGAGGCGCGTGGGTGGTGTTCGACACGAATTTCCGTCCGCGCGGCTGGCCGGACCGCGGCGTCGCCCGGAGCCTGTTCCGGCGGGCGTTCGGCGTGGCGAGCCTGGTGCTGGCCTCGATGGAGGATTTGCGGCTGCTGTTCGGGCCGGAGGGGGAGGCCGAGTTGCTGCGGCACGCGACAGAGGCGGAGATCGCGCTGAAGCTGGACCACCCGGCATGCCGCCTGTGGTGGGATAGCGGCGCCGCCGAGGTGGCGGCCCTCCCCGTCCCGTCCGTGGTGGACACGACGGCGGCGGGCGACAGTTTCGCCGCCGCCTACCTCGCCGCCCGGCTGGGGGGTGCGCCGCCGCCGGAGGCTGCACGGGCCGGGCACCGCCTGGCCGGCGCCGTGGTCGGCCATCCCGGCGCGATCATCCCGCGAAGCGCCATGCCCGCCACCCCGTCTTTGCCTGGAGCCGCCGCATGAACGACACACGCACGGCCCAGCTTGCCGCCCTGCTCGAACTGGGCCGGGTGGTCCCGGTTATCACCATCGACCGCCTGGCCGACGCCGTGCCGCTGGCGCGGGCGCTGGTGGCGGGGGGCATCCGGCTGCTGGAAGTGACGTTGCGCACGCCAGCGGGCCTGGACGCGGCGGCCGCGATCATGGCGGCGGTGCCGGGTGCCGTTGTTGGCATCGGCACGGTGCTCACCCCGGCCGACCTTAGCCGCGCCGTCGCGGCCGGGGCATGCTTCGCGCTCAGCCCTGGTTCGACGCCCGCGCTGCTGGAGGCGGCGGCCGAGGCACCGATCCCGTTCCTGCCGGGAGTGGCGACGGCGTCCGAACTGATGGCGGCGGCGGCGCACGGGTTCGGCACGGTCAAGTTCTTCCCGGCCACGGCCGGTGGCGGTATCCCGGCGCTGCGGGCGCTGGCCGGTCCGTTCCCCTCGGCGCAGTTCTGCCCGACGGGCGGGATCTCGGCCGCCAACGCGGCGGACTGGCTGGCGCTGCCGAACGTGGCCGCCGTTGGTGGATCGTGGCTGACGCCGGCAACCGAGATCGCCAGCGGCCGGTGGGACGTGATCGAGCGGTTGGCGCGGGAGGCGGCTGAACTTTAGGCAGGGGAAGGGGAGTCCCCCTCCCCTTGTGGGAGGGGAGGTTTGTCGACCGTCAGGCCTTCGGGCGGCGCCAGCGGGGCTTCCTTGCCGCCTCTTCCTCTTGCGGTTCGTACTGCACGGCCGGGACGGCAGTGTCCTTGGGGGTGATCTCCACCTTCATGGCCGTCAGGGGCATATTGTCGGCGTGGCAGTCCTCGCCGCTGGCGATGGGGCCGATCGCGCCCTGCCGGGCGAACTGCCCGTAGGCCTTGCAGTCATATCGCTCGGCCGCGTCACCGACCAAACGCAGGCGGAAGCCGAGCAAGGGCAGCTGCAAGCCGCGGCTGCCGCAGAACGCCCCGGCCTCGAACCAGGGTGTGCGCCAGTCCTCGCCCATGATGCCCTGGTATTCCAGGTCCGACGAGTTCATCCCGGCCGGCAAGCCCAGGGCGAACCCCTCGATCGCCCGTTGGCCGGTGGTGTCCCCCACCCAATCATCGGCCGACGTCGTATGGTCCCCAACGCCCTCGACGTGGACCAGCATCGTGGCGCCCGTCCCGGATTGCGCCACCGCGTCCGGCAGCACGGCCGGGGGGGCGGCGGCCCGCACGGGCGGGACGGCGGGCATCACGGCGCGGAACTGCACTTCGGGCATCGGCGTGCCATCGGTCGGGCGATAGATCGTCAGCAGGGCGCCGGCCTTTCCGCCGACCACTAGCACGTGGGCGGTCGACGTGCCGCGGGACAGCCACCCGCCGTCCGGGCTCATGGACACGAAGGCACGGCCGGGGCTGTTCGGATTGGCCACCGGCTCCAGCCGTGCGCATGGCAGCGGAAGCCCGACATTGGACATGCTGCCGGATGCAGACCGAAAGTCGATCGCGTAAAGCCCGGTTTCGAACGTCAGGAACGTGGCAGTCGATTCTATGTCCGTCTTCTTGCGGCTCAGCTCCTGCCGCAAGTCGGCGGAGGCCTGAGACGGGTCTAGCAGTTCGCTGCTCATTGAACGCCTGTGCTAAATGGGTTTTTATGCTGTCGTTTGTAAAGTCTCTAGCCCGCGGTTGACCAGAGTGTCGTTGATCTTCGTCATTGAAATACCAAGAGGAAGCAGCCATCCGCGCCCCGACCGGGTGATCCGCTCGCCCTGGGCACCGAGGGAGAAGGCCGTGACCGGCAGACCCGCCTGCATCAGCAACGATAATGCATAGCACCAGGTCTCCGGCCAGACGGAAGGCACGAAGCCGAGCGTGCCGCGCTGCTGCCGGACCAGAGGCAACCCCTCGGTCTCGCTGAAGCGTCCGGTGACGAACGCGCGCCCCGTCGCAATCAGGCGGGCGTCATCGATCGTGTGGCCCACCACGGTGAAGCGGAGCGGCAGCTGGCGCCGGGCGGCGTCCCGCGCGCAGCCGAGCAGGACGTCATAGCCCTTCTCGACCCCGATCGCGCCGGCGATCACGACGTGCACCTCCCGGCCCGGCGGCGCGGGCCGAGGCTCGGCGCGCGTCTCGTCCTCCCAGGCGAGGATCTCGGGCCTGGTGCCGGGGAATTGGCGCCGGATCCGGGCGGCGACATCCTCGCAGGCGACGGCGACACGCCGGGCGCCACGCAGCAGCCGGGCCGAATCCGCCCGCAAGCTGCGGACCGTCACGGCGCCCCCGTAGCGGGAGCCGAGGTCGGCGACGCACTCCTCGCAGTCCGCGACGGCGAGAGGTTCGCCGCAGTAGCGCCGGCTGCGGCTGGTGAGCGTGATGCGCGGGCACCAATGGCCGTAATCGTGCACGAACACCTCGTAAGGCACGCCGAGCCGGGCCGGCAGCTCCATCACGCACGGGTCGTGGTTCAGCAGGTGATGGATCTCGAACGCCTCGACACCAGCCTCCCGCAGCAGATCGGCCAGACCAGGCAACTCGCGCGGCAGGTCAAAGGCCAGGTTCGGCAGCGGCATTGCGCCCTTGCCGATCCCGAGTGACAGGACGCATCGGCCAGGCCGGCGGCCCGGCGACAGGACGATCGCGCGCTCCCCGGACGCGGCGAGGGCGGCACAGCGCACGGCCACGTGCCGTGCGACGCCGCCGCCCGAATCGTGCATGACCAGCGCGGTGGCCCGGTGGCCGGACGCCCCCAGCAGCGCCAACCGGTCAATCCGGCGGCGGGCGGGGAGCAGCGGTTCGGCCGCGAGCGCCAGCTGCACATAGGCCGTGTAGCCGGGATGCAGCCGCTCCAGTACAGCGGCGTTGCGGGACAGCAGCAGCGTCTTCGCCGCGCCGAACGAGCGGCCGCCACTGTGGCCGACGAACACGCCGGGGCCTGCCACGTGCCGCCAGCCGAGATGGGCGGCGCGCAGGCACCAATCGTTCTCCTCGCCGTAGCCCTGGGCGAACACACCCGTCCGGAACAGCCCCACTTCGGCGAGGCAGGCCCCTTTCAGCAGCATGCAGAAGCCGATTCCGGTCGGGATGTCGATTGCTTCGGCCTGATTGGCCTGCCAGCAGCGCTCACTCAGCGCGCGCAGGGCCGCCGGGTCCGGCATGTCGCCCGGCTCGCCCGGTTCGGGGTAGCAGACGATGGTGCCATCGTTGGTCAGCGGGGTGCAGGAGCCGATCGCCGGGTCGGAATGGGCCACGGTGGAGAGCCGCTCGAGCCACCTGCCGCTGACGGCGGTGTCGGCGTTGAGGATGACCACGTCGCGCCCATGCGCCGGGCCGAGATGGGCGAGGCCGGCATTGACCGCGGCGGGAAAGCCGCGCGGGCGGTCATGCGTAAGGATCGTGGTGCGCGGGCGACGCCATTCGGCCAGC
Organism: uncultured Acetobacteraceae bacterium; assembly: GCA_964235545.1. Taxonomy (GTDB): domain Bacteria; phylum Pseudomonadota; class Alphaproteobacteria; order Acetobacterales; family Acetobacteraceae; genus LMUY01. The sequence continues at coordinate 4,400 of CAXSEG010000064.1, forward strand.
CGGGCGGCGATCGCGGGGTCGGGGGTGCCGTCGTTCACCAAGACCAGGCGGCTGGCTGCGGGCAACGTCTGCTCGAGGGAACGGAGGCAGCGGTCGAGTTCGGCCAACCCGGCATAGACCGGCACGACCACGTCGCAGGGCAGCCTGCGCCGGGCAGCGCCTGGGAGGCTGGGGCGAGGCGCTGGCGGCGGGAGCAGGCTCGTCGGCAAGGGGCGGAACGAGTCGGCTGGTCTTCCCCTTGCCGGGGAAGCCAATGCCTGGGCGGCGAGCCGTGCCGACTCCCGCTCGGCGCCGGGCCAGACCGGGCTGCCCCACACGTCACGCCCATCCGGGCCGACGATGCTTGCGGGGATGCCCGTGTGTTCAGGGCTTGCTGGTTGCTCGAAGTGCCATCGCGGGCGCTGGTCATCGGTGTCTTCGCCGGTTTGCGTCGACATGGGCGTCAGCTCGAGTCGCTGCGGCGCTGTAGCTGGGCGGGAGACATGGAGTTCGGGACTCCGGTCCTGGTCCGCGGCGGAGCGGGCCCAGCCAGAGATGGCGCCCGCGGCGTCCACGGTGACGAAACCGTCCACGGCGGCAAAGCGGGCCGGACGGAGCGGACTGCCGAGGAGCGCGCGGCCGTCCAGGGTCGCCATGAGCGTTTCGGCCCCGTGCCAGCCAGGGGGCAGCGCGCGGACTGCCGACTGCCCCGGCCGCCCGCGGAACCGACCGGTTTCCTGCCCGTCGAGCACCAGCCGAACCGTCCCGCCAGCGGCAGCCAGCGTCACCCGGCACTCACCCCCGCTCGTCAGCGCAACCCAGCCCGGTTGCCCTGAGCCGGCGCAGATTGCGGCTGCGACGGTGCGGAACAGGTCCGAGTCGGGCGGGGTCATTTGCCGGAGCATCGTGGCGAGCGCCTGCGCCGCATCGGCCGCGCGGCCGGCCCGGAGCAGGGCGGCGCCGAGGGCGATCGCGGCGTCGCGGTGCCATGGCAATCGGTCCGTCAGGGTCTGGAGACCGCGGACCGCCTCGCCGGGCTGCGAATGGACAGTGATGGATGCGAGCAGGAGCTGGACGGCTGCATCCCCAGGCGCCAGGCGGTGGGCACGGCCAATCCATGCCGCGGCTCCCAACAGGTCGCCGGTCTCCATCGCATCCTGGGCGCGGTGGAAGGCGACCGTCGCATTCCGCACAGTTTGTCCGCGGAGGGCTTCGGCGTCCGCGTCGTCGCCAGTCACGTCCATGCGCCGCGGCACCCCGTTATGCTCGACCGACCGGACGGAGCAGCGTGGTCAAGGCTTCGTCTTGGCCTGGTGGGCTCACCCGGCACTCTTGACTGGAATCTCGTGCACACGGCCAAAAAACGATCCCGGGCCGCTCCCACGCGATGCATGGGAGGGACCGGGATGCCATGAAATCCTCGCCGCTGGCCCTCATTGACCGGCGGCGGTTACAGCAACAGCGTTAGATCTTGACGTGATCGGCGAGCGTCGTGTTCGTGTTGTTGACGGTGCCACTGGAGGCGATCGTCGTGTTCTTCAAGTCGAAGACCGCTCCGTTCACCGTCGTTACCACATCGCTGCCGACCTGGGTGGCGTTCACCACGAACTGGTTCACGTCTGCCTGGTTCGCCAGGAAGATGTTGTCGTAGTTCGCGCCGCCGACCGTTGCAGCATTGAAGTTGTCGATCTCGTAGAGCGACGTGCCGGTGATCTGCGTGAAGTTGAAAGTGGTCGCCCCATCCGGGCTGGCGTTGCCGACAAGCGTGTCCGACCCGTTGCCGGCCGTCAGGTTGGAGTAGACGTTCGAGCCGACGGAGCCGATCAGGCTGGTGTTGCCCGAGCCTGCCTGCAGGTAATCGTTGTTGCCGGCACCAACCAAGGTGGAATTGCCCGACCCGCCGATGATGGTGTTGTTGCCATCCGTGCCACCCTGGAGGTAGCCGGCGCCGGCCGTGGCGTAGATCGTGCCTTGGCCGCCCGATACCGTATCCGGCCCGCTGCCGCCGAGGAACGTGCCGCCACCCGCGCCACCGGTGAAGCTGACCGAGCCGCTGGCCACGTTCACGCCGAACGCGCCGCTGCCCGCGTTCACCGCGACGGTGCCGGAACCGGCACCGATATCAATCGTGGTCGTGCCGTAGCCGCCGTTGACCGTCTCGTCCCCGGAGTGAACGCTCACCATGGTGCCGTCATCGGCCGCGGTGATCACCGTGCCGGCGCTATTGCCCTCGAGGTAGTCGTTCGTGCCGCCGCCGGTGATCGTGGCCGCGCCCTGGGCGACGATCTTGTTGCCGCCGGCGGCACCACCAATCACGGTCCCGATTGCGGAGGCGTCGAGCAACGTGCCAAACCCGCCATTGACGTAGCTGCCCGCCTCCGAACCGTTGATCGACAGAGTCGAGGTCGCGGACAGGGAGCCCACGACGCTGATCAGTCCGGATCCGACATTGACCGTCGTGCTGCCGTCGCCGGCATAGATTGTGTTCACGTCGCCAGTGCTGTTCACCACACTGATGTCGTCCGACCCGGAACCGCCGTATACGGTGTTCAACCCCGCCATCAGGCCGACGTGGTTGGTGCCGCTCGCGAGCACGATCTCGCCGCCCTGGTAGGACGTCGTGTAGGACAGGTTGCCCTGGCTGAGCACTTGCTGGTCGTCCGAGGATCCGCCAAACACCGTCGTGGGCGCGCCCGTCGTCACGATCGCCTTGATGCCATATGGGAAGTCCGTCGTGCCGCCTTCGGTTACGATCAGGTAGCCGCCCGGGGTGCCGGACGAGGCAAATCCACCCGTGTTGTGCGAAGCAGTGACACCGGTTGCAGTGGCGCCGCTGAATTCTTGTGAAATCAGATAGCCAAGGCTCCGCGCGGCCAGCGTGTTCGCGCCTGCGTCGAACGCCAGCCGAATGTCCGGCTGACCTGCGCCACCTGTAACCGTGACAACAGCCATCTGAAATCTCCCGCTCTCGTGAGTGAGCCGTCTCTAATTTGTGCACGCATCAGCGTCAAGCGTAAACTAGCGGTTGTGTAAGATCAAAACGTTTACGTTTATTTTTGAGATTTGTGATGAATATTCAGAGCTAACTTGCACGGATCGCATGAGTTGCTTCAATCGTATGCGCTTATCGCGTGCCTGGATGGTTTTAAAGGCTTTGGCGGATCAAAAATCGGGCCACGTTACCAATTTCGCAAATGTAGTGAATTTACGCTCCATTTCATTTCCCGACGGCATACCCAAAGCCATTGCTGCGACGCAGCAGACCTATCGTCGACGTATGTCACATTGGCGCGAGACAACGGGAGATACAGCTGGACGGAGTGGTTTGGCCCACCAAGCGATACCGGCTATTGCGGCGGCCACTTCTTACAGAGGAGCCGAAGCATGGCCATGACACTCAGCACCGCATCCACGATCGTCGATGCCGCCTTGGAGAAAGGGCGCTCCCGCGGCTTCATGCCGCTGTCCGTCGCCGTCCTCGATCCGGGCGGGCACCTCGTCGCCTTCAAGCGCGAGGACAGGTCGGGCATCCTGCGGTTCGACATCGCGTTCGGCAAAGCCTGGGGGGCTCTCGGGATGGGCTTCGGCTCACGCGAGCTGTTCGACCGAACGCACGCCAACCCGACCTTCATGGCGGCGCTGACCGCAGTCAGCGCCGGCCGCCTTATACCGGTGCCGAGCGGGGTGCTGATCCTGTCCGGTGGCGACGTGATCGGGGCGGTCGGCGTGTCGGGAGACAACTCCGACAACGACGAGATCTGCGCCCTGGCTGGGATCGAGGCCGCCGGATTGCAGGCCAAGACGGGCCTTTGAGCGCTAGTGAAGCGGGCGTAGCGGGGCGCGTTGACTCAGGTCGAACGCGCGCTATAACGCGTCGCTCCGGCGGCAGGGTGACTTGCCGCCCGGCCTCGCTCGGCTGCCTGCCGTGGCGCTGCCGACGATTCCGTTAGGATATAGGCCCGATGTTCGCAGTCATCCGCACCGGCGGAAAGCAGTATAGAGTGACGCCAGAGCAGATCCTCAAGGTCGAGAAGCTTGACGCCGAGCACGGCTCGATCGTGACCTTCACGGACGTGCTGGCCGTCGGCGGCGGTGAAGGCGGCTTGCTGATCGGTGCTCCAGTGCTGCCGGGTGCCACAGTGACAGCGACGGTGGTGGCGCAGGACCGGCTGGAGAAGATCATCATCTTCAAGAAGCGCCGCCGGCAGAACAGCCGTCGCAAGAACGGCCATCGCCAACACGTCACCGTGCTGCGGATCGGCGAGATCAGCGCGGCCGCTGCGGCCTGAGCAAGGAATAGAGAGAGATGGCACACAAGAAAGCAGGCGGCTCGTCCCGCAACGGCCGCGATACCGAGGGCCGGCGCCTGGGCGTAAAAAAGTTCGGTGGCGAGGCGGTAATCGCCGGCAACATCATCATCCGCCAGCGCGGCACCAAGGTGAAGGCCGGCCCGAACGTGGGTATTGGCAAGGACCACACGCTGTTCGCGCTGACCGACGGCCACGTGAAGTTCAGTCACCGGGCCGAGGGCCGGGTGCATGTCTCCGTCGAGGTTTCAGCCCCGATGGCCGTCGCCGCCGAGTAACGCGCTTACTGCCGCCGTGATCGCGCGAGGGTCGGTGCAAGCCGGCCCTCGTTTCGTTTGGACCCTATACGATGAAGTTCCTCGACCAGGCCAAAATCTATGTCCGCTCCGGCGATGGCGGGGATGGCGTGATTGCGTTCCGGCGGGAGCGGTTCATCGAGTTCGGCGGCCCCGATGGCGGCACCGGCGGCAGGGGCGGGGACGTGATCTTCGAGGCTGTCGCCAACCTCAACACCCTGATCGACTTCCGCTACACGCAGCATTTCCGCGCGCGCAAGGGCGGCAATGGCGCCGGCCAGGACCGCACGGGCGCCGGGTCCGAGGACGTGCTGATCCGGGTTCCGATCGGCACCCAGATCATCGACGACACGGACCGCGAGTTGCTGCTTGCGGACCTGGACGCAGCGGGCAAACGGATCGTGCTGTGCCGCGGCGGCGATGGCGGGCACGGCAACGCACACTTCAAGTCCAGCACCAATCGCGCGCCGCGCCGCGCCGACAAGGGGTGGCCCGGCGAGGAGCGCTGGGTGTGGCTGCGGCTGAAGCTGATCGCAGATGTGGGCCTGGTCGGGCTGCCGAACGCGGGGAAAAGCACGTTCCTGTCGGTGGTGTCCGCAGCAAGGCCCAAGATCGCGGACTATCCGTTCACCACGCTGCACCCGCAACTGGGTGTGGTGCGGCTGTCGCACTCGGAGGAGTTCGTGATCGCAGACATCCCTGGGCTGATTGAGGGCGCGCATGAGGGGGCCGGGCTGGGCGACCGCTTCCTCGGCCATGTCGAACGCTGCGCCGTGCTGCTGCACCTGGTGGACGGGGCGGCGGGCAACGTGGTGCAGGCCTGGCGCACCGTGCGCGAGGAGCTGGAGGCGTATGGCGGCGGGCTGGCCGAGAAGCCGGAGCTGCTGGTGCTGAACAAGTCCGATGCGATGAGCCCGCGGGAAATTTCTGCCCGGCGGGCCGCGCTGGCGAAGGCGTCCGGCCAGGCGGTGGGGCTGCTCTCGGGCGCGACGGGGGCGGGGGTGCCGGAGCTGCTGCGGCGGCTGATGGACACGGTGCATGCCGACCGGGTCCCTGCGTGACGCTGGCCAGCGCGCGGCTGCTGGTCGTGAAGATCGGCAGCGCGCTGGTGGTAGATGGCGCGTCCCCGCGCACAGCGTGGCTGCAGAGCGTAGCGGAGGACGTGGCGGCGGCGCGGGCGCGGGGCACGGCCGTGATCCTGGTGTCCTCGGGGGCGATCGCGCTGGCCCGGCGGACGCTGGGGCTGACGCAGCTTCGGTTGCGGCTGGAGGAGAAGCAGGCGGCGGCCGCCGTGGGCCAGATCCAGCTGGCGCAGGCCTGGGCAGCTGCGCTGTCCAGCCAGGGGCTGACCGCGGCGCAGCTGCTGCTGACGCTGGAGGACACCGAGGACCGGCGGCGCTACCTGAACGCGCGGGCGACGCTGACCACCCTGCTGGGCCTGGGCTGCGTGCCGGTGATCAACGAGAACGACAGCGTGGCCACTGCGGAGATCCGTTTCGGCGACAACGACCGGCTGGCCGCGCGGGTGGCGGAGATGGTGGGCGCGGACCGGCTGCTGCTGCTGTCCGACATCGACGGGCTGTATACCGCCGACCCTCGGGTGGACGCGGCGGCGCAGCACATCGCCGTGGTGCCGCAGATCACGCCCGAGATCGAGGCGATGGGCGGGGAGCCGCCGCCGGGCTACTCGTCCGGCGGTATGCGGACGAAGCTGGTGGCGGCCCGGATCGCGACCCAGGCCGGCTGCACGATGGGAATCGCGCTGGGCAGCGTGCCGAGCCCGATCGAGGCGGTGGTGGCCGGCGCGCGTTGCACCTGGTTCCTGGCCGCGCCCGAGGGCCGTTCCGCCCGCAAGCGCTGGATCGCCGGCAGCCTGCAACCGCTGGGCAGCGTGACGGTGGACCCGGGGGCGGCGCGGGCGCTGGTGGCGGGACGCTCGCTGCTGCCGGCGGGGGTGCGGGACATCCTGGGGTCGTTCGACCGGGGGGACCCGGTGGAGGTGCACGGCCTGGATGGTGCCACCCTGGCGCGCGGGCTGTGTGCGTATTCGGCCGAGGACATGCGGCGGATCGCCGGGCACCGGTCGGAGGAGATCGAGGCGCTGCTGGGCTGGCGGGGGCGGGACGAGGCGATCCACCGGGACGACCTGGTGCTGCTCAGCTGAGGCACGCGCGAGGGTAAGCTCTCTTCCGTTGCCGCGCTGACTGCTCCACTCTGCCGGCACAGGCCATATCCCGGGACCGACCGAATGCAAGACATGCCAGCCCGCTCCGCCGCCCTGCTCGCCCGCTACGGTGCCGAGGCGGCGCCCTTGCCCGCAGGGCCGTGGAACGAGGTGATCGCCAGCTTGATGCAGCACCGCTCGGTGCGGGCCTACAAGCCGGACACGGTACCGTCGGGCACGCTGGAAACGCTGGTGGCGGCGGCGCAGTCGGCGGCGACCTCGTCCAACATGCAGACCTGGTCGGTCGTGGCCGTGAACGATCCGGCGACCAAGGCTGCGCTGGCGCAGGTGGCCGGCGGGCAGAAGCATATCGAGCAGTGCCCGCTGTTCCTGGTCTGGGTCGCCGACCTGTCGCGGATGGAACGGCTGGGCGAGGCGACAGGCCGCACGCTGGAGGGGTTGCCGTACTTGGAGACGTTCCTGGTTGCGGCCCTTGATGCGGCGATCGCCTCGCAGAACGCGATCGTTGCGGCCGAGAGCATGGGCCTGGCCACGGTCTATATCGGCGCGCTGCGCAACGACATGGCGCGGGTGGCGGCGCTGCTGGGCCTGCCGCCGGGGGCTGCGGGCGTGTTCGGGCTGTGCGTCGGGTATGCCGACGAGAGGGACCCGGCGATGGTGAAGCCGCGGCTGCCGCAATCCGTCGTGCTGCACCACGAGCGGTATGGCCTGCAGGCCGAGGCGGAGGGTGTCGCGGCCTACGACCGCGCGCTGGAGGCATTCAGCGGTAAGGCGGAGCGATCCCGCTATAGCTGGACGGAGCGAGTATGGTCACGCATGGGCCGGGTCAGCGCACTCGCCGGGCGGGACCGGCTGCGGGAGGTGCTGGTGGGGTTGGGGTTCCCGCTTCGTTAGACGGTGGAGTCGTCCTGACCGGGGCCTAAGACGCGCAAAACTAAGCTTAGGCGCGAATATGGCGGAAGCTTGGCGGTCGGATCGGTTTCAAGCGCATCCAGTCAAGCCTCGACGATGTCGAAGTCGTAAAACTCGCCTCGCTCAAACTGCGCGACCGCTTCCGCAAGCATGGCGCGCTCCCGCTTGACTTGCGCGGGATCGGTCAGCTCGAAATCGCCGGTCAGCACATCGTGGATTTCATGAAGGTCCAGCATAGCTTACAGCTTAGCCCTGCACCACGCTCACCGCCAGGACCACGCATGACCGCCGACACCACTCACGTTTCCGCTTGGCTGAACGTGGCCGGCCCTGCTGCGAGGGCTGCCGCCGCGGTCCTAGCCCGGTCCACGAGCGAGGCGCGCAACACCGCCCTGCTGGCCGCCGCGGCGCGGCTGCGGGTCAGCGCACCCGCGATCCTGGCCGCGAACGAGGCCGATCTGCGGGCCAGCCAGGCGACCCCCGCGTTTCGGGATCGGCTAACACTGACGCCGGACCGGGTCGAGGCGATGGCGGCCGGGCTGGAGGAGGTGGCGGCCCTGCCCGACCCGCTTGCCCGCACGCTGGCCGAGTGGGACCGCCCGAACGGGCTGCGGTTCCGGCGCATCGCCACGCCGATCGGGGTGATCGGCATGATCTACGAGAGCCGGCCCAACGTGGGGGCGGATGCCTCGGGGTTGTGCCTGAAATCGGGCAACGCCGTGATCCTGCGCGGCGGGTCCGAGAGCCTGCATAGCGCGCGAGCCATCCACGCCGCCCTGGTGGACGGGATCGTGGCTGCCGGGCTGCCCGCCGCCTGCGTGCAGATGGCGCCCGACGCGGATCGGGCGCATGTCGGGGCGCTGCTGGCCGGGGCGGGGCTGATCGACCTGATCATCCCGCGTGGCGGCAAGTCCCTGGTCGAGCGCGTGCAGCGCGAGGCGCGGGTGCCCGTGCTGGCGCATGCGGAGGGGATGAACCACTTGTTCGTGCACGCGGCGGCCGACCACTCGATGGCCTGCGCGCTGCTGGTGAACAGCAAGCTGCGCCGCACCGGCGTGTGCGGTGCGACCGAGACGCTGCTGGTGGACTCGGCCGGCATCGCGGACCTGCTGCCGCCGCTGATCGCTGCCACGGCCGCGTTCGGGTGCCGGTTCCGCGCCGACGAACGCGCCCGGGCGATCCTGCCCGACCTGCCGGCCGCCGAGCCCGGCGATTTCGACACCGAGTGGCTGGATGCCGTGCTGAACGTCGCCGTGGTGGACGGCGTGGACGGGGCGCTTGCCCACATCGCGCGCCACGGCAGCGAGCATACTGATGCCATCGTCACCGCCGACGCGTCTGCGGCGGAGCGTTTCCTGGCCGGGGTGTCCTCCGCGGTGGCGCTGTGGAATGCCTCCACGCAATTCTGCGACGGCGGCGAGTTCGGCTTCGGCGCGGAGATCGGGATCGCCACCGGGCGGCTGCACGCCCGCGGGCCGGTGGGGCCGGAACAGCTGACCACCTACCGCACGGTGGTGACCGGCACGGGGCAGGTCCGGCCCTGAGCGTCCGGCCCGCGACGCCTGTTCCCCGGTTCGGCCATCGCTGCCGGTTGCGGATCGGGATCCTCGGCGGCTCGTTCAACCCGGCGCATGCGGGGCACCAGCACCTGGCGCAGGTGGCGTTGCAGCGGTTGCGGCTGGACCAGGTGTGGCTGCTGGTATCGCCGGGCAACCCGTTGAAGAAGGCGAACGGCATGGCTCCGCTGGCGGACCGGCTGGCCTCGGCGTGCGGCATCGCGGACGGGCACCGAGTAGTGGCGACGGCGATCGAGCGCCAGTTGGGCACGCGCTACACCGCCGACACCCTGCGGGCGCTGCGCCGGCTGTTCCCGCGGGTGCAGTTCGTATGGCTGATGGGGGCCGACATCCTGGCCGAGCTGCCGCGCTGGCGGCGGTGGACCGGGATCGCCCGGGCCGTGCCGTTCGCCGTGGTGCCGCGCCCCGGCTATAACCACCGTGCGCTGGCCGGGCAGGCGGCGCTGCGGCTGCGGCGGGCCTGGCACCCGGCGCGGGAGGCGCCGATACTGGCGCAGATCCGGCCGCCGGCGTGGACCTTCTTGCCGGCGTCGCAGAATGCCATATCAGCGACGGCCCTGCGCGCGGCATACTCGAGCGCAACGCCACTTCAAGCCGGAGCAGGACCATAGCCAGGAAGCCCACCACCGCCGACCCCGCCGCCAAGCCGCCCGCCAAGCGGCGTACGCCCAAGCCGCCGGCAGCGTTGCAGGAGGCGGCCAAGGCGCCGGGCACGCCCCGTAAGAAGGCCGCCGCCGCCGGGCCAAAGCCCCGTGCGCCGCGCAAGCCCAAGGCCAAGCCGGCCGAAGCATCCAAGCTGGACCTGATCCAGACGCTGATCGTGACCAGCCTGGAAGACGACAAGGCGGAGAACGTGATCGTGCTGGACTTGGCTGGGCGGGCCGCCTTCACCGATCGGATGGTGATCGCGACTGGCCTGGCCGACCGCCAGATCAGCGCGATGGCGACGCATCTGCAGGAGAAGCTGCACGGGGCCGGCGTGGGCCACGTACCGGTGGAGGGTGCCGGCGGGTCGGACTGGGTGCTGATCGATGTTGGGGACATCGTGGTGCACCTGTTCAAGCCCGAGGCGCGCGACTTGTATGCGCTGGAGAAGATGTGGGGCGCCGAGTTGGACGACGAGGTGGCTGAGACGGAGCCGGCGGCATGAGCGACCTATACGACCACGATTTCTTCGGTTGGACGAACATGCAGGCGAAGTTGCTTCGAGAGGGGCGCGTGACCGAGGCGGACCTCGACCACATCGCTGAGGAGATCGAAGATCTGGGCAAGAGCCGGCGCCAGGAGATGCAGAGTCGGCTCGCCGTCCTGCTGACGCATATGCTGAAGTGGCAACACCAGCCAGGGCTCCGCAGCCGGAGCTGGAAGCTGACGACCGAAGAACAGCGTGATCAGATCGCGGACCATCTGGGCGACAATCCCAGCCTTCGCGCGATGTTTTCCGCGTCGGTCGCCCGAGGATATCACTACGCCCTGCTGCGTGCCGAGAAGGAGACCGGACTGGCGCGCCAGAGTTTTCCGGCCGCCTGTCCTTACCAGGCAGCGGACATCCTGGATGCCAGCCTCCTTCCAGGGCAACCCTGATGCAGCCCGAACGCGTCGCCGACTACCCCCGCCCGCCGCATCTGGAACCGGTATCGGAGCCGATCCGCATCGTGCTCGGCGGCGAAACCATCGCCTCCACGACGGCCGCATGGCGCGTGCTGGAGACGACGCACCCGCCCAGCTACTACATCCCGCCAGACGCGTTCATTCCCGGTGCTGTCGGCGGCTCGGCGCGGCATTCGTTCTGCGAATGGAAAGGGCGTGCGGACTACGTCAACCTGACCGGCGGCGGGCGTACCATGCGGGATGCGGGGTGGTTCTACCCGGCGCCCACGCCGGCGTTCGAGTCGTTGCGGGACCATGTGGCCGTGTATGCCGGGCTGATGGACGCCTGCTACGTCGGCGAGGAGCGGGTCACGCCGCAACCCGGCGGGTTCTATGGCGGCTGGGTCACCGCCAACCTGATCGGGCCGTTCAAGGGAGCGCGTGGGACCGAGTTCTGGTAGGACGCCGGGTCGTGGGTGGCCGGCGCGGACGCAGGTCGACCTGGGGCGCCGGCAGCGTGTCGGCATAGGCCCGGCCGTTCCACGCCCAGCGGTCGTCGGGGCCGACCAGAAGGTCGTGCATGCCGCCGTGCTCGGCCTGTTCCACCACAACGGCGCCGCTGACCGCGTCCAGGATCTTGGTCCAGCCTGTCTTGGTGGGCAGGTAGACCGAGGTGGAGCATCCGGCGGAGCCGCAGGCGCGGGGCGATTGCACCTGCACGAACAGCGCGGGGCCGATGCCGGACGTGCCGAGGTGCTGGCTGCCGAGCAGCAGCAGGGCGCCGGCGCCGCCATCCTCGACATCGGCCGCGGCGACGCGCTTGGCCGTGGCCTCGAGCGGGGTGCCCGGCATGGGTGCCAGCCTCACCGGGCCGGACGGGGCGAGGGTCTTGGGAGCCGGGGCGGCGGCTGCCAGCAGGAGGGCGGCGCTGAGCAGCAGGATCGGGCGCATGGCGGGGCGTCTCCTTCGTTCCTGTCCGCTATGTCCCGACTTGCCGTGCCGTTGCAACAGCGATGCGGCTGATTGCGGTCGGGCGGTTGCGTGCCGGTCCGGAAGCCGACCTGTTCACGCGCTACAACGCCCGCCTCCGCCCGCCCCTGGCGGTGACGGAGGTAGCCGAGGGACGGGGTGCCCCGGCCGAGATCAAGCGGCGCGAATCCGAGGCGCTGCTGGCGGCGACCCCACCCCAGGCCCTGGCCGTGGCGCTCGACAGTGGCGGGGTGGCGCCGGACAGCGAGGGCCTGGCTGTACTGCTGGAACGATGGCTCGGCGCCTCCCGCCCGCTCTGCTTCTTGCTGGGCGGGGCGGAGGGGCTGGACGGGTCGGTGCTGGCCCGGGCGGATGCGGCGCTGTCGCTGGGCAGGATGACGTGGCCGCATCTGCTGGTGCGGCCGATGCTGGCCGAGCAGCTGTTCCGGGCGCGGGC
>CAXSEG010000065.1:0-16476 GCA_964235545.1 uncultured Acetobacteraceae bacterium
TGCACTTGCGGCAGCGCGGCCAGCGTCTGCGCCAGCGTGCGGGCCTCGGCCAGCGAAGGCGCCGTGGCGTCCACGGCGGCGACCCCGGTGGCGGGGTCCCGCGCCAGGTCGCGGTAGGTGCGGACGGCCTGGCCGTTCGGATCCTGCAGGTGCATCGGGTCGAAATCGAATTGCAGGCGGGCCAGCAGGGGGGACCCGGCGAGCACCACGCCCAACGTGCCCACGACCACCAGAATGCGGTGGCGGCCCAGGAACGAGTCCACCGGTGCCAGGAAGGCGTAGCCCAGCCGCTCCGGCTCGCCGGGCGGGCGCAGCACGGCGATCAGCGCGGGCAGCAGCGTCAGCGTGAGCACGAAGGCGATCACCATGCCCTGCCCGGCGATCTGGCCCAGTTCCGAGACGCCCTTGTAGTCGGTGGGCAGGAAGGAGAAGAACCCCGCCGTCACCCCGGCCGCCGCCAGGGCCAGCGCGCCTCCCGCCTTGGACGCGGCGGCGCGCAGGGCAGCGCCCACCTCGTCCACGTCGTGCCGTTCCGAACGGTAGCGCACGCCGAACTGGATGCCGAAATCGGCCCCCAGCCCCACGAACAGCACGGCGAAGGCCACCGAAATGAGGTTGAACGCGCCGACCGTCAGCAACCCGACCGCCGCGGTGAGCACCAGGCCCGCGACCAGGTTCAGCACCACGGCCAGCACGATCCGGGTCGAGCGCAGCGCCAGCCACAGGATCAGCAGCACCGCGACCGCCGTGCCGATACCATTCAGGGTGGCGCCGCTGGACAGGGTGGCGAACTGCTCGTCGTTCACCGGCGCCTCGCCGGTCAGAAGCAGGGTGGCGCCGTCCGCGGGGCCGATGCGGGCGTCGGTGGCGGCCTGGCGGATCGCATCGCTGGCGCGTTTGCCGGGTTGCAGGGCGGCGAAGTCCAGCACGGGCTCGATCGGCAGGAGCTGGCGCAGATCGGACGGCGCCGGGTCCTGCCCGCGCAGCAGCGTCTGCCAGGAGAAAGCGGCGTAACGGCCGGCGAAGGCTGCCTCCAGCGTGCCGGCCAGCAGGGCGCTGGCGCGGTCGGGCGCGTGCGGGCCCATGCGGGCGGACCCGGCCAGCGCCTGCATGGCACCCCGCAGCGTGGGGTCGGCGGCGAGTTCGGCCAACAGTGGCCGGGCCTGCTGCAGCTGCGCCGTGACCTGCTGCACCTGCGCCGTGGGCGGGAACAGCAGGCCCGAGCGGGCAGCGAAGGCGCCCCCTTGCGGCTGCTCGACGGAGTTCACCGCGCCGGTCTGGGATTGCAGTGCCGCGACGAGCCTGGTTGCAGCGTCTCCGGCCAGTTCTGGCGTCGGTGCCTGGATGTCGGCGACCACCTTCCTGGTCGGGAAAGCGCCCTCGTAGGCGTGCGCGCGCTGCACCCAGGGAAGCGAGGCGGGCATCAGGCGGTCGGTGTTGGTGTCGATCCGGAAGTGCGTCGCGGCATAGCCGCCGGCGGCGGCCGTGAGCAGGGTCGCCACGATGATCACGGGCCAGGCAAGCCGCACGCAGGCGCTGGTCAGGCTTGTGGCAACGGAGCGGCGCATGTGGCGTTGGGTCACCAGGTCGGGGAGCGGAACCTCCCGAACGGGCCAACAAAGGAGGCGTTCCCGATCACCGCAACGCGACCATGCCATGACGCCACGAAACGCCGGGGCACGGGGCCCGTTCAGCGGGCGAGGTACCACACGGAAGGTTGGGCGACATGAAAGCGTTGGCATGGCACGGCAAGGGCGACATCCGGTGCGACACGGTGCCGGACCCCAAGATCGAGCATCCGCGGGACGCCATCATCCGGATGACCGCCTGCGCGATCTGCGGCTCGGATCTGCATCTGCTGGACGGCGTGATCCCGACGATGAAGGGCGGGGACATCGTCGGCCATGAATGCATGGGCGAGGTGGTCGAGGTCGGGTCCGAGAACAAGAAGCTGAAGATCGGCGACCGGGTGGTGGTGCCGTTCACCATCTCCTGCGGCGAGTGCTTCTTCTGCAAGAAGGGGTATTTCTCCGGCTGCGAGCGGTCCAACCCGAACGCGAAGATGGCGGCCGAACTGTGGGGCTACCCGACGGCGGGGCTGTTCGGCTACTCCCATCTGCTGGGCGGCTACCCGGGCGGGCAGGCGGAATACCTTCGGGTGCCGTTCGCCGATGTCGGGCCGATCAAGGTGCCGGAAGGGCTGAGCGACGACCAGGTGCTGTTCCTGTCGGACATCTTCCCGACGGGCTACATGGGTGCCGATTTCTGCGAGATCAAAGGCGGCGAGACCATCGCCGTGTTCGGTTGCGGCCCGGTGGCCCAATTCTCCATCCGCAGCGCCTTCCTGCTGGGGGCGGAGCGGGTGATCGCGATCGATACCGTGCCGGAGCGGCTGCGCATGGCGGAGGCGGCGGGCGCCATCACGATCGACTTCATGAAGGAGGATGTGTACGACCGCATCCAGGACCTCACACACGGCCGCGGCGCCGACGCCTGCATCGATGCCGTGGGCACCGAGCCGCATACCTCCGCCAGCTTCGACTCCATGCTGGACCGGGCAAAGGTAATGGTCGGCGCGGGGACGGACCGGCCGCATGTGCTGCGCCAGGCGATCAACAACACCCGCAACTTCGGCATCGTCAGCATCATCGGCGTCTATGGCGGCTTCGTGGACAAGGTGCCGATGGGCAGCGCCATCAACCGCGGGCTCACGTTCAAGATGGCGCAGACGCCGGTGCAGCATTACTTGCCGAGCCTGATGCGGCGCATCGAGAACGGCGAGATCGACCCGTCTTTCGTGATCACGCACAAGGGCAAGCTCGCCGACGGGCCCGATTTATACAAGACGTTCCGCGACAAGCAGGATGGGTGCATCAAGGTCGTGCTCACCCCGTAAATACTAGGCCCTCTCCCGCTGGGAGAGGGCCGGGGTGAGGGAGCTTGGGACGCACGGCAATCGCGTGCGTGCATCGAGGCTCGCTCTCCCCACTCGCTAATTCAGGAGACTATCGCATGGCCCAATCCACCCGTCCGCTCGCCATCGTCACCGGCGCGTCGGCCGGCATCGGCCACGAGCTGGCCAAGCAATGCATCGCCGGCGGCTTCGACCTGATCGTGGCCGCCGACGACCCGAAGATCGAGCAGGTGGCCAGTTCGCTGCGCGGTGCCGCGCAGGTGAAGGCGGTCGTGGCCGACCTATCCGGCGAGGCCGGCGTGGATAAGCTCCACGCCGCGATCGCCGGCCGAAAGGTCGAAGCACTGCTCGCCAATGCCGGCCGGGGTCTCGGCCGCGGTTTCCTGGACCAGGACCCTGCGGCGTGGCGCCACGTGGTGGACACCAACATCACCGGCACGCTGCTGCTGATTCAAAAGGTCGCGAAGGACATGAAGGCGGCGGGCAGCGGCAAAATCCTGATCACGGGCTCGATCGCGGGCTTCCTGCCCGGCACCTACCAGGCGGTGTACAACGGCACCAAGGCCTTCCTCGACAGCTTCAGCTTCGCGCTGCGGCACGAGTTGAAGGATCACGGAATCACGGTGACCTGCCTGATGCCCGGTGCCACGGAGACCGATTTCTTCGAGACGGCCGACATGATGGACACCAAGGTCGGCACCGCCAAGAAGGACGACCCGGTGATGGTCGCCGAGGCCGGGTTCAAGGCGATGATGAAGGGCGACGGCGACGTGGTCGCTGGCTGGCACAACAAGCTGCAGGCGGCCATCGCCCACATCGCCCCGGCGGGGCTAACGGCGGAGATGCACCGGAAAATGGCGGAGCCGGGCACGGCGGGGTGATTTGACACCATAAGACCAGGAATGCAGTCCCCCTCCCCTTGAGGGACCCTCAAGGGGAGGGAAGTGGTGCTGCCTTCTTGGCCAAGCTACGCCGGTAGTCCCGCTGCCGTTTCTGCAGCCCGGGGGACGAGCCGAGCAGTCGGGCGATGGCCTCGTGGACCCGCGCCACCTCCGCCACATGGGCGGCGTCGCTTATGCGGGATGTCACGCTCGCACCGTGCCGACGGTGGTGGTTGAGGGGGTGGGCGACGTAGGCCACCTGCGCACCGGGGTGGGCCAGCATCTCGGCATACACCCGCCAGTCACCGGCAACCCGCAACTGGCGCCACTCCGCCTCGCAGCGGCGCAACGCGGCGAGCAGGTCCCCCCGTCGCCAGAGCACGGCGCTCGCGTTCAGGATCAGGTTGCGCTCGGAAAGATGCTCGCGCAGGAACGCCCGCCCGTCGAACACGGCGTCCGTGGCCAGCACGCCGGGGCCATAATACGCCTTGTGGTCCAGCCACAGCGTCGCACCGGACTCGTCGATGGCGCGGCTGTCGGTGAAGGCGAACGCCGCGTCCGGCACGTGCGCCAGGGAGGCGGCGAGGGCGGACAGGAAATCCGGCTCGGCGCCGTCATCAGCTTCGGCGATCCACAGCCACTCGCCTTCCGCCAGCTCGGCCGCGCGCAGCCACTGCGCGAACACTGAGCCGGACCGGGCCTGGGTCCGCTCCACCCGCAGCTGGCGCCCCCACCCGGCGGCGACCCGTTCGGCCACCGCCACCGTGTCGTCCAGCGAGGCGTCGTCCAGCAGCAGCACCTCGTGCACGGGATAGGATTGCGCGAACACCGAGGCCAGCCGGGCCGGCATGAAGCGCGCGTAGTCGCAACCGGGCACCACCACGGAGATGGTGCGCAAATGGGGCCGGGCGAGCGCCAGCAAGGCGGCACTGTACGCCTCGAACCGGAACGCATGGCGGGAGCGGGCGGCCAACGCGGCCCGGGACTCACCCGTGCCGTCCACGGCGAGGCGCAGGGCGGCGTGCGCCATCCCGGCCGCATCCCCCAGCGGCACGCTGCAGCCGCCGCCATGGCGGGCGAGCAGCCCGGGCAGCCCCCCGGCCTCCTCGAACGCCACGACCGGGGTGCCGGACGCCAACGCCTCCAGCGCCACCGAGGGCAGCGGGTCCTCCCGCGAGGTCAGCACGAAGATGTCGGCCGCGCCGAGCAGCGCCCTGGCATCGTTGCGGTGGCCGAGGCAGCGGAAGGTGCCGGTCGCCTCCGCCGTGGCGATCTCGGTGCCGAGATAGGCATGCGTCGCCGGGTCGATGCCGCCGGCCCAGGCGAAGTAGACCGGTCGCCCCGACGCGCGGGCCGCGCGCCAGACCTGGAGGAACAGGTCGAACCCTTTGCGCAGGTCGGCGTAACCCATGCCCAACGCCAGCACGGCTTCGGGTGGCACATGCAGCGCGGCCCGGACGGCATCGCGTGGCACCTCGTCGAGCTGGGCCGCCAGTTCGATCCCCTGTGCCAGCACGGCGACCCGGCCCGGGACCGTCGCCACCGCCTCCAGACACCGGTCCCGCACCAGGGCGGCCGGGAACACGACGGTGTCGGCCAGCGCCATCGCGTCGCGGAGCGGGCCAGCCAAGCCTTTCTCGTGCAGTAGGCGCGGCAGCTCGTGCACCAGCAGCACCGAGGGAAGCCCGTTGCGCTGCAGCACCGGCACCGCCCGCGCGCTCGCCGCACTGTTGACCAGGGCGGCACTGCACCCGGCAGCACGGGCCGAGCGGGCCATCGCCTCCAGCGGCTCCTGGCCGGATGCCACCGTGACCGGCGCCACCGCCCGGTACTCCGCCTCCAGCGGCCCGCCTTCCAGCAGCAGGAAGGCGACCGCCACGCCGTGCTGGGCCTGCAACGCGCGCCCGATCCGCAGCAGCAGCGTCTGCGCGCCGTGGCGCAGCCCGTCATGGCCGACCAGGAGGATGCAGGTGCGCTCGCCCGGCGCCGGCAGGCCGGCCGCTGCCCGGGCGGTCGCGTTCAGGAAAGCGGCACCCCAGTGGATGTCCGGCTCCAGCGTGGCGCCCTCCGCCCATTCGTTCCAGGCGTTGATGCAGACCAGGGCCTCCCTCTCGACCGGGTGGCGGCGGGCGAAGCGGATCAGGTCCTCCAGCCACGCTTGGTACAGCGCCGGGGTGGCGCCGTGCAGCACCGTGCCGGCGCCCTGCCGCCGTGGGTCGTTGTCCCAACCGGGGGCGGCGGTCTTGATCAGCGGGAAGGGCGGCGCGGGTTCTTCGGCGGAGGCGCGGGCGATGGCGGCGTAGTCGTACACCTCGGCGTCGAACGCCGGGTCCAGCACGTGCAGGTCCTCGTTGATCATCGGGACGCGGCTGGTGAGCTTATGCGGCGGGAATTCGACGGCGGCGTCCATGCCGCAGGGGCGGGGATCGGTGTCGGTGAAGCTTTGGGCCATGACGAAGACGGGGTCCTCGCCGAAGCCGTCGCGGAACAGGCGGCGCCAGCGCTCCACCGTGGCAGGGCCGCCGGGGATCAGCCGGGCGCGGTAGACCATCAGCACGGGCCGGCCGCCGAGCCGGATGTAGCGGCGGTCGGCGAAGTGGCGGGCGAACTCGGCGATCAGGCCGGGTTCATCACGGGCGCGGTAGTCCTGGCTGATCAGCACTTGGTCGTCGGAGCCGTCCCAGCGCCGGGTCCAGTTCTCGTTGGCCCACATCAGGCAGAACGGCAGGTCCAGGCCGGTGTCGGCGAGCAGGGCCTCGAGCGGCGCGTCCAGCAGGCGGCGGCCGTTGAACCAGTAGAAGTAGAACACGAAGCCGTGCAACCCGGCGGCTTTGGCCAGTGCGGCCTGCCGGCGCAGCGTGCCGCTGCCATCCAACGTGTAGTGCCCGAGGTCGCGCGGGGTGCGCGGCTGGTAGTGCCCAGCGAAACGCGGCAGCGAGCGCGCCAGGTTGGTCCACTCGGTGAAGCCGCGGCCCCACCAGGCGTCGTTCTCCGCCGTCGCGTGGTATTGCGGCAGGTAGTAGGCGAGCAGCTTGGCGCGGATTTCCAGGCCCGGCGGCAGCGGAGCCACCGCCTCGAACCCGGGATTCGGGCGGGTGGTGCGGCGCATCTCCTCGGCGATGTTGGGGGCGCTGCGATCCAACTGCGCCCGTTCGCGCCATTGCAGCAGGCCGAGCAGCGGGTTGGCGTGCAGGGTGCCACCCTTCCACCGCCGCGGATCGAACCCCGGGCAGGGGGCGCGGCCCTCGCTGAAGCCGCGCACGAAGTAGTGCTCCGCCGGGTCCATCATGGCGTCGGCCACGTCCGGGTTCTCCCGCAGGTAATAGGCGGCGTCGAACTCCGCCACGGGGCTGACCCGGCCGCCATGCCGGTGGCGGAGGTAGTGCGCCAGGCACAGCTCGCCCGCAGGGACGGCGTACTGGGCGCGGTACCAGGGGGGATCGAAATGCAGCACCGGTTTGGCGCCGGCCACCTCGCCCACTTCGATATAGTGCAGCAGCGGGTCCCCGGTGCAGCCAGGGTTGCGGTGCCGGTAGTAGACGGGGTCGAAATACGGGTTTGGCCAGCGGTTCTCCCGCCAGCCATAGCGGTGCCAGTGCACCAGCGCGGCATGGCTGCTGCCCCCCAGATCCGGGTTGCGGGCCAGGAACCAGGCGCCGTCGAACAGGCCGGAGCGCTGCAGCGTGGCGAGGCTGTGCTGCTCGGCACGCTCGGTCACCAGTGTCGCTGCGCCAGCCTCGTCCATGGCGATCGTTCCCGGATTGCAGTCGAGCGCATCTTAATGCAGTCGTATGTCGTGCCAAGGGTGCTGGCGGCGGCGGTCGTCGTAGGGAGGCAGAGCGGACGCTGGGTTACACTTCTCAACAGACCGACCCGGCAGCGTTTCATTGCCCTCCCACGTTGAGTGCTCCCTGAGGAGTGCTCGAGAATGACAAATCCCTGGATCGTCCGTTGTCTGAGGACGGCCGGCGCTTTCGTCCTGGCGGCTGCTTTGTCCGGTTGTATATTCATTCCGGAGCGTGGCCCGCGCTATGGTTACTATCACCCGCATCCCTACGGGTATTACTGACCGGCGGCACGGCGGCACCGTGGCGGCAGACCCTGGACCGGCGCGCCCGGCTGGGGTAGCCCTCCGGCGTGCCTGAACCCGGACCAACCCTCGTCACCGGCGCCACTGGCTTCGTCGGCTCAGCCGTCGCCCGCGCGTTGCTCGCCCGCGGGCACACGTTGCGCCTGCTGGTGCGGCCGGGCGGCAACCGCGCCAACATCGCCGGGCTCCCCGCCGAGCTGGCCGAGGGGGATCTGCGGGACCCGGCCTCGCTCGCCCGCGCCGTCGCTGGATGCCGCTCTATCGTCCACGTGGCCGCGGACTACCGGCTCTGGGTGCCGGATCCGGAGGACATGAACCGCGCCAACGTCGAGGGCTCCCGCGCCCTGTTCCTGGCCGGCCAAGCCGCGGGTGTTGAACGGGCAGTGTATTGCAGCAGCGTGGCGGCGCTTGGCCTGGTGGGCGACGGCACGCCGGGGGACGAGACGACGCCGAACGCTTTGGAAAAGGTGATCGGCACCTACAAGCGCTCCAAATACCTGGCCGAACGGGCCGTGCTCGCCTTGGCCCGGGACGGCGTGCCGATCGTGGTCGTGAACCCGAGCGCTCCCGTCGGCCCGCGCGACATCAAGCCCACGCCCACCGGCAAGATGATCGCTGACGCCGCTGCCGGGCGCATGCCGGCCTATATCGACACGGGCCTGAACGTGGCGCACGTGGACGACGTGGCGGAGGGCCACGTGCTGGCCCTGGAGCATGGCCGGGTCGGCGAATGCTACATCCTGGGCGGCGAGGACATGACGATGGGCCAGATCCTGGCATTGGTCGCTGAGGCCGCCGGGCGCAAGCCGCCGCGCATCAAGTTGCCGCACGCCGCGCTGTATCCGCTGGCGCTGGCCAGCGAGGGGTTGGCCCGGACCTTCGGCATCGAGCCAGTGGTGACGCGGGACATCCTGGCGATGGCACGCAAGAAGATGTTCTTCTCCTCCGCCAAGGCCCGCGCCGAACTCGGCTATGCCCCGCGGCCTGCGCGCGAGGCGGTGTTCGACGCCGTTGCCTGGTTCCGCGAACAGCGCCGGGCCGCCGCATGATCGCGCCGCTGGTCTGGCTGGCGTGCGCAACCTGGGTCTACCTGCTGGCGGCGCACGGTCGGTTCTGGTCCGCTGGGCCGAGCCTGCTGGCGGCGCATCCCGGAACGGCCCCCGCAGTGGACGTGGTTGTGCCGGCGCGCGACGAGGCAGAGAGCATCGCAGCCTGCCTGCGCTCGCTGCTGGCGCAGGACTATGCCGGGCCGTTGCGGGTGATCCTGGTGGACGACCGCAGCAGTGACGGCACCGGCGCCATTGCCCACGCGATCGCCGATCCGTGCCTGCAGGTGCTGGACGGGGAGCCGCGGCCCCCTGGGTGGAGCGGCAAGCTCTGGGCCGTGGCGCAAGGCGTGCGGGCCAGCGCCGCCCCGCTGCTGTTCCTGTGTGACGCGGACATCGTGCACGACCCGGCGCACATCGCCACCCTGGTCGCCAAACTGGAAGCCGGCCGGCTCGACCTGGTGTCGGAGATGGTGGCGCTGAACTGCGCCAGCGCCGCCGAGCGCGCGCTGGTCCCCGCCTTCGTGTTCTTCTTCCAGCTGCTCTACCCCTTCGCCCGCGTGAACGACCCGGCGCGGCGCACGGCGGCTGCCGCCGGCGGCACCGTGCTGATCCGACGCACGGCCCTGGCGCGCATCGGCGGGATCGAGGCGGTACGCGGCGCGCTGATCGATGACGTGGCGCTGGCCACGGCGGTGAAGCGCGGCGGCGCGGTCTGGCTCGGCCACAGCCGGCTGGCGCGCTCAATCCGCCCCTACCCTGCGGCAGCCGACGTGTGGCGGATGGTGGCGCGCACCGCCTACGTCCAGCTGCGGTTCTCGCCGCTGCTGCTCGTCGGCACCGTTGCCGGACTGGCGTTGGTCTGGCTGCTGCCGCCGGGGGTGGCGCTGTTCGGCAGCGGGCTGGTGCGGTGGGTGGCCGCGGTGACCTGGGCCGCCTCCGCCGCCAGCTACCTGCCGACGCTGCGGCGGTTCGGGCAGTCGCCACTCTGGGCGCTCGCGCTGCCGGCCATCGCCAGCTTCTACATGGCGGCCACGGTCGGCTCGGCGCTGGACCACCATCGCGGCCGCGGCGTGGTGTGGAAACGCCGCGCCTATGGCGAGGCCGGCGCATGAGTGCCACGACCGTCGAGGCCCCCTCCGGTAAGGGCAAGGGCGACGAGAACTTCCCCGTCGGCTCCTTCCTGATCCGGCCCGCGCTGCGCCCGCACGTGCACGCCTTCTACGATTTCGCCCGCAACGCCGACGACATCGCCGACAGCGCGGCCTTCTCCCCGGCGGAGAAGCTGGCCCGGCTGGAAACGATGCGCGCCGTGCTGACCGGCGAGGCGCAGGCAGGCTCGCCGACCGCCCTGCGCCTGCGCGCCAGCCTGGCGGAAACCGGCGTGACGCCGCAGCATTCGCTCGACCTGCTGCACGCCTTCCGCCAGGACGCGACCAAGACGCGCTATGCCAGCTGGGCGGAGCTGCTCGATTACTGCCGCTACTCCGCCGCACCTGTCGGCCGCCACGTGCTGGACCTGCACGGCGAGGCGCCCGCGACCTACCCGCCGTCCGACGCCCTGTGCGCAGTCCTTCAGGTGTTGAACCACCTGCAGGACTGCGCGAAGGACCTCGAACAGCTCGACCGCTGCTACCTGCCGCAGGACATGCTGGCCGCCGCCGGGGTGGACACCGCTTCACTGCACGCCCCCGCCGCCAGCCCCGGGCTGCGCGCGGTGTTGGACCAGGCGCTGGACGCGGCGGACGGGCTGAACGCCGCCGGGGCCGACTTGCCGAGCCACGTACGGGACCGCCGGCTGCGCGTGGAGACGGCTGTGATCGCTGGCCTGGCGCAACGCCTGGCCGCCCGCCTGCGCCGCGAGGACCCGCTCGCCACCCGCGTGAAGCTGCGCCGCAGTGACGTGGCCACCGCCGTCCTGCGCGCTCTGCCGAGGCTGCGATGAACACTCTGGAGGCGGACCGGCAGGCAGTGGAGGCGATCGTGCGCGGTGCCGGCACCTCGTTCTACCGCGGCATGCGCATCCTGCCGCCCGACCGCCGGCTGGCCATGTATGCGATCTACGCGTTCTGCCGCCTGGTGGACGACGTGGCGGACGAACCCGCGCCGATGGAGGCCAAGCGTGCCGACCTGGGCCGTTGGCGGAATAGGGTCGCCGCCGTCTTCGCAGGGCGGGGAGAGGACGCCGTCACCCGCGTCCTGGTCGCCGCCGTCCGCCGGTTCGGCCTGCGGGAGCAGGATTTCCAGGCCGTGATCGACGGTATGCAGATGGATGCGGAGACGGTGATCGTGGCGCCCGACCTCGCCACGCTCGATTTATATTGTGACCGGGTGGCCGCCGCCGTCGGCCGCCTCTCCGTCCGCGCGTTCGGGGACGGGTCGGCCCAGGCGGACGCGGTCGCCTACTCGCTGGGCCGTGCGCTGCAATTAACCAATATCCTGCGGGACATCGCCGAGGATGCCCGGCGCGGGCGGCTGTATCTTCCGGCCGAATGGCTGACCGAGGCCGGAGTCCCGCATGACCCGGCGCTGGCGCTGGCCTCCCCGCACTTGCCCGCCGTTTGCCAACGCGTGCACGCCGAAGCGCGGCGCCGGTTCCAGCTCGCGCACGGGGCGATGGACCAATGCGACAAGCGGGCGATGCGCCCGGCCCGGCTGATGGGTGCCACCTATGCCGCGATCCTGGACCGGATCGCCCAGCGGGGCTGGACCGAGTTGGACCGGCCGGCGAAGCTGCCGAAATGGCAGAAACTGTTGATCGCGGCCCGCTTCCTGCGATGACCGCTGCATCTTCCACGAAGCGCGTGCATGTCATCGGTTCCGGCATGGCAGGCCTGGCTGCCGCCTTGGCGGTGGTGGATGCCGGGCGGCCGGTGTCACTCTATGAGGCGAGCCCGGCGGCCGGGGGGCGCTGCCGCTCCTACCACGACAAGGAGCTCGGCTGCCGGATCGACAACGGCAACCACCTCTGGCTTTCAGGCAACCGCACCATCGCCGCGTTCCTGCGCCGGGTCGGGTCCACCGACACGCAGGCCGGGCCGCCGGACTCGCAGTTCCCGTTCTACGACCTGACCTCCGGCGAGCGCTGGACGGTGCGGCCCAATCCCGGGCGGCTGCCGTGGTGGGTGCTCTCGCCGCGGCGGCGCGTGCCCGGCGCCCGGCTGTCGGAGTATCGCGGGCTGCTGGCGCTGCTGCGGGCCGGGCCGGAGCGGACCGTGGCGGAGTGCATGCCGCCGGGCGCGCTGAACCGCCGGCTGATCGAGCCGCTGGTGATCGCAGCCCTGAACACGGCACCCGAAACGGGCAGCGCCCTGCTGATGGCGGCGGTGATGCGCGAGACGCTGATGCGGGGTGGCGCCGCCTGCATCCCCGCTTTCCCACGCGAGGGCTTGTCCGCCAGCTTCGTGGAACCCGCTTTGGCGGCGCTGAAGCGGGCCGGTGCATCAGTCACGTTTGGCTGCCGGGCCACGGCGGTGACCAGGGCGGCCGGCCGCGCGGTGTCGGTTGCGACCAGCCTCGGGCCGATCGAACTCGGTGTGGACGAGGACGTCATCCTGGCCCTGCCCGCCCCGGTCGCGCAGTCGCTGCTCCCCGGCCTGACGGCGCCAGACGCGTTCGAATCCATCGTCAACCTGCACTACCGCTGCGACGCCGAGCCTGGGCCGGCCGGATTCATCGGTCTGCTGGGCGGCACGGCGGAGTGGGCGTTCGTCAAGCCGGGGGTCGTCTCCGTCACCATCAGCGCGGCAAACCGGCTGATCGACCGCTCTGCCAGTGACCTAAGTACAACAGTGTGGCCGGAAGTGAGTGCTGCCCTGCGTATCGCGCAACCCATACCGCCCTGGCGTGTCGTAAAGGAGAAGCGCGCGACCTTTGCCGCCACCCCGGCAGAGAACTGCAAGCGTCCTGGGACTCGAATCGGCTTGGCGAATCTCGTCCTAGCCGGCGACTGGACCGATACGGGCCTGCCCGCCACGATCGAGGGGGCGATCAGGTCCGGCCAAACCGCTGCGGCCGCTCTCCTGCGTGCCGCCTGAGCCTGGATGGATGATGCCGAGCGAAACGCTGAGCCGCCCCGGAACCGGAACACTCCGCCTTGCGATCGACGCAGCCCGGTCCGCGCTGCTGTCCCGGCAGGCCGCCGACGGCCATTGGCTGTTCGAGCTGGAGGCGGACGCGACCATTCCCTCCGAGTACATCCTGCTCGAACACTACCTCGACCGGATGGACCCCGAGCTGCAAAGCCGGATCGCCGACTACCTGCTGACCATTCAGGGTCCCGATGGCGGCTGGCCGCTGTTCCACGGCGGCAAGTCTGACTTGTCCGGCAGCGTGAAGGCGTATTTCGCGCTCAAGGCCGCCGGGCACGGCCCGGGCCTGGCGCACATGGTGCGGGCCCGCGAGCGAATCCTCGCCATGGGCGGGGCCGAGCGCGCCAATGTGTTCACCCGCATCCAGCTCGCGCTCTTCGGCCAGGTGCCGTGGCGTGCCACGCCGGTGATGCCGGTCGAGATCATGCACCTGCCGCGGTGGTTCTTCTTCCACCTATCCAAGGTGTCCTACTGGTCCCGTACGGTGATGGTGCCGCTGCTGGTGCTGATGGCGTTGCAGCCGCGCGCCCGCAACCCGCATGGCATCGGGGTCGCGGAGCTGTTCCGCACGCCGCCCGACCAGGTCCGGGACTGGATCCGCGGCCCGTACCGCTCTGCCTGGGGCATCGTGTTCAAGACGCTGGACACCGTGCTGCGGCCCCTCGTGCCGCATTTCCCGGCCAAGGCCCGCAAGCGCGCGATGGAGGAGGCGATCGCCTTCGTCGTCGAGCGGCTGAACGGCGAGGACGGGCTGGGGGCGATCTACCCGGCGATGGCCAACAGCGTGATGATGTTCGACGCGATGGGCTTCGACCTGGACCATCCGCCCGCCACCACCGCCTGGAACGCCGTTCGCAAGCTGCTCGTCGTGCAGCCGGGCCGCAGCTACTGCCAGCCCTGCCTCTCGCCGGTTTGGGACACAGGTCTTGCCGGGCATGCCGTCATCGAGGCGGAGGGTGAGCGTTCGCCCTCGGTCGAGGCGGCCTGTGACTGGCTGGCGGCGCGGCAGGTGACGTCCGTGAAGGGCGACTGGGCTTGGCTGCGGCCGGATGCGCCGCCTGGCGGCTGGGCGTTCCAGTATGAGAACGCGCACTATCCGGACGTGGACGACACGGCCGTGGTGGCGATGCTGCTGCACCGGGCCGGGGACCCGGCGAATGACGAGGCAGTCAGCCTGGCGCGGGACTGGATCCTGGGCATGCAGAGCAAGAATGGCGGCTGGGGCGCGTTCGACGCCGACAACGATTACCAGTTCCTCAACCACATCCCGTTCGCCGACCACGGCGCGTTGCTCGACCCGCCGACGGTGGACGTCACGGCGCGCTGCCTTTCGTTCCTGGCGCAGATCGGCCATGGCCACCAGGAGCCGGCGCTCGCCCGCGCGCTCGACTATCTCCGGCGGGAGCAGGAGCCGGATGGCAGCTGGTTCGGCCGTTGGGGCACCAACTACATTTACGGAACCTGGTCCGCCTTGTGCGCCCTGAACGCGCTCGGCCTGCCCCATACCGACGCCGCGATCACGAATGGCACCGCCTGGCTGCTTGCCCGGCAGCGCCCGGATGGCGGCTGGGGTGAGGACGAGGAGAGTTATGCCGCCGCCGCGCATGGCGAGTTCAAGATGAGCACGCCGTCGCAGACTGCCTGGGCCCTGCTCGGCCTGATGGCGGCCGGCGAGGTAGCCCACCCGGCCGTCGCGCAGGGAATCGACTACCTCGAGCGCACGCAAAAGCCGGACGGCGAGTGGGACGAAGAGCCCTATACCGCGGTCGGGTTTCCGCGGGTGTTCTACCTCCGGTATCACGGCTACCGGCTGTTCTTCCCGCTGCTCGCCCTCGCCCGCTACCGCAACATGCTGGACGGAAACGCCCACCGCGTCGCCTTCGGCTTCTAGCGCGTAGGGTGGGACTCGCTTTGGCGTCCCACCAACCCACGCACGGATCCCCGAGCTAAATGGGCCAAACCCCGCTAGGCATCGCTGTCGGCCTGGCTGCCGAGGCCCGGATCGCCCGAGGTCTGAGCACTCTCGTGGAGGCAGGTGGGGGTGGCGCTGCCGGGGCCGCCGCCGCCGCTGAGCGCCTGGTCGCCAAAGGTGCCGCATCGTTATTGAGCTTCGGGCTTGCTGGCGGCCTCGCGCCGGGCTTGTCCGCCGGCACTGTCATCCTGCCACTCACCATCGTCGATCTGGCCTGCCATGCCTGGCCGACGAGCCCAGCTCTCGCCCGCCGCTTTGGGACCCCGGACGGCCTCATGCTCGCGGCGGACACCATCCTCGCCACGGCCGCCGCCAAGCGCGCCGCCTGGGACGCGACCGGCGCGCTGGCCGCCGATCTCGAAAGCGGCGCCGTCGCCCGCGTCGCGGCCCGGCACGGCTTGCCCTTCGCCGTGCTGCGGGCCATTTGTGATCCTGCCGCGCGTAACCTGCCGGCTGCCGCCCTAACTGCGCTCGACGCACAGGGCCGCATCTCGTTCCCGGCCCTGCTGCGGTCGCTTTCCCGCAGCCCGGGCCAGATCCCCGCTCTGATCGCCCTGGGCCGGGAAGCCGCCCTGGCCCGCAGATCGCTCCTCGCCCTGGTCACCGCCGCCGGCCCCATCGGATAGGACGCTACCATGGACCCGATCAAGCAGACCGTCCGCTACCACGACCTGGCGGACCCGCAGACCCAGCCCCGCTTTACCGGGATCGCGACGTTCTTCCGCGCCCCCGCCGAGCAGGATCTGAGCAAGGTCGACATCGGCGTGATCGGCGTGCCGTTCGACGGCGGTGTTACCAACCGGTCTGGCACGCGCCACGGCCCGCGCGCCATCCGTGAGCAATCCACCCTCAGCCGCCGCATCAACACCGCGACCGGCGTGCAGCCGTTCGACGGCCTGCGGGTGCGGGACCTGGGGGATTGCTGGATCGAGCAGCCGTTCAATCTAGAGCCGGCGCTGGGCGAGATCGAGGCGTTCTACCGCCGGGTCGTCACCGCCGGCGTGGTGCCGCTTTCTGCTGGCGGTGACCATTCGATGACCCTGCCGATCCTGCGCGCCGTCGGTGCCGGCGGCCCCGTGGGGATGGTGCGTATCGACGCCCATGCCGACACCGGCGACGAGTACATGGGCTCCCGCTTCCACCACGGCACGCCGTTCCGCCGCGCGGTGGAGGAGGGCGTGCTCGACCCGACGCGGGTGATCCAAATCGGCATACGCGGCCACAGCAACGTCGCCGGCGGCCTATGGGGGTTCAGCGGGTCGAGCGGCATGCGCGTGATGCCGATCGAGGAAGTGCAAGACCGCGGTTGGCGCTGGGCGCTGGAGGAGGCGCGGCGCGTAGTCGGCACTGGTCCGGCCTACCTGTCGTTTGACGTGGACAGCCTGGACCCGGTGTTTGCGCCCGGTACCGGCACGCCGGAGCCGGGCGGGCTCACCATGCTCGACGCATTGCGGCTGGTTCGGGGCCTAACGGGGCTGAACT
>CAXSEG010000066.1:0-16400 GCA_964235545.1 uncultured Acetobacteraceae bacterium
CCGCGACCGTGTCGCTGGCGGAGGCGGTGGCCCGCGTGGGCGGGCTGGACGACAACCGCGCGAACCCGGAGGCGGTGTTCCTGTTCCGCTATGAGGACCGCGCCGATGCGCAACTCGTGGGCGCCATGCCCGCGACTGGTCCGGTGCCCAACTCGCCGACCGAGCCGGGAGCGATCCCGGACGGCGTGCCCGTCGTATACCAAATCAATATGCGCGATCCGAGCACGTATTTCGTGTTGCAGCAGTTCACCATGCGCGACAAGGACCTGGTGTACATCGCCAACGCGCCGACGGTGCAGATCTACAAGTTCCTGCAGTTGATCTATACATTCACCACGCCGGCGATCACAGCCAAGACCTTGAGCCCGTGACAACGGTCAAGGCACCATGACCAGCACGACGGGTCGGAAACGCAACGTGGTTCTGATTGCGTCGCCCCAGCTTTTCGGGCAATTCTGAGCCATGGACGGCATCGACATTCCGGTTCGCGGCGTCATCGACGCTCAAAGCGACCGCTTCGGACAGGGTACCCGTAAGGTCCACAAGCCGTCTTGGTTCAAACGCAACCTGCGGATGCTGAGCTTCTTGCTCGCGGTCGTCGCGCCGACGGCGTTGGTCGGGACCTACTATTTCGCGTTCGCCGCTGACCAATACGTATCGGAGACCAAGTTCGTCGTGCGTGGACCGACGGCGCAGGCGCAGGGTATGCTGTCGAGCCTGTTGCAAACCACGGGATTGACCCGGGCGGAGGAAGACACGTACGCGGTCCAGGATTATATCATGTCCCGGGACGCGCTCCGTGAGTTGGTCCAATCCCAAGAAATCAAGGCGGTTTTTGACCGCCCCGAGGCCGACCGGCTGGCCCGCTTCCCGCTGTTCGCCTGGCAGACCACGTTCGAGCACCTGTTTGACTACTACCTGAAGCACGTCGACGTGACGATGGATTCCACAAGCGGCGTATCGACGCTGACGGTGCGGACGTTTCGCGCCGACGACTCCGCCCGCATCGCCAACGCCGAACTCAAGGCCGGCGAGG
The DNA here is from genome assembly GCA_964235545.1 of uncultured Acetobacteraceae bacterium. GTDB lineage: Bacteria > Pseudomonadota > Alphaproteobacteria > Acetobacterales > Acetobacteraceae > LMUY01. The sequence goes on from CAXSEG010000066.1 coordinate 1,037, forward strand.
ACCTGGTCAACCGGATGAACGCGCGCCAGCGAGATAACGCGTTGCGGGACGCGCGCAAGGAAGTGGACCTGGCGGAAAGCCACGTCGAGGACGTCGCGACGCAGGTGGCCGAGTTCCGCAATCGCGAGGCCTTGCTGGACCCGACGAAGCAATCGGTGCCAATGCTGGCGAGCATCAACGACCTACAAACCTTGCTGTCCCGCACCAACCTGCAGCTTGCCCAGTTGACCACGTCGACACCACGAAGCCCGTTGATCGCCGACTTGCGCCGCCGGGCCGAGGCGTTGCAAGGCCAGATCACCGAGGCCCGGACCAAGATCACCGGCACCGACACCTCCCTCGTGCCGAAGATAGCGGCGTTCGACATGCTGGAACTACGGCGCGAATTCGCTGACAAGCAGCTGGCCTCCGCCATAGCCTCGCTGGAGGCGTCTCGGATCCAGGCGGAGCATCAGCAGCTGTATCTCGAGACGATCGTGCAGCCGGACGTGGCGGATTACGCCGCCTACCCGAAACGGATCGCCTCCATCGCGATCACCTTCGCCAGCTTGCTCGGCCTCTACATCATGATTGGCTTGTTGATTGCGGGTGCGCGGGAGCACCGGATCAGCTAGGAACCGGGCGTGTTCACCAGCCTCCTCCGTTCTATAGGACTGCAGGGCCGGGTTATCCGGGCGCTGATCATGCGCGAGATCCACACGCGCTACGGCCGGGAGAACATCGGCTTCCTGTGGATAATCGGCGAGCCGATCCTGTTTTGCGCCGGCGTGGCCGTTCTGTGGACGGCGATACGTCCGGCGCATGAGCATGGCCTCCCCGTCACCGCTTTCGTGGTCACGGGCTACGTTCCGCTGACGATGTGGCGGCACTGCGTCGGGCGGGCGGTCAAGGCCTTCGAATCCAATGGCGCTCTGCTGTTCCACCGCCAGGTCAGCCCACTCGACATCATCACGTCGCGCTGCGTGATGGAGGTGCTCGGCACGCTGATGGCGGGCGGTATCGTCATGGCCGGTGCGGTGCTGATGGGGTTTATGGACCTGCCGGTCAACTTGCCGCTGCTCTATGTCGGCATCGGCTACCACATCGCGTTCTGCTACGCCTCCGCCCTGCTGGTATCGGCGCTGAGCGAGTATTCGGACATTGTTGAGAAATCTATAAGTGTGCTGATGTACCTCTCGATCCCGTTCTCCGGCGCCTTTATCATGGTTGATTGGGTGCCGAAGCAGTTTCAATACATCCTGCTCTGGTCGCCCAGCGTGCAGAACTTGGAAATCATCCGCGGCGGCCAGTTCGGTTCCGCCGTGCATCCGATCTACAGCCTATATTACGACACGTGGGTGACTGGGCTGATGGTGTTGACGGGCTTGTCTCTCACCTTGCGGGTCCGCTCCCGCATCTTGGTCCAGTGATCCATTGCATCGATCTCGTGAAGGATTACCGCGTTAACCGGGGCGTGCGGCGGGTGTTGGACCACATTAACCTCGATGTGCATCCCGGACAGAAGCTCGGCATCCTGGGGCGCAACGGGGCCGGCAAGTCCACGCTCATCAAGCTGATCGGCGGCGTGGAGACGCCCACCTCCGGCCGCATTGTGCGCAGCATGTCCGTCTCGTGGCCGCTCGCGTTCAGCGGCGCGTTCCAGGGCAGCTTGAGCGGGCTAGACAATTTACGGTTCATCTGCCGGATCTACGGGCTGGATTACGAGACGACCCGGCGTTTCGTGGACGACTTCGCCGAGCTTGGCGGCCAGCTCCGCGAGCCGGTGAAGACCTATTCCTCCGGCATGCGCGCCCGGCTCGCCTTCTCGCTGTCCATCGCGATCGAGGTCGAGTGTTACTTGATCGACGAGGTGATCATGGTGGGGGATGCCCGGTTCTACGAACGTTGTAAGACGGAGCTTTTCACCAAGCGTGGGGACCGGGCGCTCATCCTAGTGTCGCACGACATGAACTTCATCCGCGACGTGTGCGACACCGCCGGCGTCATCCACGACCGGGTGCTTACGATGTGCCCGTCGGTCCCGGAAGCGATCGAGTTCTACCAGGCGTTGTAGCATTCACGGCGTCCAAGTCTGCGTAGACGGGCATTTCTCCGGGCAACCTGGCGGCACGGGAGTTTCGACGTACACGGCGGAGCTTGCGGCCGCGGTGCCGCGAGCGGGGTTCGGGCTGCAGATGTTGGTCGCGGGAGATGCAGCACCCGCGCGGGCGCTGCGGTGGGTGCAGGCGGCGACCCACCTGGGCGCGTATCATGTCCCGGTCGGTCCAGCCGGGATCCGCCACGTCGGGGACGCATTCCGCCTGGCCCAGGTGCACTTGGATGTGAGGCGGCGCTTCCTGCCCTTGGGGGACGGGGCCGCCCCGCCGGCGCTGATGCACTGGACGTATCCGGTGCCGCTGCGCTTTCACGGCGCGCCCAACGTCTACACCATCCACGACCTGATCCCGCTGCTGCATCCGACGCTGACGGGCATCTCGCGCCGCCGCATGATCCGGCTACTTGGCCACTTGCGCTGCTGGGCGTCGCATATCGTCACGGTGTCGGAGGCATCCCGGCAGGAGATCATCGGGACGCTGGGCTGGCCAGCGGATCGGGTGACCAACACCTACCAGGCAGTGGCCGACACGCCGCCGGGAAGCCAAGCCATTGCGGACAGCCTGGACCGCCTGGGTTTGCAGCGGGACGGCTATGTGTTGCAGGCCGGGTCGGTCGAGCCGCGCAAGGGCGTGCGCCGCATGCTCGAGGCCTACCGGGCGAGCGGCATTCGTACGCCGCTGGTGCTTGCCGGGCCGGACGGGTGGCATGCCGCGGAGGAGCTGCACGGCCTGGCCGATACGCCCGGGCTGCACCGCCTACCGTGGGTGGACCGGCCGACCATGCTCGCCCTGCTCTGCGGCGCACGTTTCGTCGCAGCGCCGTCCCTGGCGGAGGGGTTCGGGCTGACGGTGGCCGAAGCCATGGCGTTTGGCACACCGGTCCTGACCAGTGGCGCGGGCGCGACGGCCGAGGTCGCCGGCGGCGCCGCGATGCTGGTCGATCCGCGCAACGGCCGGGCGCTCACCGAGGCGATCCGCGTGATCGACACCGACCCGGCGCTGCGTGCCCGCCTGCGCGACCTGGGTCGGCGCCGTGCCACCGTGTTCAGCCGGGATGCCTACGCGGAGCGGTTGCGGCGTCTCTACATTGCGCTGGTGTGTCCAGTGCGCGCCGCCTGAACGGGGCACGGGTGGCGGTTGCAGACGCAGCCGCGCGGCTGATAGGTATACACATGGCTGATCAATGGCGTCCCATGGGCAGCGTGCCAGCATCGACCCTGCCGCCGTCCCGCCGCAGTCATGATTTGGCGCGGTGGCTGCGCTTGCCGCTCGACGCGCTGGCGGTGTTCACGGGTGCCAAATCGCACAAGACGAACCTGGTCATCGGCAGTGCCTCGCTCAACCGCCGCGGGCTGCACCTGGCCCGCCGCCATTTGGCCGCACGGCTCGGCGCCCTGCGAAGGCGCGGGCTGTCGGGCCTGCTTTCTGCCGCGGACCGCATTGCCTTCGACCGCGACGGATACGTGGTCAGGCCGGGCTTCCTCGATCCGGTGACCTTCGCGGCGTTCCGTGACGAGATCATGGGTTTGCGGGCCGACGCACGCGAGGCGCTGATCGGTGACACGCTGACCCGGCTGATCCCGCTGGACGATGCCGCGTTGCGCCGCCTGCCCGTGGTCCGCGCCGTGCTCGAAGGCTCGGACTATCTTGGGCTGCACGCCTATGTCGGCTCGTTCCGCCGCCGGCCGCATCTGTACGTGCAGACCGTGTTCAGCCAGCATGCACCAACGGCGGAGCCGGACGTCCAGTCGTTCTACCACACCGACACCTTTCACCCGACGGTGAAGTCCTGGTTCTACCTGCAGGACGTCGAGCTGGATGCCGCCCCCCTGGCCTACGTCGCCGGGTCCCACCGGACCAACAGGCGGCGGCTGGCCTGGGAGCGCCGCACCTCGGTCACCGCGCACCAGGCCAATGACCGGCTGACCGCCGAGGGATCATTCCGCATTTCGGAGGCCGAAATCCGGCAGCTGGGCTACGGCGAACCCCGCAAGCTCGCGGTCGCCGCCAACACGCTGATCGTGGCCGACACGTCCGGCATCCACCGCCGCAGCACCACGGACGTTCCAGGCGTGCGCGTATCCATCTGGGCCTATAGCCGCAGCAACCCGTTCCTGCCCTGGTCCGGCGGTGATCTCACGGCCATGCCCGTTGTGAAGAAGCATGCGTTGCGCCTGTATTGGAAGGTGACGGACCGGTTGAAGGACGCCCGCAAAGTGCCGCGGGAGTGGCGCTGGGTGGGGGAACGTTCGCCGCTTTGCCCGCCGTGACGATGCGGATAGAACACGCTTACTACCAGCAAATCTTGCCGCCAGAAGTCTTCCAGTGTAAGTCGATCGGGACATGTTGATGAATGCCGCGACGCTAGCCCAGCAAGCAAGCCCTGAGATTCAGGTGAAAATGCTGGAGACTCTTTCCCTCATATCACCTCTCAAGGTGGCAGGCTTCCGCAAGATAAGGGTCGGTGGAATCGGTGACGGTGGTTACGTCATGCTCGACGATTTACAGGGGATCGGGGTGTGCTACTCCCTCGGTGTCGGCCCTGACGTATCTTGGGACGTTGAGATGGCTGAGCGTGGCGCCCGGGTGTTCCAATACGATCATACCGTGGCTGCACCGCCGACTAGCCATCCACGATGCAGCCATTTCAAGGTTGGTATTTCCGAGGACGATACCATCGCGGCCAATATGAAGCGCGTTGATACGTTGATGCGGGAGAATGGCCATGGCGACCGACACGACATGGTGCTGAAGATCGACATCGAAGGCAGCGAATGGGAATCGCTCGCGGTTCTGACGTCAAAGGTCTTCGGGCAGTTCAAGCAGATACTCGTCGAGTTTCACGGCATGCGCTTGCTGAACCTGGACACGTTCCGCGACCGTGCCACCTCCCTGTTCGATAAATTTCGGTCGACACATCAATGTATCCACGTGCATGGCAACAACTACGGTGGGATGGCCATTGTCGAAGGCATTGGTGTGCCGGATGTGCTTGAGCTGACGTTGGTCCGCCGGAGCGACTACGCTTTTCAGCCGAGTGACGAAGTGTTCCCGACCCATCTCGACCGGCCCAATAACATTGCCATACCAGATCTCTTTTTGGGATCTTTCCGCTTTCAGTAAAGCCGTATCATCGTGACGACTGCATAAAGGGCGGACCTGTTGCCAACACTCCGCCGCATCCTCATCGACTGCACGCTGGTGGATTTTTCACGGCAGCCAACCGGCATTCCTCGTGTCGTACTAAAATACATCGAAACGGGCTATGCCTGGGGCGAGCGGAACGGCGTTGAGGTCGTTCCGGTGGTGCCGGCCGACGGGTGCCTGTTCATCTGCCGTCCGGTGCCGGGGCGCGGCGCACCAGTCGACCTACTGGCGGCCGCCAGCATGGCGGCAGAGCCGGACGAAGCGTCTCACCAAGCCACGCAGACATCGCCCGGCGGTGCCGAACTGAGTGTGATCACTGCCGATTTACGCCATACGCTAAGCGGTATGTTGGCTGTTCTGGGCGGCCTGGGCCAGGCACCAACGCCGGCCTCACCGCAAGCACCAATCGCGGTGAGGCCTGCCATCGGGGGACCGGTCGATCCGGATACTGCACCCTTGACCCGAAGTGTCCGTATCGTGCCGGGACCGCAGGACATGGTGTTCTGTCCGGCCTATTGGCACGACACGCCGCCCGAGCGGTATCGTGGCTACGCAGCCCTCGGGGCCAAAATCGTCATCCTCGTGCACGATATCCTGCCGATTACCTTTCCCCGTTTTTATCAATCCCCCTGGTGTCACGAGTTCAGGCGGAATGTGGTAGCCGCCCATAGCTATGCGGCCGCGTTCTGCACCGTGTCCGATTACACCCGGCACGGGCTGGCGGAACTAGCCTTGCGCGAGCGTCTCAATCCGGTCCCAGCGATGACGACCTATAACGGCTTCGAACCGATGGTATCGAGCACCGAGATGGAGCGGACCGGCCGGGGGCACATCCCCGAGAGCGGTCCCATCTCGGCGGTACGGGCGTTGGGCCGGTATTACGTCATGGTCGGCTCGGTCGAACCAAAAAAAGGCCACCGCCCTGTCATCGGCTGCTTCGAGGAGATGTGGGCAGCGGGGCTGCAGAGCAATATGGTGATCATCGGCCGCAGAGGGTGGATGGAACAGGACGCCGTCGCAGCCATCGAGACATCGCCCTTCTACCGCAGCAAGCTGTTTTGGTTCTCCGGCGTAGATGATTTCGAGCTGGGTCTGATCTACGAGAGCGCACGAGCCCTAATCTTCTCGTCGCTCGGCGAAGGCTTTGGAATACCGATGATCGAGGCCGCCGCCTACGGCAGGCCGGTCATTGCCTACGACACTCCGATCGTTCAGGAAATCCTAGGCGGCCGGGCCAGGACATTCACTACCGGATCCGACTTGGTCGCGCGGATCGTCGAGATGGAGCAGGACGGTCCACACGCAAAGGCCTCGGCTGACGCGAGCCAGGTCGCCTGGCCAACCTGGGAGAACTACACACCGCGCGTGTTTGATGTGCTGCGTGATGTGTTCGAGTGCAAGGCGTCGCTGCCCCAGGCGATACCTAAGTCCGTTGCTGCCGATCTCCCGTCATGAGCGGACCCCCGGCATTCGGGTTGCGGATATTCACGGCGACTTTCGGACCCCCTGCCGAAATTCGCCGGCTCGCTGGGAATACCTGGTTCGAGGGATGGGCCGAATCCGAGGACATCAACACAGCGGACATCGCCCGCCTCGCAACGTCCGACCACCTGCGGCTTGGGTTCTCGTTGCGCTTCGGCCCGTCCACCGCGCCGGTCGAGGTTTCGGGACACGCGGTGCTTTACGGTCCGCAGGAGGGTGGGCTGCGCTACCGGCTAATACTGCGGTCGTCGCTGTTCGACCATCGGACGAGCGCATTGCTGCATCTCGGCTTCTACTACGATGAGCTGGGCAGCTTTGAGGACTGGGGCGTTCCCGGCAGCTGGGCGGTGATCAGCCTCGCCGAGGCCGACCGGTTCCAAAGCTACTTTTCTTCCTTCAACGCGGACCGTTCATGAGGGTGCTCCTGAACCGCAAGCGCCACGTACACGTCGCAAACGCGGCCCGGGATGCGCGGCGCTGGCCTGAGGCGCGGCTACATTACGAAGCCGCCTTGGCCGAGAACCCAAGGCTCGACGGGATCTGGGTACAACTCGGCCATGCCCGTAAGGAATTGGGCGACCTGCACGCAGCCGAGGCGGCTTACCACAAGGCCCTGGCTCTGCGGCCGGATCTCGCGGACACCCACCTCCAACTCGGCCATCTGTTCAAGATCATGGGGCGGCCCGAGGAGTCGGCGAAGGCTTATGCCCAGGCTATCCGCTTGCAGCCTGATGGCGGGGATGCGGCTGGCGAACTGGAACGGATGGGCCTCACGCTTGAGGGCATTAAAGTGTTCGCAGCCAGGTTTAGCGCGCCGATGGCATCCCGCTTCGGCCAGGGCTCGTTGTGGTTCACGTTGCACGCCACTCTTACCGACGTCACTGTGGTCGAGGTTATGCGGCTCCATGCCCGACACGGCTTACAGGTCGGGTGCTCTCTGCATGTCGGGGTTTCCACGGCCCCGGCCTGCCAGACGGGTACGGCACAGCTCGAGCCATCGGATGAAACTACATTGCAATGCCGGTTCGTCCTGCCGCACGGGGGAGCAGGTGAAGCCTTGTATCTGGCGAAGGTCGGCTTCTTCTACGAGGAGGCCGGCAGGTTTGCGGCATGGAGCCACCCCGATACCTGGATGGTGCTCGACATGCGTAGCGGCGCGTTGGGCCAGCTCTACTCGCGGCTCACCGCGGCCCAATGACGCCCGCGTAGAGCGTGCCGATCCGCTCCCGATAGCGGTCCATGCCGAACAGCTGGGCCTGGGCCAGGCCGCGCTCGCGCATGGACGCGCACAACTCGTCGTCTTCGGCGAGGCGTTGCAGGCCGGCGGCGATGTCCCTTGGGTCGTAGGCGTTGACGTAGAGGGCTGCGTCGCCGCCGACTTCTGGGAGGGCGCCTTCGCGGGAGGTGAGGACGGGGGTGCCGAGGGCCATGGCTTCGAGCAGGGGGAGGCCGAAGCCTTCGTAGAGGGAGGGGAAGGCTACGGCGCGGGCGCCGCGGATCAGGGATACCAGGGTGTCGGACGGGACGTAGTCGATGCGGCGGATGCGGCGGTCGCCGGCGGGGCGATGTTGCAGCAGGGCCAGCTCGGCTTCGGACTTCCAGGCTCTGGCGCCGATGACGACCAGCGGGAGGTCTAGACTCGTGGAGAGGTATGCCTCGAGCAGGCGGCCGACGTTCTTCTTGGGTTCGATGGAGCCGAAGAACAGGAAATAGCGTCCGCGTTCGAGGTCGAAGGCGCGGTGCAGCAGAGTGGTGACTTCGGCGTCGTTGGGCAGCCGGTCGGGGAGGCTGACGGCCTGGTAGGTGTTGGTGACGCGGCTGGACGGGAAGAACGGGAAGAAGTCGAGCAGGTCCTTCCGGCTGGTCTCCGACACGGTGACGATGTGGTCGGCGCGGCGCAGACACTCCGTCAGCAGGCGCAGATGGGTGGGTTTGTGGTCCAGCGTGGTGTGGGGCAGGCGGAGCGGCACGAGGTCATGGATGGTGTAGATGTTGCGCGCGCCCTGCAGCGTGACCGGCACCGGATAGGTCCAATGCATCACCGCCGGGGCCGGGCCGGGGATGCGGACGGGCATGAAGCGGCCGAAGGTGCGGAAGTAGCGGCTGGCGGTGCTGAACAAGTCGGTGACGTTCAGGATGCGGTCATGGGCCGGCAGCCGGGCCGCGAGCGATCCCGGGATGACCCGGCCGGCGAGTTCGATCTCGAACGCGGTCGCTCCGCGATAGGCGCCGAGCATTTGGCGGCCCCATCCCACCGACGGGTATTTCGGCATCCAGCCGCCGCGCTCCGTCTCCAGCCGGTCGAAGAACTCGACTTCCCGCATGGCCGGGCTGGCGCCGGCGGGGATGCCGAGGCCGTAGAGCAGGTCCACCGTGTGGCCCAGCCCGGCGAGGCACTGGCTGAGGCTGCGAGCGTAGGTCGCCACCCCGGTGCCACGGGGGATGGCAAGGTTGAAGCCGTCCACCGCGACCCGGTAGCGGGCCGCGCCATCGCCGGCCGGGGTGGCCGTTTGCTCGGACATCGGGCTCTCTCCAAGACGGGGTTGCCTCGACGGAGGCGGGCCCTGGCTATACAGTCGGCGCCCACGATCAACCACAGCCAAGCGGTCCCGGCCCAGGCGCTCCGGCCTGCGATGGGGCGCGGCACTGTTCGGGACATGGCCTGTGCGCATCACATTCGGCGTCAAGAAATCCGCGGGCGTGCCGGTCACGCGCTTGGCCTACCGCCACATCCTGGCCGGCAACGCCGCGCGCAACCGGCGCGACTGGGCCGCCTCCGCCGCCGGCTACCGCGCGGCGCTCGATGAGGTGCCGGGGCTGGCCCACATTTGGGTGCAGTTCGGGCATGCCTTGAAGGAGTCGGGCTCGGCGAGCGAGGCGGTCGGTGCGTATCAGCGCGCGATCGCGCTGCGGCCGGGCGATAGCGATGCCCTGCTGCATCTGGGCCATGCGTTCAAGATCGGCGTCGACTCGGTGAATGCCGCACGGAGCTACGCGCTGGCGGTCGAGGCCGATCCGAGCAACCTGGACGCGGTGACCGAGCTGCACCGCATCGTCGCCGGGTCAGCCGGGCCGGCGCGGGATGGGATGGCCGGGCTGCTGAAGCGCCTGGTGCTGACCCGGGGGGAGGAGACCGGCGAGGCCAGCGTCATCCGGACCGCACGGGAGGCGCTGGAGGCGGTGCTGTCGCAGGGTTTGGTGCGGGACGCGCCGGATGCCGGGGCGGCGCTGCAAGGCGCACTGGGGGCGCTGGATAGCCTGCAGGCAGAGGGCCGCCCTGCCCTGTCCGGGCCGGCGGACGGCGCCGTGGTGTTCGACATCTCGGACCTGATCGGCTTTTTTGGCCATACCAGGCTGCCGACCGGCATCCAGCGCATGCAGATCGAGGTGATCGCCAACCGCATCGCCGCCGGTGCCGGGACGATCCGGATCTGCTGCTACAACGACGACCGGGAGGGCTGGCTGGACATCCCCCCGGCGCAGTTCGCCAGCCTGGCCCGGCTGAGCCTGTGCAGCGGCGACCGCAACGCGGCCGAGTGGATCCAGGCGCTCACCCGGCTGCATCTGCACTTCGCCCTCTCCGAGCCGCTCAAGTTCCCGCGGGACAGCTGCATCGTGACGCTCGGTGCGTCCTGGGGGCATCCGAACTTCTTCCTCAGCCTGCGCCGCCACCGCCACAGCAGCGGCCTGCGCTACATCCCGTTCGTGCATGACTTCGTGCCGATCGTCATGCCGCAATACCATGTGCGGCAATTGACGGAGGATTTTGTGGCCTGGGTGATCGGCGCATTCCCACATGCCGAGGCCTTCTTGGTGAACTCGGAGGCGACCAAGCGCGATTTGCTGCAGGTCGCAGGCATGTTGGGACGGCCGGTGAGCCCGGCCGATGTCGCGGTCGTGAGGCTGGATGCCGATTTCCGCAAACCGGTGGAGGAAGGGGCCGCCCCGGCGGCCAGCGGGCAGGCAGGCCTGGGCCCGTTCGTGCTGATGGTTGCCACGCTGGAGCCCCGCAAGGGTCACCTGATCGCGTTGCGGGCCTGGCAGGCGCTGATCCGCCGCCGTGGCCGCCGCGCCGTCCCGCGGCTGGTCTGCGTGGGCGGCAAGGGCTGGATGAACGAGGCCGTGCACGAGCTGCTGGCGCGCGACAAGGTGCTGGCCGAGCGGGTGACGCTGCTGTCCAACCTGTCGGATGCCGCGCTGACCGGGCTGTATGAGGCCTGCGAGTTCACCATCTACCCGAGCCTGTATGAGGGCTGGGGACTGCCGATCACGGAAGCGCTCTGCTACGGCAAGCCGGTGATCGCCTCCGACGTATCGTCCCTGCCGGAAGCAGGCGGCGTGTTCGCGGTGTATTTCGAGGCTGGGTCGGCTGACGGGCTGGCAGACGCAGTGGAGCGGATGAGCTTCGACGCACCCTACCGCGCGGCTTGCACGGCCCGCATCGCCGAGGCGTTCCGGCCGCGGACATGGCGCGAGATCGCGGTGCAGATCGAGGCCGAGATCATGCGGCTGGCGGAGACGGAGCGCCGGGCGGTGGCCCACGAACAGATCCGGCCCGCTACGTATTACAGGGTGGCCCGCACCGAGCACACCCGGATCTGGCGCGGGCTCGCCTCTGGGGAGATCGTCCGTACCGGCCCCGGCTGGCTGTGGCCGGAAGAGTGGGGCTGCTGGACCCGGCTGGGCGGCGGCGAGCTGGACCTGAAGCTGCCGCCTGCCAGCGGGGCGCTGCAGGTTGCCTTGGCATTGCGCAACGTGCCCGGCCACGCGACGGCCTGGACGGTGCGGGCCACGGGCGTCGCGGACCTGGCCGGTAGCCTGCTGCCGGGTGAGCGGCGCTGGGTGCGGTTCCAGGTGCCTCCCTCCCCGAGCGGCCGCACCCTCCGCGTCCGGCTCGCGGGCGACAAGGCGCAGATGCTGGCGGTGAAGAGCGGGAGTGCACGGCGGGAGGACATGGCCGCGGTCGGGCTGGAGGGGTTCCACGTCCATGCGGTGGGGGATGACCGGGCTGGAGCGGCGTTCCTGGACGCGGTGGCGTTTGGTGGCCTGGACGAGCTGGACGCGTACCGTGAGCCGTCCAGCGTGTCGGCCATGGACGACCGCTCTGCGGCATGAGGTGGGCGCTGGCCGGCGCGGCGGTGCTGGTAGGCGTGGTGCTGACCGATCCGGGTGGCGCGAGGGCACAGACGGTGTTCGCCACGGTGGCTGAACTGCGTGCCAACCGCGCTCGGCTTGAGCAAATCGTGCTCCAGGGCTACACCATGGCGGGCGATGGCGGTGGCGGCCTGTTCTTCGTCGATGGCCGCAAGGCTGGGCCGGCCTGCGACAACGGCGGCATCGCGTTCGCCGATGCGGCAGGCCAGTGCTGGATACGGAGCTTCGACGGAGCGCTGGACGTACGGTGGTTCGGCGCCAGGGGGGATGGCGACGCGCATAGCGGCGCGACGAACAGCGGCGCGCTTCGCCAGGCCTTCGCCGTGTGCCATGCGGCGGGTGGCGGGCGACTGTTCGTGCCGCCGACCGGCCATGCCTTCCACCTCTCGACGCAGGTCAACCCGACGGGGAATGGCTGCGGGCTCACCGGGGTCGGCCTGCCGAACTGGCCGGGCCCGGGCGGCAGCGAGGCGGATTGGACGGCCGCCGGGTCATGGATCGCCTGCGATACGGCCGCCACGCCGTGCCTGCGGTTCGGCGGCTCCGGCTTCGTCGACGGGATCGACTTCTGGCAGGCGCAGCCGGTCCCGTCCGGCCAGCCCGGCACGCCGTGGACGCCGTGCGGCCTGGCGGGTGCCGCCTACCCCGTGGGCAGCCCGTGCGGGACCGCCCCCGCCAAAGACGTGGATGCCGGGAGCTTTCCGTGGACCGTGCAATTTACGCAGACCTTCTCGACGGCCCGTCACATCCAGCTGGCGAACGTGACCTACGGCATCGCCTTCGAGTACCCGTTCGACGGCAACATCACCGGCACATATTCCGGGCTGGACCATATCTGGGCTGGCTGCTTCGCGATCTGCCTGCGGTTCAGGTCGGTGAACGACACCATGCACCTGACCGACATCCATGTCCGCGACTTGTGGCAAATCAACAACGCCAACGTCGTCCGCTTCATGGAGGACCACCTCGTTGGCTGGGACGTCGAGTACCTCGACAATGCGACGGCCGACGGCGTGGAGTTCTACAAGACCCACCAGGCGATCACCCTGGCCGATGCGCCGGCCCGCTACGGCGCCGGGCTGCTGCGGCACGCCGCGGAGAACCTGCAGCTGGTCAACGTCGCCTTCAACCAGGTGTGCCAGGCGGTCGCGGTGCAGAACGGCACGACCCAGGTCTCCGCCGGCTTCACCAACGTCATCGGCCAGAGCGATACGGATACTGACTGCGCCGCCGCCAGCTTCTTCGATTTCAGCAGCGACGAAGCCGATGTGACGTTCGATGGCATGCGGATCAGCACGGTCGGGCGCGGCTTCATGGCGCTCGGGGCTGGCGGCGGGGGCCGGGTCCGCATCGATGGGCTGCGGCTCGGCTCCCCGTTGCAGGCGGGCGGCACGCCGGACGATGGCTACGGCTATCTCCGCGGTGCCACTCGGCCGGCCGGTTTCACGCTAGCCCGTGGCAGCGTGCTCACGGTGCCGACCGGCTTGCAGGACGTGAAGGCCGCCGGCGGCGCAGGCCCGATCACCGCTTGTGCAGCCCCGGGCCGAGATGGCGGGCCGAGTTGCGGCACCATCGTGGCCCCGACGCTCGCGTCACGGCCGGCTGGACGGAACTAGCTGGTCAGTCGGGGGAGAAGCCAAGCTAGCGTTTGACCAGGCGGGCGGCGAGTTCGAGGGCGCTGATCGCGGCGGAGCCGGCTTCTTTCAGGGCTTGGGCCGTGCTGGCGACGACGCGGGCGATCTGGGCGTGGTCGTGCAGGGTGGAGATGAAGAAGCGGAGGCGGGCGGAGCGTTCGGGGACGGCGGGGTGCATGATGGGCTGCACGGTGACGCCGGCTTGGCGCAGGCGGTCCGCGGTGAGGGCGGCGCGGATCGAGCCGCCGGTCATCACGGGGACGATGGCGGCGCCGATCGAGGGCCCCGTGTCCAGCCCGGCCGCCTTGGCCTCGGTCAGGAAGTAGCGTGCGTTGTCGGCGAGTGTGGCGACGCGGTCGGGTTCGGCGCGCATGATCTGCAGGGCGGCGAGGGCGGCGGCGGCCACTGGGGGGGCGAGGCCGACCGAGTAGACGAAGCCGGGGGCCGAGCAGCGCAGGTAGTCGATCAGCGCGCGTGACCCGGCGACGTAGCCGCCGCTGGACGACAGCGTCTTGCTGAGCGTGCCCATCCAGACATCCACCTGCGCCGGGTCGACGCCGCAACGCTCGGCGATGCCGAGGCCTCTCGTGCCGAGCACGCCCAGCGAGTGCGCTTCGTCCACCATCAGGCTGGCGCGGTGGCGGCGGACGACGGCGATCATCGCCGGCAGGTCCGGCACGTCGCCGTCCATGCTGTAATGGCCTTCGATGACCACCAGCACGCGCTTCACCGTGGGCCGGACCCGGGCCAGGATGCGGTCGAGCTCCGCCGGGTCGTTATGCGGGAACGGCACCCGGCGTGCGCCCGAGAGCTGGGCGCCCTGCACGATGCTGTTGTGGCTGAGCGCGTCGTACACCACGGCGTCCTCGGCGCCGATCAGGTGGCCGATGACAGTGACGTTGGTCGCGTGCCCGCTGACGAAGCTGAGCGCGGCCTCGCAGCCATGGGCATCGGCCAGCGCCTCCTCCAGCGCGCGGTGCAGTGGCCGCTCGCCGGACACCAGGCGGCTGGCGGAGACGGAGGTGCCGTAGCGGTCGATCGCGGCCTTGGCGGCGCCGCTGACCCGCTCGTCGCCGTTCAGGCCGAGGTAGTTGTAGGAGACGAAGTTGTCGAAGGCGCGGTTGCCGATCGTGGTGCGGGCGCCGGCGATGGCGGCGTGGGTTTGGAAATACGGGTTCTCGATGCCCAACGAGACCGCGGCCCGCTGCATCATGTCGAGGTCGGCCTTCACCTCGCCATTGCCGAGGGCGGGCGCGGGCTCCGGTGCGGCCGGGGCGGGTGCGGTGGCGGCACGGGATGCCATGCGCGCCACGAGCCGGGATTTCGCGTCCCCTGGCAGGCCGAACAGGCCACTCATGCGTGCACCGCGGTCTCGGCGAATGCCGGTTCGGCCGGCTCGGGCTCCAGGCGGCTGAGGCGCGCGGCCAGGGCCTGCGGCTCGTCCGGCCGCTCGGCCGTGGTGGCGGTGCGGGCCATGCGGGCGGCCAGGGCGATCAGGGTGACGCCGTCGGACAGGGCCATCACCGGCAGCGTCAGGCCGAAACGCTGCTCCACCGCCATCCGGAGCTCGACCGCCATCAGGCTGTCCATGCCCAGCTCGGCCAGGGGGCGGTGCCGCAGAATGGCGCTCGCGGGCATGCGCATGATGCGGGCGACCTCCTCCGCGAGCAGGTCGGTGAGGCGTGCCTGCGCCTCCTCCGGCGTGCAGCTGGCCAGCATGCTCGCCAGGTCGGTCACTGCCACGGCGTCGGCCGGGCCGCCGCGTACGGCTTCGAACATCGGCGATTGCAGCAGCGGCAAGCCGGCGGCGAGCTGGCCCCAGCGGATGCGGGCGAGCCCGATCACGGGCAC
>CAXSEG010000067.1:0-16260 GCA_964235545.1 uncultured Acetobacteraceae bacterium
CCGGCCCTCGGCCCGCAACGCGGCGAGGAGCTCGCTGGTCCCGGCGGCGTGCCACAGGCAGACGACGATCACGGCGCCCGGCATGGTCTTCTGAATACGCCGGATGAAGTAACGGATGCTCGACGCGCTGCTTCCCTGCTCCAGCACCGAGAGGCAGCAAAGATGTGGCACCGTCGCGTCCGGGGTTGTGCCGGTACCGCCTCCCAGCACCAGGTTCGGTTCGACCCTGGCGGCGAATCCGCTGCCCGCCAGAACCTGCACGGCCATGACGGCGGCAAGGTCATCGAGTTGGCCGCGGCCGGGGATGCAGATGATGGCGCTGGCGGTGGGTTGCGGCAGCACCGCCGGCGCCGGGGCAGTCTGCGCCAGATGCGTGAGCAGGACGGCGATGCGGTCGTGGATCTCCTCGAGCCGCTCGAACGCCAACCCGTCCCGGGCCAGGTCTGCCTGTGCCAGCAGCAGTCCAGGTATGGCGACCTTGTCGTAATACTCGGCGAGCGAGCTTACCGCGACCAAGTCGCGGGCCCCGGAGAGGAGCACCGGGCCGTTCCCCTCCAGCGCCCGCTGGTAGAACGTCTCCGCCGGCACGAGGGGCGGGGTGTCGCCGAGGATCACGTCCAGGAAGGCCAGCGGCGTCACGTGGCGGCCGATGACCACGAGGCAGACGGTCAGCGGCGTGGCCAGCAGCAATCCGATCGGCCCCCATAAGAAGGCCCAGAACGCCGTCGCGACGATCACGGCGATGGGCGAGAGCCCCGTGCTGTGGCCGTAGATCAGCGGCTCCACGACCTGGCCCATCACCACTTCCATGCCGATGAACAACGCCAGGACCACGATGGCGAGCGTCCATCCGGGCACGACCGCGACGGCGAGCAGTAGCGGCGGCACCAGGGCGACGAACACGCCAATGAACGGCACGAACCGCATCAGCGCGGCGACGATGCCCCAGAGTACCGGGTTCGGCAGCCCGGCGAACCACAGGCTGCCGCCAATCAACACGCCAAATCCCGTGTTGAGCGCCAACTGGAACAGGAAGAAGCGCGACAGGCGGCTGGCCGCGTCGTTCATGGCGAGGATGGTGCGGTGCAGGTCGCGCCGCCCCACGAGCCGGACGAACCGGTCACGCAGATCCTCGCTCGACAGCAGGATGAACAGGGTGAAGATCAGCACCACGCCTGCGGTGCCCAAGGGGCCCAGCAACGGCTCGGCCACGGTGCGCGCGAGGCTCATCGCGGAGGTGTTCCCGAGGCCCAGTGCCGCCGCCGGGTCCGCGCTGGATGCGCCACCGGCCGCACCGGCCGCTTGCGGCGCCACCGACGCAATCAGCTTCTGCATCAGCCCGCCGCCGGTCGACAGCGCCCGCCACTTGGCCATGACCGTGGTTTCATACGTCGGCAAGCTTCCCGCGAGGGCCGCGATCTGCCGGCCCACCACCGTCCCGATGCCCCCGATTGCGGCGAAGGCGAGGGCCACGACGACCAGGACAGCGGCCACCCGGGGCAATCGCACCCGCCGGAGCAGGTTCGAGGCGGGCGCCAGCACGAAGGCGAGCAGCGATGCCAGCACCAGCGGCATCAGCAACTCGCGGCCGAAATACAGTGCCGCGACCACGATCGCCGCGGCGTTCAGCGCGGCTAGCGTGGACCGTCCGGCACCGGGCGCCGCACCGATCACCGCATCGGGCGGCGGCGTCTCGCTCATGCCGTCCACCTTGCGGCACTCTCCGGCATGGCCGAGGCTGGGAAGCGCCGCCCCCGGCCCACGACGGCGGGGGTCGAACCGAGAGGCCGACCGTGACGAAGATCCTGCTTGTCGAAGACCACGAGGAACTCTGGGATTTCCTGTCCCGCCGGCTGCGCAGACGCGGCTTCGACGTGGCCCTCGCCCATGACGGCAAGCAAGCCTTGGAGCAGGTGGCGGAGGCGGCTCCGGACATCGTCCTGCTGGATATGAACCTCCCCGTCATGGATGGCTGGACGGTGGCGCGGACGCTGCGGACGGGGGGCAACATGGTCCCCGTGATCGCGCTGACGGCCCACGCCATGGCGGGCGACCGTGCCCGTGCCCTCGAAGCGGGATGCGACGACTACCACCCGAAGCCGGTCACCTTCGACCTGCTGCTGCAGCAGATCGACGACGTATTGCTGCGCAAGGAGGAGGGGGAGGGCTGACCGGCCACCGCGGCCCGGCGGGCGCAGCCTCATGCGCCGAGGCCGCGCAGCTTCTCTGCCAGGTCCTGCAGGCTCGTATCCCCCTTGTTCAGCACCTGGTTGGCACCGCGCAGGCGGCGCCTGTCCTCCGGCGTGAGGTCCAGTGCCGTGAGCACGACGACGGGGATCGCCCCGCAACCCGGCCGGCTACGGAGTTCGCGGAGGAAGTCGAACCCGTCCATGATGGGCATGTTCAGGTCGAGCAGGATCACTCGCGGCGTAGCATGCGCGATGCTGTCCAGCGCCTCCTGCCCATGGCACGCCTCCGCTACGGTCCAGCCATGCTTCTCCAGCACCTGTCGGGTGCGTTGGCGCATGTCCGTGTCGTCCTCGACAACCAGCACGTCGCCCTCGGCGTCGCGGAACCGCTCCATCACGTGGCGCAGGCGGGTCCAGTCCACGGGTTTGAATACATAATCCGCGGCGCCCAGCGAGGAGGCGAGCGCCCGCTCGGCGAGGAAGGTGACCATCACCACGGGGATCGCGGCTACGTCGGGGTCGGCCTTTAACGCGCTCAGCACGGACCATCCGTCCATGCCCGGCATCGTCACATCCAGCAGGATCGCGCGCGGGTGCAGGCTCCGGGCCAGGGCCAAGCCCGTCGGGCCGTCCATGGCGGTGCGGGCGGCATAGCCCTCTTTCACGAGGAAGCGCGCCATCAGGTCCAGCTGCGATTGGTCGTCGTCCACCACCAGCACGACGTCGCGGCTGGCGCCGGGCAGCGTCGCCACGTCCAGGTCGTGCGCCACCGTCGTACCGGGCGCGGCTGCCGGGAGGCAGACGGTGAAGACGCTGCCCTGACCCGGCACGCTCGTGACGTCCACCTCGCCGCCCAGCAACGCCACGAACGCCTTCGTAAGGGCTAGGCCCAGCCCCGTGCCGCCGAACTGCCGGGTGGTCGACGCGTCCGCCTGGTGGAAGCGCTGGAACAGCTTGGCCAATTGGTCCGGCGTCATGCCGATGCCCGTGTCCGACACGGCGAAATGCAGCCAGTCGCCGCGCGGCCCGGGCTTGCGGTCGATCGAGAGCGTGATCGTCCCCTGCTCCGTGAACTTCGTGGCGTTGCTGAGCAGGTTCAGCAACACCTGGCGGATGCGGGTGATGTCCGAGTGCATGGTGGCCAGGCCATCGCCCAGGCGCAGGTCGAGCTGGTTCCTGTTCTTCTCCAACAAGCTGAAGATGGTCGAGGCGATCTCCCGGGCCATGGCGGCGACGTCAAATGTCTCGACGAACGCCTCCATCTTGCCGCTCTCGACCTTCGACAGATCCAGGACGTCGTTGATCAGGCCGAGCAGGTGCCGGGCATTGCCCTCGATCTTGGTGATGTCGCGGGTCAGCTCGGCCGGCTCGATGCCGTCCCCGGCCTCTTCGACCAGCATCTCGGCATAGCCGATGATCGCGGAGAGCGGCGTCCGGAGCTCGTGGCTCATGTTGGCGATGAACGTGCTCTTTGCCTGGTTCGCCGCCTCGGCATCGTCCCGGGCCGCCTCGAGCGCCTGGCCCTGCTCCCGCAACTCGGTGATGTCGGTATTGGTCCCGAACCAACCGATCACCCGGGCCTCCGTTGCGCCGTCCGCGTCCTCCCGGATCGGCATGGCGCGGGAGAGGAACCAGCTGTAGCTGCCATCTGCGGCGCGGAGCGGGAAGGTGTCTTCCCAGGACCCACCCACCGAGAACGCGTCCTTCAGGCGCAGCACCACGCGATCGAGGTGGTCGGGGTGGTGTACGAATTTCCAGCCCCACCCGGCCATGTCGGCGAAGGTGGTCCCGGTGAACTCGTACCACCGCTGATTGTACCAGACGACGGAGCCGCGCGCGTCCGTCATCCAGGCGAGCTGGGGAATGGCGTTGGCGATGGTCCGGAACCGCGCCTCGCTCTCCCTCAGCCGGGCCTGCTCGAGCCGCTTCGCCGTGATATCGCGCAGATAGGTGGTGAATAGCGGATGGTCGCCCCGGGCGGTCCGTGTCAGGGCGAATTCGACCGGGAACACGGAGCCGTCCGCCCGCATCGCCTCCTCCAATTCGACGCGCTGGCCCAGCACGGTGGCATCACCCGCAACCGCCCGCGCGAACGCCCGGCGGTGGGACCCGTGCGTGGCGGCGGGGAAGATCGTCTCCGCCATATCCTTGCCCAGGACGTCCGCCGCTGGCCGGCCGAAGGCCAGTTCCGCGGTCGCGTTGAACTCCAGGATGCGGCCCCGGCGGTCGATCGTGATGACGCTGTCCGGCGACGAGGCGAGAATCGCGGCCTTCAACCGCTCGCTATCGCCAAGGGCGGCAGCCACGCGGCGGCGCTCGAGCGTCTGCCCGATATGGTGTCCCAGCGTGGAGACGGCCTCGAGCAGGGCATCATCGACGTCGATCCGCTTGCGCGTGTAGAACTCGACCGCACCGGCGACGGTGCCGCCGTCCATGACGGGGAACGCGAAGGCACTGTGTAGGCCGCGCCGTGCCGCCTCCGCCTGCCTCGGGCTGGGCGTGTCCTCCGACAGGTCCGCGACGTGGATGGGCGTTTCCATGATCCACACCCGCCCCGGCAACCCGGCGCCGAACTCAAGCTGGGTGCCCCGGCTGCCCTGCCCGAAGGCCTCCGACGGCCCCGCGCTGCGCGACCGCCACTCCGCCAGGCAGCGCATGACGTCGCGGCCCGGGCTGACCTCCTCCCGGCGCCAGAACAACCCGATGTCCCAGGCGAGCCCTACCCCGATGGCCTCCAGGAGGAGGGCGGGCATGTCCTCGTCGGCGCCTTCGCCCGCCAGGATCTGGCTGATCGCGTATTGCACGGCCAGCCGCTTCTGCGCGTCCTGCCGCACGGACGTGTCGGTGAAGGTGATAACGCTTCCTGTGATGGCACCTTGCGTGAAGACGGGGAAGGAGGAGTATTCCGCGAAGAACGGCGTGCCGTCGCGTCGCCACAGCATCTCGTTCTGCAGCCGCACGGGATGCCCGCTCGTTGCGGTATGCAGCAGCGGGCAATCGCCCTGCGGGAAGGCCGACCCGTCCGGCCGGGTGTGATGGATGGTGGCGTGCATGTTGCGGCCAATAAGGTCGCCCGGAACGGAGTAGCCGAGCACCCGCAGCGCGGCCGTATTCACGAACGTGCACCGGCCGTCGCGGTCCACGCCGTAGACGCCGTCACCCAAAGCGTCGATGAAGTCCCACTGGGGCAAGACCGGCGGCGCGGTCACGACTTCAGCCATGCGAACTCCGAGCGGCGGAAGCCTCACACCTAAGCCTTGAGTGCGGGCAAAGTTGCGGCCGAGCCGCCGGTTACCCGCATGGTGCCGGCGCTGGCAACCTTCCCACGCGCACGAGCCGGATCACCCCTCATCCTCCTCGCCCGTTGCTCGATGCATGATGTAGCTATCCATGATCCAGCCATTGGCGGCGCGGGCCTCGGTCCTGATCCGATCGATGTCGCCAGCGACGTCGCGCAGCTTGCCGGCGACCAGGATCTCGTCGGGCGTGCCGACATAGGCGCCCCAGAAGATGTCGATGTCCTGGTCGGCGAACTGCTTGAAGGTGCCGTTCGCGTCAAGCATGACCACGACGCTGCGCCGGCTGGCAGGGAAGCCCTCGGCGAGGCGGCGGCCGGTGGTCACCTCGAACGCCTGGCCGATCTGGTTGAGCGTGGTCCTGTGCCGGGCGGCGAGCGCCTGCACGCTGGTTATGCCGGGGATGACCTCGAAGGCGATGCCATGCCGTCCGCTGTCCACCAGCGCCTGCAGGATGCGTATGGTGCTGTCATACAGCGAGGGGTCGCCCCAGACGAGGAAGGCGCCGCATTCACCGTCCCTCATCTCCTCCGCGATCAGCCGCTCGAACACCAGGGTCTTCTCACGGTTCGCGTCCACGACCGCCGAGCGGTAATCCGCCGGGTCGCGGTCCCGCTCCGGGTTGGGCGCCTCGGCCACGCGGTAGCGGTCATGCCTGATGAAGCGCTGGCAGATGTCGCGGCGAAGCGCTGCCAGCTTGTCCTTGTCGGGCCCCTTGTCCAGCACGAAGAACACATCAACCTGGTTGAGCGCGTCGATCGCCTGGATGGTGATGTGGTCGGGGTTTCCGGCGCCGATGCCGATGACCAGGATTGTCTTCACGCGGTCGTTCCCCCGAGATCGGCTTCCCCGACCTTGACCCATCCGCGCCGGGCGGAACAGCCTCGTAGGGCGGGCGCGGCGTCCATTCGCACCATGGCATCGAATGTTGTTGACGTAATCGCGAGCGTGAGAAACCATAGCTCAACGTCGGCTCCTTGGATTGGATGGCTGAGAGGGAGCCGGTGCGGCGGGGCAAAAACTCCCGGCCTGGTGCTCTACGACTGCTGCCTCCTCCAATGGCTGGAGGGGCCGACGGGAGCCTGTCACACGCCATGCATGCTATCGAGAGCGATGCGCGTCTTGCCCGACCCGAAGCGCCCGGCAGCGAACCCGGCGGCGGATTTCGCCAGGGTGAGACATGCCGTTAGCGCTGCCGGAGGCGGTGCCTGCCCCTTTGACGGCGGAGGTGATCGAGGCATCGATCGAGACTGTCGGTACGTTGCTCAGCCGTTCCGCAACCACCGCGGCAGTCGTGGAGCCGCTTGCCCCCCAGGGCGGCGATGGCGTGCCCGCGATGATCGAGACGGTCGTTTGCATCGCCGTGGTCCCGCGGCTCGTCGCCCGGCATCGCGTGGCGAAGCTTGCCGCTCACCCGGCTTGGTCGGACCAGCGTGTGAGCGGACTAGCCGATAGCCTCCTGACCGGGGACACCGACGCCGCGATGGCCCTGGTTCGGCCGCGGCCAGGGTCTTTGGGCCCGTATAATCCTTTGCCATCCGGGCCGTTCGAGGCGGCCGCCCGGCACCTCGGTGACAGGTGGACGCAGGACGCGTGCAGCGAGTTCGACGTGACGCTCGCGTTGTACTCGCTGCAGATGGTGGTCCGGCGGCTCGAACAGGACGGTCCGGCGGCGATGCTGCCGGACGCACGCGCCGGAACGGCCCTTGTGGCGCCGCATCCGGGTGAGCCCCACGGGCTGCATGCCGCCCTGTCGGCGCAGGCACTGCGCTGCGCGGGGTGGGGCGTGCGGTGCGCGGCCCCGGCCAGCGACGCCAAGCTCGGGACCCTGCTGGCCAAGACTTGGTTCGACGTGCTCGACCTGTCGTTCAGCGCGGCGTTCCGGCGGGAGGATCAGCTGGATGCGATGAAGCGCACCATCGCGTCGGCCCGCCGCGCATCCCGGAACCCCGCCGTGACGATCACCGTGGCTGGACGCATCTTCACGGAGCAGGCCGGCTTGGCCGCCAGCACCGGTGCTGACGTGCCGGACAACGCGTCCCGTGCGCGTGGCGCGTGCGCACGCAAAGTGTACAACGCCTAACCGTCCAGCTGGGCATCCCAACGTCACGTTTCGCCGGATTGGAAACGAAATCGGGTGGCCGGCAAGGCGGCCATCAGCGACCGTCATCATGGACGTTCGTCATGCCAGGGCTTGACCCTGGTATCCACGGCGTCCCGCGCGCACCGGCCTGACCATAGTGCGCGATGCTGACACGTCGTGGATCAACGTCACGAGGTCAACGCTGTGGATACCAGGCACTCAAGGCCTCGCATGAAGGTGCCTTGTTTCCTACGACAATAGACGCGAATTCAGCTTCCCTGCTGGTCCCCCGTCTCGAGCTTTTCGGAACCGTCTCCGCCCTGCGCCGGAAACGCTCGCTGCTGCTCCTTCCGCCGCCGCAAGTTAGCCCGCAGCGCCGCGGCCTCCCGCTCGCGCCGGGCTGCCAATTCCGCTTCGGCCCGTTCCGTCAGCCGCGGCCCTGCTCTCACCGGCCGGGAATTTCGCGCAGCACCGCCTCCCGCACCTCGGGCGAGGCGGCATCCAGCGCGTGACGCAGCGCGCGCATGTGGCGGCGCGCCTCGTAGAGCTGGTCCATCAGCGACAGCACCGTCGGCAACGCGTCCTCGTTCAGGCTCAACTCGTCGCGCAACTCGACGATCAGTCGCACCCGGGCGACGTCGATCTCGCGGAACATCCAAGCCCCCGGCTGGCCATCCGGGCAGACCCAAGCCAGTTCCACCCAGCGCGCCACGTCGGCGAGCATCAGGCCCGGCACACGTTGCGGCAGCATCTCGATGGTGATCATGCCCCCTCCGTCATGCCTTCTCTGTCAAGCCTTGGCGTGGATCCACCTCGGCCTCCGGCGTCCAGCCGCGCAGGAACGCCTCCAGCGCGTCGTCCACGTCCGGCAACACGATCCGCAGCGTCACCAGTTGGTCACCGGCGGCGGCGGCACCCCGCGCGGGCACGCCGCGGCCGCGCAGGCGCAGCACCGTGCCGGCATCGGAGCGGCGCGGCACCGTCATCGCGACCGAGCCCGTGACCGTCGGCACCGTCACGCGGCCGCCCAGCACGGCTTCCTTCACGGTGACCGGCAGGTCGACGTGGATGTCGTCCCCTTCGCGCCGGAACACCGCATGCGGGGACACCTTCACCGTGATCAACGCATCGCCCGCCGGGCCGCCATTGGCTCCCTCGCCGCCCTGGCCGCGTAGCCGCAGCGTCTGCCCGTCCTCCATGCCCGGCGGCACCCGCACGTCCAGCGTGCGCCCGTCCGGCAGCGTAAGGCGTTGCTGCGCGCCCTTTATCGCGTCCACGAAATCCACGGCGAGGCTGTAGCTGTTGTCCCGTCCCCGCATCGGACGGGTGCTCCTCTGCTGGCTCTGTGCGAACAGGTCGGAGAAAATGTCGCCGAACCCGGCCTCCGTCTCGCCGCCACCATACCGCGCGCCGCCGCCAGCGTATCCAGTGTCGGCGTAGGAGCGGTAGCTCGGCCGCTCCTGCCGCGGGTCCCCAGCGGCATCGATCTCGCCGCGGTCGAATCGCGCCCGCTTCTCCGCGTCGGACAGCAGGTCATTGGCGGCCCCGATATCCTTGAAGGTGGCCTCCGCGGCCTTGTTCCCCGGGTTGAGGTCGGGATGGTATTTCTTGGCGAGCTTGCGGTACGCCTTGCGGATGTCGTCCGCCGAGGCATCCTTGGCCACACCGAGGGTTTCGTAGGGATCCTTCATGATGGCTTCAAATGGCGCGCAATGGTTGCGGGATCAACCGGTTTGGCAGACCGGGCACCAATACAGCTTGCGCCCGGCCATCGCCTCCGTCTGCACGGGGTTGCCGCAAACCCGGCAGGGCTCGCCGGCGCGATGCGCCACGTAGCTACGGCTGTCTTTTCGCATGCGGCGTCCCAGCACCGGCTTGCCGGGCACCCGGTGTTCCGGGCGAGTGGTGATGATCGCACCATCCCGCACGCCGTCCCGCAGCAGGGTGCGGGCGTCCCGCCACAGCGCGTCCCATTGCAGCTTCGTCAGGTCGCGACCCGGCCGGTGCGGATCGATCCCCGCCCGGAACAGCAATTCGGCGCGGTAGATGTTGCCGATGCCGGCCACCACGTCCTGGTTCATCAGCAGCTGCCCGATCGACGTCCGCGAAGCATGGATCTTCGTCCAGGCCTTGGCCGGGCGCGCGCTCGGCCGTAGCGGATCGGGGCCGAGCCGGGCCATCGCCGCCGCTTTCTCCGCGCCGGACAGCAACTCGCACGCTGTCGGCCCGCTGAGGTCGGCGGTGTGGGTGGCGGTGGCCAGACGCAGCCGTACGGCGCCGCGCGGGGCAGGCGCGCCGTCCTCGTCCAGTTCCGCCCTGCGGCCGCGGCGCCCGATGCCTTGCAGCCCCGGGCCGCTGAACCGCCACATGCCATACAGGCCGAGATGCACGCGCAGCCACACCGGCCCGGCGAACTGCAGCACCATCTGCTTGCCCCAGGCCTCGGCCGCCTCCAGCGTCAGGCCGTCCAGCGTAGCCGCCCCCTCGGCGAAGCGGCCCTGCGGGCTGCTGGCGCGGACGGCGTGGCCGGTGAACTGCGCGGTGAACGCGTCGGCAAGGCGGTGGACGGTGTGACCTTCGGGCGAGGCAGGCTCCTGTCGGCTTTGGTATCACGCGGCCGGGTGCTTGTGGATCGGGTCCACCCAGGGAACGTCCTCCGGCTTCTCCGCCGGCTCGATGTCGAGGTTCACCACCACCGCCTCGTTGTCCGAGCGGACGAGCACGCATTCCAGCGTCTCGTCGGTGGAGGCGTTGATCTCCTGATGCGGGACGTAGGGCGGGATGTAGATGAAATCGCCCGGCCCAGCCTCGGCGGTGAATTCGAGCCGCTCCCCCCAGCGCATGCGGGCTTGTCCGCGGACGACGTAGATTACGCTCTCCAGCGCGCCGTGGTGGTGGGCGCCGGTCTTGGCGTTGGCGTGGATGCGGACGGTGCCGGCCCAGATTTTCTGCGCGCCGACACGGGCCAGGTTGATCGCGGCCTCCCGATGCATGCCCGGCGTCTGCGCGGTGTTCGCGTCCAGCTGGCCGCCGGGGATGACGCACACACCGGTGGTCTTCCATCCATCCTCGGGGACGTCGTGGTGCTCGTGCCCATCATGCGGCATGGCGAGGCTCCGTTGCTGTTGGTGGAATGGACACGAGCGCAAACGCCCGCGCAACCGGCGGGTTTGCCGGCAACGGCCCGGCTTGCCAGAGTGCCGGACACCGCAAGGGGAGGCGTCCAATGCCCATCATCGCCGTGATCGCGCCGGGTGCCATGGGGGCGGCCGTGGGCGCGCGCCTGGTTGAGCACGGCGTGGAAGTCCGCACTGTGCTGGAGGGGCGCAGCAAGGCAAGCGTGGCGCGGGCGGAGGCGGCGGGGATGTGCGGCATGGACCGGGACGCCGTCGCCGGGGCGGACATCGTGCTGTCGATCGTGCCGCCGGGTGACGCGATGGCGCTCGCCCGATCGTTGGCACCGGTGCTGCTGGCGGCGGAGCGCAAGCCGGTCTACGCCGACTGCAACGCCGTCAGCCCGCAGACGGTGGCGCAGATCGCGGCCGTGGTGGGTGCCACCGGGGCGCGCTTCGTGGACGCGGGGATCATCGGCGGCCCGCCGAAGCCGGGCACCCCGGGGCCGCTTTTCTACACCGCCGGGCCGGACGCGCCGGCGCTGGGCGTGCTGGCGCAGCACGGCCTGCGGGTCAACGACCTGGCGGCGCCGGTGGGGGCCGCGTCCGGGCTGAAGATGAGCTATGCCGGGATCACCAAGGGGCTGACCGGGCTCGCCGCCGCGATGATGCTGGCCGCAACGCGGTTCGGGGCGGCGCCGTCGCTCGCCGCCGAGCTGGCCGCGAGCCAGCCCGAGCTGCTGAAATGGTTCAAGCGCCAGGTTCCGGACATGTACCCGAAAGCGTATCGCTGGGTGGCCGAGATGCAGGAGATCGCGGCGTTCGGCGGCGAAGATGCCGCGACGCGAGAAATCTACACCGGGATCGCTGCGCTGTATCAGCAACTGGCGCAGGATCATGCCGGGGCGAAGCAGCAAACGGGAGCGTTGGACGCGTTCCTAGCAAAGTAACCGTCAGCCTGCCCCCAGGTCAGGCGGCGAGGCCAGGTGGCACGCGACGGCGTGGCCCGGCTGCACCTCCACCAGGACCGGTTCCACCGTGCGGCAGACCGCCATCACGTGGCGGCAGCGCGGATGGAACCGGCACCCGGCCGGCATTGCCAGGGCCGAGGGCACGTCCCCGGGCGCCCGGGGCGGTCGCACCCGGCCCGGCCGCGTCGCGGGGGCAGCGGCAATCAGCGCCTCGGTGTAGGGGTGCAGTGCGCTGGCGTAGATCGCCCGCTTGTCCGCCACCTCCACGATGCGCCCGAGATACATGACCGCGACCCGGTCCGAGATGTGCTTCACCACCGCCAAATCGTGGGCGATGAACAGGTAGGTGAGCCCTAATTCAGCCTGCAGGTCCTGTAGCAGGTTCACGATCCCGGCCTGCACCGACACATCCAGCGCCGACACCGGCTCGTCCAGCACCACGAAGCGGGGGCGCAGGATCAGCGCGCGCGCGATGCCGACCCGCTGCCGCTGCCCGCCGCTGAATTCGTGCGGGAAGCGCCGGGCCGCGCGGGCGGGCAGCCCCACCTGCTCCAGCGTCGCCGCCACCAGCGCCCGGCTCGCCGCATCCACCCGGGCGCCGTGGATCAGCAGCGGCTCCATCACGATGCTGCCCACGCTCATGCGCGGGTTGAGCGAGCCGAACGGGTCCTGGAACACGATCTGCATCGCCCGCCGCAGCGCCAGCAGTTGGGAGCCCCGCACGGTGGTGACGTCGCTGCCGTTGAACAGCAACTGCCCCGCGGTCGGCGGATTGAGCCGGACCAGCATGCGCCCCAGCGTGGACTTGCCGCAGCCCGACTCGCCCACCAGCCCAAGGGTTTCGCCCGGCTCGATGCGCAGGCTCACCTCGTCCACCGCCCGCAACGCGGTGGTCTGCCGGCGGAACAGCCCGCCGGTGCGGACCGAGTAGTGGCGCGAGAGCGCGCGGGTCTCGACGAGCGCGGTCATTGGCTACCGTCATGCCAGGACTTGATCCTGGCATCCACGGCGTCCCGCACACACCGGCCCCACCAGGGCGTGAGGGCCACGGACAGATCGCCGGTCGACGTCACTTGCCCAACACCGTGGATGCCAGGATCAAGTCCTGGCATGACGGTCTCTCATATCGAGCAAAACCACTCACGCCGCCAACTCCGCCACCCGGATGCACGCCGCCTCGTGACCCCCACCCACCGCCAGCATCGCCGGGACCGCGGCGTCGCACGCGTCGATGTGCAGCGGACAGCGCGGTGCAAACCGGCACCCGGGCGGGCGGCGGGCCGGGTCGGGCAGGGAGCCCGGGATGGCCGGCAGCCGGTGAAGGTCCATCTCCAGCGACGGCACGCAGGCCAGCAAGCCGGACGTGTAAGGATGCGCCGGGTGGTCGAACAGGGCGGCGGCCGGGGACGCTTCCACGATGCGGCCGGAGTACATCACCAGCACGCGGTCCGCCGTCTCCGCCACAACGCCCATATTGTGAGTGATCAGCATGACGGCCATGCCGCGCTCCGCCCGCAGCTCCAGCAACAGGTCTAGAATCTGCGCCTGGATCGTGACGTCCAGCGCGGTGGTCGGCTCGTCCGCGATCAGCAAACGCGGGTTGCAGGCCAGGGCGATGGCGATCATCACGCGCTGCCGCTGCCCGCCGCTCATCTGGTGCGGATAATCCTCCAGGCGCCGGGCCGCCGAGGGGATGCCAACCCGGTCCAGCAGCGCCACCGTGCGGGCGCGGCGGGCGGCCGGGCCCAGTCGCTCGTGCGTGCGCAGCGTCTCGCCGATCTGGTCGCCGATGGTGAAAACGGGGTTGAGCGAGGACATCGGCTCCTGGAACACCATGCCGATGCCCGGGCCACGGACGCGCCGCAGCCCGCGTTCGGACAGGCCTAAGAGTGCCGTGCCCTCGAAGGTGATCCGTCCGGCCATCACGCGCGCCGGCGGGCGGGGCAGCAGGCCCATGATGGCCAGCGCGGTGACACTTTTGCCGCTGCCGCTCTCGCCCACGATGCCGAGGATCTCGCCCGGCGCCACCGCGAGGCTCACCCCCTCGATCGCGTTTACCGGCCCGCGCCCGGTGGCGAACGCGACGGTAAGGTCCTCCACCGCCAGCAGGCTCATGGCTGGATCCGCAGCCGCGGGTCCAGTACGTCCCGCAGCCCGTCCCCCAGCAGGTTGAGGCCGAGCACCGTCAGCATGAGTGCCACGCCGGGGATGGTGATGATCCACGGTGCGTCCGTGAGATACTGGCGGCCGTCGGCCATGATGTTGCCCCAGGTCGGCGTGGGCGGCACGGCGCCGAGGCCAAGGAAGGAGAGCGTGCTTTCGGTCAGCACGGCATAGGCGAACAGGAACGAGAGCTGCACCACCAGCGGGGCCACGGCGTTGGGCATGATGTGCCGCGTGAGGATGCGCCAATGCCCGGCGCCGGCCGCCACCGCCGCCTGCACGAACTCCATCTCCCGCAGCACGATTACGCTGGCGCGCACGATGCGGGCGGTGCGCGGAATATAGACGATGGACAGCGCGATGATCACGTTCAGCACCGAGGCCCCAAGCGCCGCCGTGATGCCGATGGCCAGCAGCACGGCGGGGAAGGCCATCATGGCGTCGTTGAAGCCCATGATCGCCTTGTCCAGCCAGCGCACGTAGCCGGCCAGCGCCCCGATGACGGTGCCGAACACGGCGTTGATCGCCACCACCGAGATGCCGATGATCATCGACAGCTGCGCCCCCCACAACGTGCGGGACCACAGCGAGCGGCCGAGGTTGTCGGTGCCGAACCAATGCTCCAGCGAGGGCGGTCGGAACCGGGCGCGCATGGCGATCTTCGCCGGGTCCACGCCGGCGGCCCAGGGGGCGGCAAGGCCGGCGGCCAGCACGACGCCGAACAGAGCGAGCCCGGTGAGGAACAGCCTATGGTGCAGCAGGCGGATGGCGGTGTCGCGCCAGGGGCGGGACGGGGCGTCGTCCTCATCCGCCGCTGCAAGCGGGAGCGGGGCGGCCACCTCACCCACCGAGCCGCACCCTTGGATCGAGCGCGGCGTAAAGCACGTCCACCCCGATATTCACCAGCACCAGCAGCGTCGTCAGCACCAGCAGCCCGCCTTGCACGAGCGGGTAGTCGCGGTTCAGCACCGCCTGCGTCAGCAGCTGGCCGATGCCCGGCACCGAGAAGATCGTCTCGATCACCACGGAGCCCGACACCAGTAGGCTAACCGTGATGCCCACCACCGTCGTGATCGGGATCAGCGCGTTGGCCAGCGCGTGCTTGCCCACCACGCTCCAGGCGGACAGCCCTTTCGCCCGCGCCGTCCGCACGTAATCCTGCCGCAACACCTCCAGCATCGTCGAGCGGGTGATCCGCGCCAGCAATCCCACCTGCAACAGCGCGAGCGAGACCGCCGGCAGCGTGGCGGCGCGCAGCCAGCCCCAAGGGTCGTCGGTGAACGGCACGTAGCCGCCGCTGGGCAGCCAGCCAAGGCGCACGGCGAACAGCAGCACCATCAGCGGTGCGATGAAGAAGGACGGCATGGAGATCCCCAGCATCGCCCCCACCATCGCCGCCTGGTCCACCACCGTGTTCTGCCGCAGCGCCGCCACCACGCCGCCGGCCAGGCCGATCAGCAGCGTGAGCACCAGCCCGTAGGCCGAGAGCGACAGCGTCACCGGCAGCCGCTGCCCGATCGCCTGCAGCACGTCCTGCCCCAGCAGCAGCGAGCGGCCGAGATTGCCGTGCAGCAGCCCGCCGTACCAGTGCAGCAACTGGCCCCACAGCGGCTGGTCCAGCCCCAGGTCGGCGCGGATTTGCGCCACCTCCTGCGGCGTCGCGGACAGCCCCGCCATCACCACCGCCGGGTCGCCCGGGATCAGGTGCAGGATGGCGAAGGTGATCAGGCTGACCAGCAGCAGGGTCGGGACGGCGCCCGCCAGGCGGGACGCGATGACGCCGAGCAACGGCCTACGGCTCGAGCCACACGTTGGAGAAGCGCGGGATGCGGAACGGCACGAAGCCCTTCACGGTGGCGCGCACCGCCTGCACCTTGGTCAGGCTGCCGAACGGGACGGCGTAACCGCGGTCGAGCACCAGGGCCTGCAGCTTGACGAATGCGTCCTGCCGCGCCTCGGCAGTGGGCAGGCTGTTCATGTCGTTCCACAGCTTCACCACGTCCGGATCGTCCTTGCCCGCCGCCGGGCGATAGGTGGCGTTCGGCGGCGCGAAGAACGCCATCACGGACAGGGCGCCGAGCGCCGGCTGCGTGCCCCAGCCGGTGTGGAAGTAGTTCCAGCCGGTATCACCGCGCAGGAACATCGAGATCGAGGTCGGCCAGTCCACCACCTGGATCTGCGCGTTGATGCCGGCCGCCTTCATCTGCTCCGCCTGCACCACGGCAGCGTTGTACATCGACGTGTAGTCCTTGTTGGTCAGGATCGTCACCGGCTCGCCCTTGTAGCCGGCCTGCGCCAGCAGCGCCTTGGCCTTCGCCGGATCATGCTGGTTGTAGGTGTCTTTGCCGGCATCGGTGTAGCCAGCACGGCCGGGGTACTGGAAGCCGACGTTCAGCTTGTAGTTGCCGTCGGTCGCGGCATCCATGATCTCGTCCATGTCCAGCG
>CAXSEG010000068.1:0-16224 GCA_964235545.1 uncultured Acetobacteraceae bacterium
GGTCACATTTGGGCGCGAAATGGGGGACAGCTTTGGAAGCGATTTGACACTCTGGTGTGTGGAACAGTAGGCAGCGTCAGGGCGCGTCAGGTTACCCGGGGTGCGAGCAGGATGACCCCGGCGGACTGCGCCACGAGGACGAGCAAGCCAGCCGTCTGCATGGCCGCAAGCATATCCGCTTTCATCGGCAGCACGCCTGGCAAGGTGACGCGCGTCAGGGCGGGCGCGGGGTCGTCTGTCAACGTCGTCGGCAACCGGCTGGGCTTCGGCAATTCTTCGACTTGCCCCGAGGTGAGAGGCACATCGAGGGCGAGGATGGCCGCCAGGTCGAGCGGTCTCCGGTGGCGGCGTGGACCCCGAGGGGCTTTGTGCGGCCGGGTCGCGAATGGGATACCCATCCGGGTGGCGTGCTTGCTGACGACGGCAGGGTCGCGGCCCAGCGCCTGGCCAAGATCGGGCAGCGAGATGCTCCCGGCGCGGGCAATCCGAATGGCCCGCTCCTCCTCTTCGCTGAATGCCCGCATCCAGCCATGGACCAAGCCAAGCGAGAATGCCTTGTTGTAGACACCGCCCTTCTTGCGGCCGAGCGCCGCGGCGAGCGCATGGGTGGACACCTTGCCGTAGTCACGCCGCAGGACAGCAATCTCCTCGTCCGTCCAACTCGGTTCGGTGCGCCAACCATTCGGTCGCGCATGGGTGCCCTGCAGGCCGAGTTCTCCCGCGCGGTAGCGGATGGAATTCGGCGTACGGCCTAACCGCTCGCGAAGCGGCGTCAGCTTGGCTCCCGTGGCATAGGCGCACCGGAGCAGGTCGTCCTCCTCCGGTAGCCAGGTTCGGCCCCATCCGCGGCCGTAGCCCAGCTTGCGCAGCACGCGGCCGACGGCATTGTGCTGGCGCTCGGGAAAGCCCTCGGCGAGCAGCTCGGCCGCGATATGGCGATAGCGGTGCCCGGCCTCGGCAAGGACCAAGGCCCGTTGCTGCTCCTCTGCGGACCAGTCGTGCGGACTATTGGCGTGAGCAATCCCGAGTTTCGATGCCAGCGAGGCGATGCCGGTGACGGGTCGGCCGATCAGCACCCCGAGTTGGCTGACTGGAACGCCTTGCTCGTAGCCGGCGCGGAGCTGTGCGATCTCCCATTCCGTGTAGGGTGGCGGGTTCCCTTCGGTCAGCTTCAACAAGCCGGCGCGGGCGTAGATGGCAGCGGGCGCCCGGCCGAAGTCGCAAGCGATTCCGCTGGTGGCGATCAGGCCGTAATTTTGGGCAAGGAAGCTGTCCTCCATCTCGCTCCATGGTCGGCTGCTATTCCGCCGCAGGCCGAGTTCACCAATTTTGGTGCGAACCGCAGCGAGGGTGCGCCCCAGCTCGTCTGCGATCGCTTGCAGGTCGACGTCGGCGGTGAAGCCAGCCCGCAACGATGCGATTTCCTCGGGCAACCAGGCGTCCCTGCGGAAAGGGATCTCCCGCAAGGGCGATGTCGGGACGACGGGGCCCATGGCCGGGCCTGGGACCAGCTCGACCAGGTCGAAAGGCAGGACGTATGTCATGCCAGCCCCACCACGTTCGCGTCGGCGCCACGCAGCCTGACGCGGGCCGACAAGCGAGCAATCCGCGAATCGCCGCGCGGCATGGTGTCGACGGCGCCCGTCGAGGCGAGCAGATCGAGCGCGCCGTGGATCGCCTCGGGTTCCATGCCGAGATGCCGCGCTAGGTCCGCCGCCGTGGCCGAATTCGGGCTGATCACGCGCAAGGCAGCCACCACCCGCGCCGCGGCTGCGGCATGCTGGTCCAACAGGAAGGTGTCGAGTGCGCGTGCCCCTTCCCGGCCAGCGACGGACGGCGCTGGCAGGCGACCAGCTTCGCGCAAGCTATCCAGGTCCAGCAACGAACGCGCCTCGTCGGGTGTCACGTCGGCCGACGTGACCAGGTCGGGCGTGGCCCCTGTATGCGTCGTGATCGTCGGCGCGATGCGGACCAGTGCCGGGCGGGAACACAGGGCCGGTCCGAGTGCGAAGAATTCGCCGGGCCGCAGATCGCGCAGCTTCGCCGCCTTGTCCGTACCGAACCCGAGCAGGTCGGCGGCGCGCGCGACGTCGCGGTCGAAGATGTTGAGGCCGAGCAGGAAGTTGTGCAGCTCGCTCACCACGCTGGCGGCAAGCTTGGCGAGGCGCTGGGTCGCGATCACCGGGCTGATGCCGCGCTTGCGCCCCCTGGCGCACAGGTCGGTCAGGGTTGCAACGCCGAGGCGGCGGGTTTCGGCATCCCGCGCTGAAGCCGCCATGTGCGGCGCCAGCAGGTGCGCCTCGTCGATCGCGACCAGCACGGTGTGCGCCCAATCTTCCTTGGGCGACGCCAGCAGCCCAGCGAAGAAGGCCGCCGCCTTCTGGATGCGGACATCGGGCTCCAAGTCGGTCAGGTCGAGGTGAAGCGGCAGGCGATGGTGGCGTGCACGCAATGCGGCAGCGGTCAGGCCGTCGCCAGCGATCTCGCTGGCCCGGATCGTCGCGGCGCCGATGTGTGCGGCAAGGTTGCCGAACTCGCCCTCGGGATCGACGATCATGGTGGTGGTGTAATCGTGGGCTTCCTCGACCAAATGACGCACCGTGGCGCTCTTGCCGGCGCCGGAGGAGCCCTGGATCAAGCACCGTCCGGCCAGGAGCCGGTTGAGGTCGAGGTGCAGCGTGCCCTGGTCCGTCTCGCCAAGCGGGATGGATGGGCCATCGGGAACAGGCAAGGTCGTGCTCGGCAGCGAGGATGACGGACGGGCTTGGCCCGATGCACTGGCGCCGGCGCCCGTGGGCAAGCGCAGGGGTCCTTCGCCCTCGACGCGGCCAGCATCGATCAGGCGATGCTGTGCAGCCTTGGTAACAGGAAAGTCCGGGTCGGTGCGCCGGAACAGTCGGGTGTCGCTCATCATGGTGTGCATGCTCCTGCTCAGCCCATCAACGCAGGCCGAGCTATTTGGGATTGGATGTGAATGACCGACCGCAGTCGGCGTCAGGTTCTGTCGGCGAAGTCTGGATGCAGGACCGGCAGGTCCTGGTTCGGCACCGCGTCGCAGTCGAGCAGGACGTATTCGGCGCGCTGCCGGCGCGCTTCGGCCAGCACACGAGCGAGGTCCTCGGGCATGTCGGTGGCGGAGTCCTCCGGCGCAT
This sequence comes from uncultured Acetobacteraceae bacterium, assembly GCA_964235545.1. Classification (GTDB taxonomy): domain Bacteria; phylum Pseudomonadota; class Alphaproteobacteria; order Acetobacterales; family Acetobacteraceae; genus LMUY01. Next base: position 3,153 of record CAXSEG010000068.1, read on the forward strand.
AGACGAACCAGCCGTATCGGATGCGGCCGCCGGCCAACTGCGCCGCGATCAGATTGTGCGGGTCACGCAGCTTATCGTCGGCAAACTGTGCGTCCAACCAGGTCCAGGTGTCGGGCGAGAGATGTTCGCTGGACACGTCGAGGAAGCGGCGGATCACGATGGGCCTCCCTGCCCTGCCGCGACGTCGAGGATGCCAGGCGTGCTGTCAGCGGCATCCGGGGCTGTCCTTTCCGCCACCCAGTGCTGGCAATCGACCCACTCCAAGCTTTCGCGTCGGCTGAGGTCGATGACCTGGGCGCCGCCACCGAACCCGTCGAGGCGCGGCCTGGAGCAGGTCTGGCTCCAGACAAACCCCCATCTGCCTTGCAGGTTGAACGCCTCGGCGCAGAGTTTCACGAAGGTCATGACGTGCTCCGGGTCACCGTCGCCGTCGTCGCTGTAGATCCACAACGCCCCAGTCTTCGGGTCGCGATCGTAGTCCATGTCGAAGCCGATGCTTGCGTTCTCGTGTTCTTCGAGTTGCTCGGCCAGATCGTCGTGGATCTGGTGGGCTCGGGTGGCATTCTCGGCGGTGCCGACGTCGAAGATGCACGAGAACTGGGTGAAGTAATCAGCCATCGGTGGTCTCCAGATGTGCAAAGACCCGCTCCAGGCGGGTCTCGGTTGGAGTCAGAGCTGGGCATGGGCCGGGATCTGGGTCGTCCCCCGCAAAGCTGGGCCAGGCGTCGATCACGATTCGGCCGGGCTGTTCCGCCAGCCAGACGGAGGCTGTGCAGGGTGGCCGCCAGCAGCGCCCGATCACGCTTCGCTCCCTCGAATCTGTTGCTCGAGGGGCCGTCACGGCCGCCATACCCGGTTCATCGGTCTCCAGGCGCCCGACGCGACCCATCCACGGCTCGGGCTTGATGCAGCGCACCCAGTCCGCGAAGGACGGGATGCGGCCGAGGTCCTCTACGATGTGCTGCTCGGCGATCAGGCGCACCGGCAAAAGCCGGCCGGCGCTGTTGGTGATCGCCACCCCGAACAGGGCTTCGGCCGCGAAGCACCCCTCGGCGTGGTGGCGGAGTGCACGGTGCCGGAAGTCGGCTAGAATGAGCTTCGACCTGTCGATCCAGTCGTGGATGGACTGATAATCAGCTGGCTGGCCGCCCCACTTTCGCGCGGAGGAGACCGCGTGATGATAGCTGTGCGCCATCGTCCTCTCTCCTAGAACTCGTGCTGATGATTGGTGGACTCGGTATATCGCTCGTTGTAGTCGAGTGTGATCGTCCGGTCGGCGACGTTGAAGGTGAACTCGCCGAAGGCGCCGTCTGCGTTCTCCCACCCATCGTGACTTTGCTCGAGGAAGTCGAACGTCATCGCGTCGATGATATTGCGGGTGTCATGCTGTTCGGGAACGATGGCCGGACCGTCGAACACGACCACCTTGAAGCAAATCTTGCCTGCTGGCAGCTCGACCGTCTTGTTGTCGGCATCGAACGCGTCGATGGATTCAATCTGTCCCGAGTCGCCGCAACCATCGAAGATAACGACGACGGTGTGGATGCCTGCGGCCGCCAGGGCGTCGAACAGCACCGTCTTGTTGTCGGGCAGGACCTGCGCCGCGAGCGCCGCCATCGTCTTGCACCTCGCGTCGTAGGCGTCGAAGTCCGGACTTGTCGGCGTCGTGCTGGCGTTCATCGCCGCGCCTCCCGGCTTGCGCCTTGCGGGACGGTGCTGTCCCGGTCGGACAGGAACCCCGGAGCCATGACCAAGCCCAGCGTGATGAGCGCGAGCAAGACGCCTCCCGTTGCCAGCTTCAAACACGTCAGAATTGTTTGCATTCGCCGCTCTCCCGTCTGAGTCTTCTCCTCGAAGACCCATCCAAGCGGGCACTGCGCGACGGGTGCGGCAGGGGCGCAGCCGGCGAAGCCGGGCCGACGGGCGAAACTCACCCGGGGCGCTTGCGACCAGGGTGTCGCGCGTCGGACCCTTGCCGCGGACGACGCGACAGTGGCAGCAACGCTACCTGCTACCTGCTGCTCTCTATGCGACCTCCCTGGTAAGCTTCTTGCTCTTTTTAGGGCCGGCGACACCAGCAAGGGGTCGCTCTGGATGACCGTTGTGCGACGCTGCGGATCCGGTCATCCAGCAGCGCGTTGGTCCCTCCATCACTGGATCTCCGTCAGGCAGCACCAGCCATTGACCTTGATCAGTTCGCCTTCTTCGGTTTGGACCGTGAACACGCCGTCGAAGTCCCAGGCGCCGTCTTCATCCCGGACCCCTTTCACCACCTGCCCCTCGATCACCTGCTGACCGTCGCCGCTCTCGACCACGACAAAGATCGGCCGATCCGCCGGCTGATGGCGGGTCGCGACAGGCGGGCAGCCGGGATCGAGCGCGATGATGGCACTGCCTTCCGCCAGGTCCCCAACATCCCGTTGAAGGGCGTAGAGCCGCTCGAGGAACATGCGAGCGGCCAGCCTCGATGGCCACGGTTCCCATGGACGCAAGCCCGGCGGCGTGGGGACAGGGTCATCCGGCAAAGGGTCGATGGCGATCCCGAGGCTAAAGCGGATGTCGGCCGCCGACCATCCAATTACGTGACGAGCCTCGCTTGCTGCCGCGAGCCGATCAGCCTGCTTGTGTGCCTCGGAGCTCTGCCGATCCCAGGATGGCAGGTCGTAGCGGCTGTTGATGGCGTGGCGAAGTCGCCTGACTACACACTGGTAGCCTTCACCGAGCTGCGGCTTGAGCGGAGTGATCGCGTCGTAACCGAGTAAGCCCTCGTCCATATCATGCGCCAGCTCGCGAAGCTGCTCTGCTGGTGACAAAGGGCGTCCGGCCTGCGTGAGGCGGATATGCAGCACGGTGAGGCTGTGTTGGGCAACGGACAGCGGCAGCTCCCAGCGTGAATGCCCGCCCCAGCGATAGGTGCGCGACAGTCCGGTCGCCAAATCCTCGTCAGTCCAGGCGTGGGGATGCGGGTCCAGCAGGTCGAGCCGACGGCCCGACTTGAGCAGCACCCAGGCGCGTTTTGGCTTCATGCTCCTTCCCTTTGGAGGACGTCGTTCCAGTCTGCGCCTTCGGGCGGGCGCAGGCGCACGAACGGCACGCCAGCCGCGGCGGCGAGAGCCGCGTGCTGGTCTGCATAGGCTTCCCCGGCCTTGTTCGCGTCCGTCCCGCTGGCGAGCAGGGCATTCGGGACTGCGGCGATCGCGTGCAGTTCCGCTTCAAGGGCCTTCACCGTTCCTGGGCCCATGCCGCCGCCGGTTGCTAGGTAGAGCGTGTCCCGCCGAAGCTGCTCGATCGCGGCCAGACTCAACGCGTCGATCGGCGCCTCGGTCACGGAGAGACGGCAGACCCCCTGCCCCGCGGTGCCGAGCCGGAACAAGGTCTTCCTGCCGCCGCGAAGCGAGCCTTTGAAATCAGGACCACGGATTTCAACGTGGCTCACCACGTCGCTCTGGCGATGCGCAAACCACGCGCTGCCATAGGCCCCGTCCCGTACGGCGTCATGATGGTCCGCGTTGTACAGAACAACGGCGGGCAGCTGCCGTTCCTGCGATAGGTAGCGCCATGCCTTCGAACCTGGTCTGAGTCGAGGTCGCTGGCTCCAGCGGACCGCGACAGGCTTGTTGGCTTCTTCGCCCCGCCGTTCGCGAAAACCCTCCGGGTACGTTGGCATGACGCCGACGTATCGCCGCAGGATTATCCGCACCTGGCCGAAGTTCAGCGCTGGGTCGAGGTGCTGGACGAGGTCGAAGACGTCGCCCTTGGCCTGGCTATGGGGATCCCACCAGCCACGGCCGTCGTGATTGACAATCACGATCTCCGGGCCGCAGCGATATTTCAGGGCGCGGCGCGTGCTCCCGCGTCTATCCAGCTGCCAGGGAGGCGAAGTTCGCTCCAACAGCGCGGCGCAGCTCACCTGATTGCGGATGAGATCGAGTTCGGCAGCTTGGCCGGACATCACACATTGCTCCTGATCGAGGGGCGGCGTGGTGCGGGCTTCGCTGCTGCGGCTCCGGTCACCTCGCCTTGTTCCCACCCGGCGACCGCGAAGCCGGCGGGGGGCAAGGGCGAAGCCGGCGTAGCCGGGACGCCGCGGACAGGCCCCGACGCGCTCGCGCGTCGGGTGTCCAGTTGGCGGACCCTTGCCGCGCGCCAAGGCGCAAGCGGTAGCTGCATTCCTCCCTCCCGTGATGCCGGCGAGAGTTTCGGGGACGCATTTGCGAATGGGATCAGCCGACCAGTTGCAAACGGGCGCGCCAGCTACGGCCCCGCACCGTCAAGCATTTTACCAATGGCGTGGTAGGCTTTCCGGCTGAGGTGAAGCCCGTCAGGTCCGGCTGCGCCCCAGGTTTCGATCACCTGGTCGCCGTGGGCGGCTGCGAGTGCCTGGATAAGTGATCGGGTCAGCTCCGGCCGCGCCGGCATTAGCCAGTAAACGTGCCGACCCGACACCCCTGCCCTCAAATCTGTAAGGTGGCGGACTGTCCCGATCGTCGGAGGGCCGTCATTCACGCCCAGGCTGATCAACACTGTGGCCGCGCTGACACGCATAGTGTAAGCGGCGGCGTAAGCTTGAGATGCGATGCCGGTCTGGGTGTCGGACATGCAGTCGCGGCGGGTCATCGCCACGCCCGCGGCGAGACTGTCGCCCAAGATTGCGCAGAGCAGCATCGGTTAGAATTGGCAACTGTAGCGGCGCTGGCGTTGGGTGTACAAATTCTCGGGTATGCCTCGGCGATGCGCGAACTGGTGGACTTTGAGGTCGCCTCCCAAATTCACCTCCAACAGCGTAGAGCCGATATCCGTTGGCGCGACGTCCCACGACTGCGCGCGGATGCCCGGAAGCACTTGCGGGACGCCTTTGCTGGAAAAGCTATCTTGGGAATGCTGCTTAGCTCCTCCGGTATCGCATCACTCATGGTCATCTCCGTCAGCAAATTCGTCAGCAAGTTCTTGGGCTGAGGGTGGCGGTGATTCTTGCAAATGGACTTACCTGATCGCCGTGGACTTTGGTGAGATCGACTCCCGAGTCGGTTGCTGGGATTTCGTGGACTCTAGTGAGGGACCGCGGTCATCTTCCGATCCTGCTTTCAGTCAGGTCCCGCGATGATCGACCGGGATACGTCTTGTTACCGCTGTGTTCCACGTTGTGTTTCTTGCCTCGCGCACCCATTGAATCGAATAGTCGTTGGGCGCAACCGGAGCTGGGCTGGTGCTTTCAGGTGTTTTGTCAGTCCTCCGCAGCATGAAAGAGCGGCCGTGAGCGTCGCATCGTTCTCTTGGATAGCAGCTGGTCGGTGACTAACTGCACGGACGATCGGAGGAGGATCGTCCTGCGAGGCGGTCTAACACGTTTTATAGAAGGTAGACCCGGTCAACCTGTCGCACCGTCAAGCCTTCTTTCTTCGGCTTTTAGTGGTGTGGCGTAAAATTCTCTCGCTGCGTCCTTGGTCTTGACGAGGGGTTAGTTCCCCGTAAACAGGGTGTGTCTCAATGAGCTAAGCTTTCAGCGTGAGACTGACCATGACGTCCCGGACAGCAGCTACCGTGGACTGTGGTGAGGCGACCTATCGAGAATCCGAGGCTTGCTGGATCGCTCAGACCCTGTTGGCATTGATTGCCCGGGGAGCAACAGGTGGCCGGCTCGGCTTGAGAATCACGCCTTGCTCCGTGACGTCCACTTTCGCCGCTGGATAGACGGCCAACGCCATCTGAAGAGTCTGCGCCCACTTGTTTTTGAAGTGATAGGCTTCCTTAAAACCGACCCCGAACTGCCCTTTTAACGCCTTCCAGGTAACAAGCCGTGGTGCGCTAAGGGCATGCAACCTGTATGCTAACCAGAGATAGCAGTCCAATGCTGCGGGGTTGTTGTTGATCGCTCTGATCGCCGCTTCTTCCAGGGGAACCGGGTGGCGACGCAATTGCTCGAAAAAACCTTCTGACAGCTTGGCCGTTTCGAGTGACAGCCGCCCCTGGCTGGCGTTCCCATCCTCGATGAACAAGGCCCGATCGACGATCGATTGGTTGATCAGCCCGGCCGATTTGCCGCCTTGTAGATGGAAAGTAAGACGGCATCGCGAAATCCGTTCAGCCTGATCCTTGACCAGCTTGCCCGTCCGTCCTCCCACGGATACGCCAATTCGGCCGAGCCAATCGCGTAAGCTGTGGCCTAGCTCGACGTCTCGCGAGTTGGTTCGTAACGCTTCTGTCTGTAGGTAGAGTAGGATGAGACGTGCGTGTGAGCCGAAGGGCACACCCATGAACTCAAGAGGTCCGTCGCCGTCAAGCCCGCTTGGGCGGCGACCTGGTTCCACGACGAGGCGGACCTTGTCAGCTGCTATCTCCCAGGGCGCGTCGTCGGCGAGGCGCCGATGAGGCAAGGCGCACTGTGCCCATCCGGAGTAGACGAAGTTAAGGGTGCCATCTTCGTCACCCATATAAAGGCTTGCTGCTTCAATGATCCCGCGGTCAACCCCAGCCATCAGGGCTCCTTGTTTGCCCTGTGCTTCCAAGATGTCGTGGACCGTACCCATGTCGGGAGCTCGCTTGCATCATGCTGTCTGCACTCACCATTGCAGGTCGATCGTTGCGTGTCACTGTGGACTTTGGTGATCGAGCTATTAGAGTAGATATTAGATTCTTAGTATTAGCTTCCTCACCAAAGTCCTCGGGATAACTCTTCTAAGACGTTGATTCTTCGTTTCTCGCTGCTCACTAAGGTCCACATGGCTCTCACCAGGGTCCACGATAGCCTGTGGACGATTGGCGGACGCCCTCACCAGTGTCCACGCAGCTGTGGCTCGACTCGGGCATCTGGAGGCGCGGCCTGACCACTAATCTAGGCCTAGCTCCTTGCGGCGCGCGATCTTGTCGACCTGTACCTCTACGGCGGGCATAAGAGCGTCGATTACAAACTGATTCATGGACTTGCTGCCGTTTTCTGCAATGTAGAGTAAGCGCGCATGCAGTGTTTCGGGGATGCGCAGGGTTAGCGGTCGAAGAAGTTCTTTTTGAGGGATTATTGGGCTTGGCGGCATGGCGAGCGGCGTTCCTCCCCTCCCCTCCCCTGCATCTGGCGATGAAGGATGGCTGGACGCTCGCTCAACGAACTCGCGTGCTTCCCGGCTGTCGAGATCAGGCGCTCGGCGCTGGCTCGAAGGCGGGCGGGCCGATGGCAAACTCATACCGAAAGATCTCCTGATACAGTTTGGCCAGCTCTTCACAGGCCATGTGGTCAACGGTCCCCCGAAGAACGGATGGCTCCCAGACGGTCAGGCCGAACTCCTCGTTATCCTGAAACGCGGTACGCTCGACGAGGAAACAGCCGAGTACGTTGAGGTTTGCGAATTCGGCGGTCGCCAACCGCTCGTTCGCAGTCGCGACTTTCCGCCGCCGAAGCTGCGGGTTGCCGGGTGCCCGGTTTAGCAAGACGGACGTCTGCAGGTCGGGGTTTGAAAGCCTTGCTTCGCCGGCGAGTTGGTCGACTTTTTCGAGCGTCCACCAATTAAAGGCGGAGCAATTGATAGGAACCAGGACTTGCTCTGACACGAGCATAGCCAGTCGAAGCTCGACCGTATCACGACCGCCTGTGTCGATCACGATGTCGGAATACCGTCCGGCGAGCGACCGGACGTCGTGGGCAAGCCCTTTGCCGAGCTTCTGGACGCAGGCTAGGCGCGGCGCGGCGTCTCGCTCGTCCCGCGCCGCCGTAAAATTGGTGGCGCTTCCTTGCGGATCGGCGTCGATCAGCAGGGGGTCGCGACCGTGGCGAGCGAGCATGTAGGCGAGGTGGATTGCAAGCGTGCTTTTCCCGACGCCTCCCTTCTCTCCGCCGACGGTCAAGATCATGCGTGGTAACTCCGTCTTATAGTACGTCGAGTAGCAGCATGTGGTGTGACATGCAATCACGTGATGTCGGTTCACTTGGACTCGCGAGTTGGCCGTTGCTCGATGGTCATCGGACGCGCTGTGCAACAAGCCCCATTGCCGCAGACGCGTCGACGGCCTGGCTTCCAATGATGATCGTTCATTCGCGCCCTTGGCGGCCGGGTGCGGGCACGCGGCGCATCGGTGCTGGCTGCGTCAAGGCCAACGCGTGGACCCATGACTTAAACCGTAGAATGTGACGCCGCTTGATGTGAAACGCCATCATGTGACGTCACATGCATTCGGTAAATCGTCCAGCTTTCGTCGGCAGCGTCGGTGCCTTGAACCGCGCCGGGGTTGATCGGTGTTGCTATAAAGGGAAGCTCGCTACCCCAACAGTCATTTTCGGTCCCGAGATGCCCATCCAGGTCGAACCGTGCCAAATGACGGCGACATATCTGCATCCTGTCACACGATTAACAACCACTCGACGCGATGCCGGTGCATGTCACGATGAGTCACGTGAAGTGAGGTCCAGTGCTTGCACGTGACATGGCATGACAGTGAACGAAGCCGAATGACATCATATGGCGTTACGCACTGTCGTGATTGGCCGTGGAACAAAGGTGAGACCACCGCCGCTTTGCTCTGCGCGCGCAAAGTGGGGGCGACATTTCGAACCCTGTTGCGCCTATGAAGATGATCCTCTGTGGCTTGAATGCACGTCACCACAATACGCGCAACGTCACGCGGGGCAGTTTCCTGTGACATCATACGACGTCATGCGACATGATGTCGCATCGCTTTTAGGTATCCCTGCCGACCTCACGCCCGATGCACTGGACGGCCGTGCCACGGGTCTACACGACGCGGCCGACAGAACGCGGGGTGAGCGCGTCCGGGCCGATGGTGGGCAGGCGAAGCAGTCCTCGATTGATTCTGTAGTGGCTGCCGGAACCACCGCTACACCGCGCCCCTAGGGATCTATCCGGGCGCAGCGGGGCATCGAGAACAGGTCGCACTATGCTCGCGACGTGACCCTAGGTGAATATCGCTTCACACCGGCTCCGGGATACCGGACATTATTATCTATGTCGCTACAGCACACCTCCAAGCGGGTGGTTGTCGAACAGGTTGCCGAATTCGAGATACTCCCCCAGCACGTCAAAGCTCCTGTGCCGGCCGAGGCGCTTCAGTTGCGCGGCATGGGCTCCCGCCTCCATTCCGGCGCTCAACGCCCCGCGCTTGAGGCTATGCCCTCCAAACTCGCGTCCCACGAAGCCCGCCGCCGCGGCCCGCGCCTGCACGATGCGCCCGATCGACCTTGTGGTGAGAGCCTCGGTGCCGAGGACGGGCAGGGCAGGGGGGCCATCCGCGTTCGCGGTGGGCGGCAGCCATAGCCGCCGGAACACCGCCCCCTCCGCGATGCCGGACGCTGCCAGCCAGGCCGACAACGCCCGTACCGGACACAGCTCCGTGCGTCCGTAGGGCAGGGGAACGGTCACCGCGGCCGCTTGGGATCCCTTGCTTCGGGGCAAAGTGAGCCCGAAGCCCCGGTCGGTGCGCTCGAGGTCGGCCACGCGGATACCGGCCAGCTCGGAGCGGCGCAGGGCGCCCGCGAAACCCACCAGCAGCAGCGCGCGGTCGCGTAGCCCGGCCGGTCCGCCGGGCGCGCTCGGATCGGTGGGGATCGGCGCCAGCAGCTCGCGCAGCACGGCCAGCGTGGCGGCACGCTTCTTCGTGGGGTTGGGCGCGTCGCGGCGGATACCGGCCAGCGTCTCGGCCACATGGGCGTCCTCGGTGGGGGAAGGCAGCCCTGCGGCGCGGTGCAGGAAGCGGATGGCGGCGCGGCGCAGGTCCAGCGTGTTGGCGGCGAGGCCGCGGTCGCGTTCATCGGCCAGGAAGGCGGCGACATCGAGCGGCGAGCCGGGCAGGGGGGTCAGCCCGTGCTTGGCGCACCAGCCGCACCAGGCCCGCACGGCCGAGCGGTAGGCCGCCCGCGTGTTGTCGGCCTTGGCGCGGCTGCGGTAGGTGCGTGCCGAGCCGTGAGCGGCAGCGAGGCTGCCGTCGTTCTCCGCTCTGGCCGCTGTCGCCGCGGCGTCGAACCAGGCTTGGACCAGGGCAGGCGGCCGCCCGACTGGCGCCTCGCCGACGGGCTGGGTGTCGGCATGCCGATTGGGCGGCGGCTGAGTCGGAAGCGTCGAGCCGTCGTGCGGGTCGGTCGCGAGAGCATTCGCAGCCGGTGTGCGGGCGACGGCGCCCGCGAGCACCGTTCCATCTTCCAGGCGGTAGCCGGTCCCAACTGCCTCCTGGGCTACCAGGAGACTGGCAGCGTCAACCATGGCCGTCGCCTTGTGCCAAGGCGGGCCGCCAGCGCGTGACGAGGGCCTCGAACTGTGGTCCGAGCCCAAAGGCGGTCGGGTACTCCCGGTGCGACGCGACGAAGGCGACTGTCGCCACCATGTCGCGGGCGATGGCCTCGTCCACGGACCAGAGATCGGCGAGGTCGAAGCCGCCGGAGGCCTGGGCGTTCCACCAGGCCAGCAGGAAGGCGGCGACGGTGCGGGACTGGCCGGTGTCGCCCTGGGCGATGGCGAGCAGGCGCTGGACGGGGGCGAGTTCGGCGACGTCGATCAGCGCCATCGGGCGGCTCCGGGAGCGAGGGTAAGGCAAACTGCCACTGAATTCCTACCCGGACATCCTATGTCCCACAAGCCCACTTATAGGACATACGCCGATTGCTTATCTGCGTTACGTTGCGTTAGTCGGCTTGCCTTAATCATGTTTGCTCGGCAGTGTCGCGTTGTGATGTCAGCTGTTTCCGAAAACCAGATTGCCGATCCCGCCGAGGCTGGTACCGACGCTGAATCACGCCAGGGCAGGGCGCCGAGCCCGCCAACCAAGAGCGGAACGGCCCGGGTGGTCGGCGACCCGGTCACCGATCCCACGCCGGCGACCCTCAAGCTGTATGCCGGCGACTGGGCGCACTTCGTCGCGTGGTGCCGCGAGCAGGGCCGACCGTCGCTGCCCGCCAGTCCGGACACGCTTGCCACCTACCTGGTCGACGTTGCCCCCGACTTCAGTCCTGGGGCGCTTGGCCGTCGCCGTTCGGCGATCTGCACCATGCACCGGCAGGCTGGTCTACCGACCCCGTTGCTGACGCCGGCCACCCACAAGGTCCTGAGGACCGCGGCAAAGCCCAAGAGCGCGAGAGTTCCGTCGGCGCCGACCGCCGCTGGGCTCGTTCGGCTCGCGGCCAAATGCCCACGCGACCTTCCCGGCCTGCGCGACCGCGCGCTGCTGCTCCTGGCCGCGGCCACATTGCGGCCCCGTCGGCGAAGCGAGCGGGCGACCGGGACGGTGGATTCGGGCGGCGAGACGGCCGAGCCGGCGGGTGTCGCCCGGCTGTTCGTGCTGGCGCTCGACGCCGAGCATGTCCGCTTCACGCCGGCCGGGGTCGAGCTGCAGTTACGCACCCGCATCGACGAGGCAGTGCCAAGCCGGACGGCCACGCTGACCCGCGCCATGACCGCCGCTTCTTGCCCGGTGCGGGCCCTGGAGGAGTGGTTGCGCAGCTCGGACACCGCGTTCGGGCCGGTATTCCGCAAAGTGGATCGCTGGGGTAACGTCGAACACGGGCGGCTCGGGCCCGATGCCTGGCATCGTATTCTTGCCCGCCGAGCGGAGACGCCGCGCCGGATGTCCGCGAAGCGGACACGCTGATGGCCCGGTCGGCGGCGTACAAGGCGGAGCGGGCGGCCGAGGCGCTCGACGCATTCTTGCGCGACCGACCTGTCGCAGCCGTCAGCGCGGATCCGGGTCAGGCGGCGATGCCCTCACAGGAGGGCGAAGAGACGTTCGGGGATGACGTTGGATTGCCGCCGCGGCGACGAGCGACGCAGGCGAGCCTGACGGCCGTCCAGGCCTTTGCCGCGGGAGCCCCGCTACGGTTGCCGCACACCGACTGGCTGTTCCATCGCCTCGTGGTGACGGGACCAGTCGCTTCTTTGGCGGCGTTCCGCGCGGCCGCTTGGGGGGCGGGGACGGTGCCGTGGCGGCTCGACGCGGACAGCCTGGAAGAGGACTGGTTTCACCTGCTGGTCAACCCAGCCCATCGCGCGCTGAGCCTGGCCGGCGCCCGCGTATTGGCGGGTCAGCTGCGTGAGGCGGTGGAGCATCGCCACGCCGTGGCCGTGGCCCGCGTCGGCCACAGCCGAGCCTGCCCGCTCGACCTGCACGCGTTGGTGCCGGTGCCGGCCGCTATCCTCCATCTCGGTCCCGATCACCCGGATGCCCTGGCCTGGCTCTGGCAGCACTGGGGCACCACGCAGACGCTGCGTCACGTAGCACCGGACACGGTTCCCACCCGGACACCGGCACCAAAACTGACAGAGGAAGAGGACAGGCTGCCCCTGAGCTTCTGGTCCGCGGACTGGACGCCGTGGCGGGCCTTCGAGCGCATCCGAAATGACTGGCCGGCTCTGCGCTTCGACCTGCAGCCGCACTACGACGCCGGCTGATGGACGGGTCGGCAACGTCGGCGTTCGGCCAGGGCGTCCTTGCACTGGAAGATTGGGAGCAGCCGCCGCGGCGTCTACCGGGTCCGGCGGCCGCCCCGGTGCTGGCCGTCGACGGTTTCGAGGGGCCGCTCGACTGGCTGCTCGACCTCGCGCGCACCCGGCGCATCGACCTGGCCCGGCTGTCCATCGTGGCCTTGGTGGAGGCGTTCGCCGACGCACTGACGGCGGCGCTGGCGACCCCGGACCTGCGGCCCACGCTGCTGGGTCGCTGGGGCGACTGGCTGGTGATGGCCGCCGACCTCACCTTGTTGCGCTCCCGCCTGTTGGTGCCGGCCGACGCCGCCGCGGCGCAAGACGCCCAGGATGAGGCCGAACGGCTGCGGCAGCGTTTGCTGGGACGTGCGGAGATCGGGCGTGCCGCGGACTGGCTGGAGGGCAGGGCCCAACTGGGGCGCGACGTGTTCGGGCGCGGGCGGACGGACGGGGCAGGGGTCGGGCGGGCTGGGCGGACCGGGGACGTCACCGCTCTGCTGCGAGCGTGTCTAGTTGCGATCCGGCTACCCGCCGAGGCCGGATCGCTCTACCGGGTGCCCGGGCCGCCGTTCTGGAGCGTGGCCGACGCAGCCGAACGGATCCGCGCGATGCTGCCGGAGGTCGGAGAGGAGGGCGCGGTGTTGGAGGCCTTTCTGCCG
>CAXSEG010000069.1:0-16175 GCA_964235545.1 uncultured Acetobacteraceae bacterium
CGCATGCATGAGCGCGCCTTCGTATTGCGCCCGCTGCTGGACGTGGCCCCCGATTGGCGCCACCCCGTCTCCGGCCGTACCGCCCGTGCCCTCCTTGACCAGCTCCCGCCCCAAGATGTCAGTCCCATCCCCGGCGAACCGTCCGCACTTGCGAGACAGGCCGCTGCTGACTCACTACGAGCATCAAACCGAATTCCGGAGAATCGCCCGCATGGCACGCGTGACAGTCGAGGATTGCGTCCAGCGCGTTCCCAACCGCTTCGAGTTGGTCCTGTTCGCTGCCCAGCGTGCCCGCAATCTCAGCCGCGGTGAAGAACTGACGGTCGATCGCGACAACGACAAGAACCCCGTCGTCGCCCTGCGCGAAATCGCCGAGGAAACCATCGGCCTGCCGAAGCTGGAACAGGATCTCATCAAGTCCCTCTCCCGCGCGCCCGAGCCCGAGCCGGCCGACGAGGAGGTGCTCGACCTCATCCCGACCGACCAGAACATCTTCGGCTTACAGGATGTCTCCGCCGAGGAGGAAGCCGCCAGTCTGCCAGTCGAAGACATGTCCCCCGAGGACCTCGAGGCCGCTATCGAGGCCGAGCTCGGCGGGCGCCGTCGCTGACCGGATTGCCCGGCCTTTCTGATGCCGGAGCGTAGCGAGGTTGCCTCGCGCGCTCCGGACGGCGTAGAGGCAGGCGGCGCAAGTGCCGTGCGCCCTACGCCGTCACGGGTCATCCGTCAGTTCGAGTTGACGGAGAAGATACTCGCCTACGATCCCAAGGCTGACACCGGCCTGATCGACGCGGCCTATGTCATGGCCATGCAGGCCCATGGCGGCCAGCGGCGCGACAACGGTGATCCCTACATCACCCACCCCGTCGCCGTCGCCGATATCCTGGCTGACTACCGACTGGACACCGGCAGCATCATCACCGCTCTGTTACACGACACGGTCGAGGATACCGGTATCCGCCTACCCGACATCGAGGCCCGCTTCGGCAAGAGCATCGGCGGCCTGGTTGATGGGGTCACCAAGCTCACCAAGCTCGAGCTGAAGGCCGGGCGCGACAAGCAGGCGGAGAACTTCCGCAAGCTCGTCCTCGCCATGAGCCGCGACATCCGCGTCCTGCTGGTGAAGCTCGCCGACCGCCTGCACAACATGCGCACCCTGCACTTCGTCCGCGCCGACGAGCGCCGCCTGCGTATCGCACGCGAGACGATGGAGATCTACGCCCCGCTGGCCGAGCGCATCGGCATGGATGCGGTCAAGAGCGAGCTACAAAACCTTGCTTTTGCCCAATTAGAGAAGGAGGCGTTCGACACCATCCAGGCCCGGCTGAACTTCCTGCGCGGCCAGGGCGCCGACATCATCGAGGACGTGCGTGCTGAGCTCGGCCGCGTCTGCCGTGGTGCCGGCATCACTGCCGTCGAAGTCAGCGGCCGCGAGAAAAGCCCCTACTCGATCTGGGAGAAGATGCAGCGCCGCAACATCGCCTTCGAACAACTGTCTGACATCATGGCATTCCGCGTCATCGTCCCCGATCGCGCAGATTGCTACATGGCCCTCGGCGCCGTCCATGCCAGCTACCCGGTCATCCCGGGCCGCTTCAAAGACTACATCTCCACTCCGAAATCCAACGGCTACCAGAGCCTGCACACCGGCGTCACCCTGCGTCATCCGGTGAACCAGAAGATTGAGGTGCAGATCCGCACCGCCGAGATGCAGCGCGTCGCTGACAACGGCGTCGCCGCGCACTGGACCTACAAGCAGAGCGCCGGGCCGGAGGACGGGCCGAACTTTCCCTGGGTCGAGGACCTGCTGGAGATCCTGGACAATTCCAGCACCGGCGACGAGTTCCTCGAGAATACCAAGCTCGAGCTTTACCAGGACCAGGTGTTCTGCTTCAGCCCCAAGGGGCGGCTAATCCCGCTGCCGCGCGGTGCCACCCCGGTCGATTTCGCTTACGCCGTGCACAGCCAGGTCGGGGACACCTGCGTCGGCGCCAAGGTCAACGGCCGCATCATGCCGCTGCGAGCCGAGTTGCAGAACGGCGACCAGGTCGAGATCATCACCTCCCGCAACGGCACGCCATCCCCGGCCTGGGAGCGCTTCGCCGTCACCGGCAAGGCCCGCGCCCGCATCCGTCGCTACGTCGCCCTGCAGCAACGCCAGCAATACCTCGATTCCGGCCGTGCCGCCCTCGCCAAGGCGTTCCGCCAGGATGGGCTGGATGGCTCGGAGAAGATGCTCGAGGGCGCGCTCAAGACGTTGAAGGCCGCCACCGTGGACGACCTCTACGTCAGCGTCGGCAACGGCAACACGGGCCCAAAGGACGTCGTGCACGCCATCTACCCGGAGCTGCGGCAATCCGCCCGCGCGCCGCGGATGATCCCACAACTTCCCTCCCGCGCACCGAGCCGCCCGGCGGAGGGCTCGGCCGGCATCAGCGGCCTGCTGCCCAACATGGTCGTCAGCTACGCCGGCTGCTGCCACCCCCTGCCTGGGGACCAGATCGTCGGCATCGTCACCACGGGCAAAGGCGTCACCGTCCACGCCCGCGGCTGCCAGACCCTGCAGAGCTTCGCCACGCCCGAGCGGTTCATCGACATCAGCTGGGACAGCGAGACCACGAGCAGCGTGCACACCGGCCGTATCAGCGTCATCGGCGCGCACGAGCCTGGCATGCTCGCCAACCTGACCAACGCCGTGTCCAAACACGATGGCTCCATCACCAACCTTAAGATCGTCAACAAGCAACTGGACTTCCAGGAAATCCTGCTCGACGTGGAGGTCCGCGACCTCCGCCACCTGTCCAGCGTGATCGCCGCCCTGCGCGCCGCCCATGGCGTGACCCAGGTCGAACGGGCCCGCGGATGAGTCCCGGGCTCATCCTTGGCACCGGCGCCGACTTATGTGACATCCGCCGCATCGAGCAGGTGATGCAGCGTTTCGGCGACCGCTTCCTGCAACGCGTGTTCACCGATGCCGAGCGCGCCCGCGCCGCCCGTCGCCACCCCCGCATCCAGCCCGGCACCTACGCCAAGCGGTTCGCCGCCAAGGAGGCCTGCTCCAAGGCGCTCGGCACGGGGTTCAGCCACGGCGTGTTCCACTCCGACATGGGGGTGGTGAACCTGCCGACGGGGCAGCCCACCCTGCAGCTGACCGGGGGGGCGGCGGACCGTCTGCGCGCCATCACGCCGCCGGGCCAGGTCGCCCGCATCCACCTCACCCTCACCGATGAACACCCCTACGCCTTCGCCCAGGTCACGATCACGGGAGAGCCGGAATGAGTGGCCCCACCGCCGCCCTCGACTGGGACGCGATGTTCCGCGCTCAGCGCACGCCCTGGGAGCGCCCCAGCCTCCACCCCGCCTACATAACCTGGCGCGCAAGCGGCGTGCTGGCCCCTTGCCGTATCCTGCTACCTGGCATCGGCCGAAGCGGCGAGCCGCTGGCGATGGCGCGGGACGGCTTCAGCGTGACCGGGGTTGACCTCTCGGCCACCGCCGTCGAGGTCCAGAGGGTGCGCCTGCACGCGGCCGCGGTGCAAGGCACCATGGTCCAGGCCGACCTGCTGGAGTGGCAGGCCCCCGCGCCATTCGACGCGATCTACGACCAGACTTGCCTCTGCGCCCTTCCCCCAGCTATCCGGCCGGACTACGCCGCCCAGCTGCACCGCTGGCTCCACCCGGGCGGCCAGCTTTTTATGCTGTTCCTGTCGCGCGACGTAGCTGGCGGCCCTCCCTTCGATTGCCCGATCGACGCCATGCGCCGTCTGTTCGCCGAAGGCTGGCGCTGGCCGGACACCTTGGGCGAGCCCATTGCCCACAGCGCCACGGGCTTGAGGGAGACTCCCGTCATGCTCACACGGCTCTAGCAAGCCGCCGCCCCGTCCTTTACGGAACCGGCGTACTCGCCACGAGCCGTCCCGCCCCGCTCACCCCTGCACCGACGGCGTCACCACCGCGGGCACCCCGACTGGACAGGCCGCGACCAGCGCGCCCGCCGCAAACCCCACCACGAGCGCATTCGGCGGCTCCATGATGCCCGACGCCGCGCGCACCATGCCGGCAACCGGCGGCAGGTCCGGCAACTTCACCCGCACCGCCTCTCCCACCTTCAGCTTCGTGCCCGGCGGGATTGTCAGGAACGCCCGGTCGCAATCCTGCATCCGCACCAGCGGCGCCCCCGTCGCGAGATCCGCGCCGGGCACCGTCTCCACCGACCGGATCACGCCGTGGACGCCGGCCAGCACCAGCCTGTCCGCCGTGCCTGGGTCGCCCGACTGGATCGTCAGCAAGTGTGACGTCGGCTCCACGATCTGCCCTGCATTCGCCGCAACCGTCATCACCCGCCCGGTCACGGCGGACCGCACCAGCATCATCGGCGCGTTGAACACCGCCGTCTCGCTGGAGCCGGATCCGAACAGCAACGGCAGCAGCCGTACGGCGGCCAGCCCCAGCAGAGCCAGCACGGCCAGCGCCCCCACCCCCACCGCGCCGCGCAACAGCCCCGGCCGCAGCCGGGAGGGCCGGACATTCCGCCGCAGCAACGCCTCGCCATCGGGATCGCTGGGCCAGAACCCGTCCGCTGGCGCAGCCACCTCGGCAGGCGGGCGCGACAGCGGCGCCATCCCTGGCCACAGCAGGTCGCGTTCCAGCCGGCTACTCGGATCGGCCGATGCCGGCGCATGGACCAGCCTGTCGTCCAGCTCCGCCTCACGCTGCACCCCGGCGCCCGGCGCCTCGACATCCGGGATCTCGAGGCCGCGTGTCTCGAAAACCGGCGTCTCGAAGACGGGCGTAGCCACGACCGGCGCCTGCACGACCGGTGCCGGGCGGAATGGCGGCACGGGCGGTGGAAGGGGCGAAGCGGTCTCCTGCGCCACTCCCGCTTGCGGTGTCGCAGCCGGTTCGTGCTCGACGGGCTCAAGGTCCGGCAGGGTCTGCAGCGGTGCCGAGGCAACGGGCAGCGGCGCAACCGGCTCCGCCTCGACGAGGTCCGGCTGCTCCGGCTCCTCAAACGAGTAGACCGGGAACCACGTCGTCAGTTCCGCAAATGCTCTGTGGCCGGGGATCGACGGCCGCGCCGGTACCGCCAGGGTATGGCGCTCGATCGCCGCCGGATGCCGCTCAAACGCAACGGCCGGCACCGCCGGTTCCATGAGATCGTTCACGGCCAGCTAAGCCAGTCCGGCCGGCTCGATCAGGGGAAAACGGGTGCCGCGGCGCATCCGGCGGCGTTACCGAGCGGCTCGCCACTCGTCAAGCACAGCGCCTGATTTGCCCGGCCCGCATGGCGTGAGACTTGCGTAGCCTTTCCGACAGCCACCAGCCTGCCGGAGATCGTCCGCATTGCCCGTCTTGCTCCCTCCCTCCCTGCTCCCCCGCCGCTCCCTGCTGGCCGCTGCCGCCGGCCTTGCCGCGTCCAGTCCCACCCGCAGCCGCGCCCAGACCGCCGGCCTAAGCGCGCTCACCTACGGCATCTCGATGGCGGATATCCCGCTCACCACGGGGCAGCCCGACCGCGGCGCCGGCGCCTACCAGTTCACCGGCCTGACCCTCTACGATCCGCTGGTTGCCTGGCAGCTGGACGTGGCGGACCGGCCCGGCAAGCTGATCCCCGGCCTCGCCACCAGCTGGGAGAGTGATCTGGCGGACCGCCGCAACTGGACCTTCAAGCTGCGCCAGGCCGTGACCTTCCACGACGGCTCCGCCTTCGACGCCCACGCCGTGGTGTGGAACTTCGAGAAGGTGCTTAATTCGCAGGCACCGCATTTCGACAATCGCCAGGCCGCTCAGGTAAAGCCTCGGCTACCCTCGGTCGCCTCCTGGCGCACGCTCGACGCCACCACCGTGCAGGTGACGACGAAGGCGGTGGACGCGCTGTTCCCCTACCAGATGCTCTGGTTCCTGATCTCCTCCCCCGCCCAATACGCCAAGCTCGGCAATAGCTGGGAGAAGTTCGCCTTCGCCCCCTCCGGCACCGGGCCCTTCAAGCTCGCCACCCTGGTGCCCCGCGCCCGCGTCGTGCTGGAGCGCAACGACGCCTACTGGGACAAGACCCGCCTCGCCAAGCTGGACCGCCTGACCCTCACTTGCGTGCCGGAGGACCTGACGCGTGCCAACGCCCTGCTCTCCAGCCAGGTGGACCTGATCGAGACCCCGGCGCCGGACGCCGTCCCCCAGCTGCAAGCCGGCGGAGCCCGCATCGTGGGCAATGTGACGCCGCATGTCTGGAACTACCACCTGTCCATGGCCGAGGGCTCGCCCTGGCGCGACCTGCGGGTCCGCAAGGCCGCCAACCTGGCCGTGGACCGGGACGCGATCGTCCAGCTGATGGGCGGCCTCGCCAAACCCGCGATCGGCCAAGTCGACCCGGCAAGCCCCTGGTTCGGCAACCCAACCTTCAAGATCACCACCGACATGGACGCCGCCCGCACGCTCATGGCCGAGGCCGGCTACACCAAGGCCAATCCGCTACGCACCAAGTTCCTCGTCCCCACCGGCGGCAGCGGCCAGATGCTCTCGATGCCGATCAACGAGTTCATCCAGCAGAGCTGGGCCGAGATCGGTCTGCAAGTCGAGTTCCAGCCCGTCGAACTCGAAGTGGCCTACACCGCCTGGCGCAAAGGCGCAGCCGACCCCTCGCTCAAAGGCATCACCGCCAGCAACATCGCCTACGTCACCTCGGACCCGTTCTACGCCCTGATCCGCTTCTACAGCAGCAAGCAGATCGCCCCCGTCGGCGTGAACTGGAGCGGCTACCGCAACCCCGAGGTGGACGCCCTCTGCGACCAAGTCTCCGCCAGCTTCGACCCGGTGGAACAAGACCGCCTCTGTGCCCGCATCCACGAGAAGATCGTGGACGACGCCGTCCAAGTCTGGGTCGTCCACGACACCAACCCGCACGCCCTCTCATCCCGCGTCAAAACCTACACCCAAGCCCAGCACTGGTTCCAGGACCTGACCACCCTGTCCTAAACGCCCTTTCTAATCTTCTCCCTCTCGCCCTTGTTGGGAGAGGGTCGGGGTGAGGCCGGACGCGCACCCACCCTCAAGCCGGCCGAACATTCCAGAACGTCGCGAACCCAGGCAGCACGCCCTTGATCCGCTTGTTATACACTGTCGGCGACTGGAACTGCCCCACCGGCAAACTCGGCACGTCCAGCATCGCCTGAAGCTGCAGATCCACGCACACCTGCTTCTGCGCCGCCTCGTTCGGCGCATCGAACCAGGCGTTGCGCAACTCCTCCAGCTTCGGGCTGACGCACCAGCCCGGCCACGCCGCGGCGTCGTCGCCGTTGCCCCGCATCGCATAGTGGTTGGACGGATTGAGGTGGTCCTCCCCCTCCCACCCGGTGAAGAAGCAGCTCCACCCGCCCTGGCTCGTCGACCCGCGGTTGTTGCGCCGCTGCAGCATCGTACCCCAATCGGTCGCAACGTAATCCACGGTCATGCCCGCCTGGGCCATGCTGTCGGCCATCACGTCCGCGATCGCCTTGAACTGCGCGTAGTCAGACGCGACCAGCATCGTCACCTTCTCCCCCGCGTAGCCGGCTGCCTTCAGCATCTCCTTCGCTTTGGCGTAATCCCGCGGTCCCTCCAGCGGCGATAGTCCGGCGTCGCTTGCCATCGGCGTGTTCGGGCAGAACACCCCGTGCGGAGTGCCATACATCGCCGGGTCGGAACCCACGATCGCCTCCATGCACGCCTGCTGGTCAACGGCATACAGCAGCGCCTGCAGCACCTTCGGATTGTCGAACGGCGGCTGCAGGTGGTTCGGCCGCATCATGTTGACGAAGCCGGTCGGGTTGGTGGTGGCGACCGTCAGTGTGCGCTGCCGGGCCAGCAGCGGCAGCAGGTCGGCGGACGGGTTCTCCCACCAATCCTGCTCGCCCGACTGCATCGCGCTCGCCTTAGTGCCGGCATCCGGCATCGTCGTCCACTCGACCCGGTCGAAATACGCGACCTTCGGCCCGGCGGTCCAATCCGGCGTGCCGCCCTGCCTCGGCACGTATTTGTCAAACTTCTGATACACGTTGCGCGCACCCGGCACCCGCTCCCCCGCCACGAACCGGTAGGGTCCGCTGCCGACCATCTCGGTGATCTGCTTGAACGGGTCATTGTTCGCCAGCCGCTCCGGCATCATCACCGGGTTCGGTGTGGTGGGCTTGCCCAGCGCCGCCGGCAGCAGCGGGAACGGTTTGTGCAGCGTGAACTGGATCGTCTTGTCGTCCGGCGCCGACAGGTCCGCCGTCGCCGCCATCAACGCCCCGCCGAACGCGTCCCGCGCCGCCCAGCGCTTAATGCTGGCCACGCAATCCCGCGCCAGCACCCGCTCGCCATCGTGCCACATCAGCCCGTCCCGCAGCGTCAGCCGCCACAGCTTGCCGTCGTTCTCCACCGTGTGGCCCTGCAGCATCTGCGGCGAGGAGGTGAACGTGCCGTCCTGCCCATACAGCGTGTCGAACACCATGTAGCCGTGCCCGCGCGTGACGTTCGCGGTGGTCCAATGCGGATCGAGAAAGGCGAGGTCGATCTGCGGAATGAATTTCAGCGTCGTGGCACTCTGCGCACGCACGATTGAGGGCAGCGCCAGTCCCGCGGTTGCCGTGAGCAACGTGCGCCGGTTCAGGTTGAGTGTTTGCATGGTGGTCGCTCCTGGGAGGAGTGACTGCGTTCCCACCCGGACCGTAGCATCGGCGGCCCGGCGGCAGTCAAGCACGGCGCCCACCCCCGTAGGGTGGGACGCGCTTTGGCGTCCCACCGACACGCGCACGAAGCTAGGATGCCAAGGTGCGCCCCTTGCGGCCACAACGCAGAGCCCTGCAAGCTACCCAACCCAGCGCACGAGCCCCCCAATGCCCGACAGCCTCATCGACCAGATCCGCCCCCACCACCCCGAACTGACCGCGATCCGGCAGGATATCCACGCCCACCCCGAGATGGGCCTGGAAGAGGTCCGCACCGCCGCCCTCGTCGCCGCCAAGCTGCGCGAGTGGGGCATCGACGTCACGGAGGGCGTGGGCGGCACCGGCGTCGTCGGCACCATCCAGGGCCGCCTGCCCGGCCAGCGCGCCATCGGCCTGCGCGCGGACATGGACGCGCTCGCGATCCACGAGCAGACCGGCGCCCCCCACGCCTCCACTACGCCGGGCACCATGCACGCCTGCGGCCATGACGGGCACACCACCATGCTGCTCGGCGCCGCCCGCCACCTAGCCACAAACCGGGACTTCGCCGGCACCGTTCAGCTCATCTTTCAGCCGGCCGAGGAAGGCCGCGGCGGCGCGCGCAAGATGCTGGCCGACGGCCTGTTCGACCGTTTCCCGGTGGACGCCGTCTACGGCATGCACAACGTCCCCGGCCTCCCCGTCGGCCAGTTCGCCATCCGCACCGGCCCCTACCTCGCCGGCACCTCCGGCTGGACCGCGACGTTCCACGGCAATGGCGGCCACGGCGGCGCCGGCCCCCACCTCGCCGCGGACCTCACCGTGGTGCAGGCGCATTACGTGCTCGCCCTGCAGACCATCGTCGGCCGCAACGTGCCGCCGCTGGACACCGCCGTGATCTCGGTCGGCCATATCGACGCCGGGTCGAGCCAGTCGGTCAACGTCATGCCGTCCAAGCTCACCCTCGCCGGCACCGCCCGCTGCTTCACCCCCGCCACCCAGGCCATCATCGACCGCCGCATGGCCGAACTGGCCCATGGCCTCGCCGCCCTGCACGGCGCCACGGCCGAGTTCCGCATCACCTGGGGCACAACCCCCCTGGTCAACCACCCGGAGCAGACGGTCACCGCCGCCGCCGCCGCCCGCACCCTGGTCGGGGACGCCGCCGTCGAGACCAACGCCCAACCCATCACCGGCGGCGAGGATTTCGCCTTCATGCTGGAGGCCAAGCCCGGCGCCTTCATCTTCATCGGCAACGGCACGGGGCCCGACGGCGTCGTCCACGGCCTGCACACCCCCAAGTTCGACTTCAACGACGCCATCCTGCCCCTCGGCGCCGCCTGGTGGGTCAGCGTCGTGCAACAGGAGCTCAGCCTCCCCGGCTAACCCCCATGCGCACGGACCGATCGGACTACGTCATCGTCGGCGGCGGCACCGCCGGCTGCATCATGGCCGCCCGCCTGAGCGAGGACCCGGCGACCCGCGTCACCCTGCTGGAAGCCGGGCCGCCCGACCGCGACCCCTGGATCCACATCCCCGCCGGCTACGCCCGCCTCTCCAAGTCCCGCCGCTACGATTGGGGCTACACGACCGAGCCGGAGCCCGAGCTGCACGACCGCGCCATCGCCTGGCCCCGGGGCCGCGTGCTCGGCGGCTCCGGCTCGGTCAACGGCCTGGTCTACCTGCGCGGCTCCCCGCACGACTACGACCGCTGGGCCCAATCCGGCGCCCGCGGTTGGGCGTGGGACGACGTGCTCCCCACTTTCCGCAAGATCGAAACCTGGGAGGGCGCCGCCGGCGACACCCGCGGCCAGGACGGCCCCATCCCCGTCAGCGAGCCGAAATCCCTCTCCCCCGGCGCCGCCGCCTTCCTCGCCGCCTGCGCCGAGGCCGGCTTCCCCGTCCACCGCGACATCAACGACGGCCCGATCGAAGGCGCCGCCCCCATCCAGATGAACGTCCGCGCCGGCCGCCGCATCAGCACCGCCCAAGCCTACCTCCGCCCCGCCCGCACCCGGCCCAACCTGCGCGTCATCACCGGCGCCGCCGCCCAACGCGTGCTGTTCGCGGACGGCCGCGCCACCGGCGTCGAGGTCACCCTACCCGGCAACGAGCCCGCCCGCTTCGACGCCGCGCGCGAGGTCGTCCTATGCAGCGGCGCCATCGCCACCCCCCATCTGCTGCTGCTCTCCGGCGTCGGCGACGGCGCCGCCCTCGCCGCCCGAGGCATCCCCACCGTGCTGCACCGCCCGGCCGTCGGCCAGAACCTGCAGGACCACCTGATCGCCCGCCTGGTTTACCGCACCCGCCCCGCCGGCACCCTGAACGAGATCACCGCCAGCCGCCTCCGCATGGCCGCCATGGCCCTCGGCTACGCCCTCAAACGCACCGGCCAAATGGCCGTCGGCGCCACCGAAGCCACCCTGTTCGCCCGCGCCACCCCCGGCGCCGAGGAAGCCGAACTCCAATACCAGTTCATCAACTTCAGCCTCGTCCCCGGCGCCGGCTACATCCTCCCCACCCATCCCGGCGTCATGGTCAACTGGGGCCCCTGCCGCCCCGAGAGCCGCGGCACCCTAACCCTCCGCTCCCCCCACCCCCCCCACCCCCCCCCCCACCCCCCCAACCACCCCCCCCCCCCCGCCCCCCGGCCCCCCCCCGCCCGCGGCGCCCCCGTCCGCCCACGCCCCGCCCCCCGCCCCCTCATCCACGCCAACTACCTCTCCGCCCCCGCCGACCAACACCTCATGGTCACCGGCGCCCGCATCGGCCAACGCATCGCCCGCAGCCCCGCCTTCGCCGCCCTCGTCGAGGAGGAACTCCAACCCACCCCCAACCTCACCACCGACGAAGCCCTGCTCGACTTCATCCGCGCCACCGCCACCACCGTCTACCACCCCTGCGGCACCTGCCGCATGGGCACTGACGACGCGGCCGTGCTGGACCCGGAGTTGCGGGTGCGCGGGGTGGACGGGTTGCGGGTGGCGGACGCCTCGGCATTTCCACTGGTGCCGTCCTCCAACATCCAGCCGGCGGTGATGATGCTGGCTGAACGCGCCGCGGGATTCACGCGGGTGGCCTGATCGCCGTTAGGCTGGCCGCAATGAGGCGTGCCGCCCAAATCATCTCATTTCGACTTTGCTTCCGCTCATCACGTAGGGTGGGCTTCAGCCCACCATCTCGATCAAGCTGCCGACCCCACCGGTGCGTGACCAACAGGACCACAAGCCCATGCCCGACTATCGCCGGAACCGGGTGGTGGGTGGATCCTACTTCTTCACCGTCAATCTCCGCGACCGCCGGTCTGATCTGCTCGTGCTCGGGATCGAGACGCTTCGCAGCGCCGTTCGCGACACACGGGCGCGCCACCCTTTCCACATTGACGCCTGGGTCGTGTTGCCGAACCACATGCACTGCGTTTGGACACTGCCGCCCGACGACTTCGATTTTCCGATACGATGGCAGATGATCAAGGCGCTGTTCTCGCGTTCCATGCCCCGGGCGGAGGTCCGGCGCGCTTCGCTGGTCCGCAAGCGAGAGACCGGCATTTGGCAGCGGCGCTATTGGGAACACACCATCCGCGACGAGCAGGACTACGCGGCTCACATGGACTACGTCCATTTCAACCCGGTAAAGCACGGGCTTGCAGCCGGCGCGGCGGATTGGCCATTCTCGAGCTTCTCCCGGTGTGTGTCGCTAGGGCTGTATCCGGCCGGTTGGGCGATGAAGGATGCCGGACCGGCCGAGACCGGCGAGCGGCCATGACTTGCTACGGTGGGCTGAAGCCCACCCTACCTTTCTAGTTATCCGTTTTCTAGCAACCGACCTGAGAAGCCGACGCCCTTCGAGTTCGCTAGCAAGTCCTCGGCCGACAAGCCTGCCTACGGGTCACCGCCTTGCCGACACCCGGTTCAGAAAGGCTCTTGCCAACGATGCTTGAGCGCCGGGGGCAAAGGCCAGCATTGTCACGGACGTGCCGTTCTAGTAATGTTCCCAGTACAACTAGGAGGCCTAGTCTGTGGCAAAGCAACCGGTGGCAAAAGGCGGAACTTCGCGCATCCGCTTCATCATGCTCGAAGCGGATATCCCGGAGGGCGATCTCAATCAGATTACGTCGGCCATTCAGAATGCGCTTAAGCCGACTACCACGATCATCCAGCAGCGCCTGCCCCCAGAGGTAGCTGCGGCCCTGCCTAGCGGGTTGGCGGACGCTAACGCGGACATCAACGTCGAGGCCGTTGAGCCTGAGGAAGAGACCTCCGCAGAGCAATCAGCACAGCGTCAGCCGCGCGAGTCCCGCCCTCGCAAGCCAACGGTCCCAAAGGTCCTGAACATTGACCTAAATTCGGGGGTGTCCTTTGAGAACTACGTGACCGAACACGCTCCAAAGAGCGAGCCGGACCGCCATCTCGTGGTTTTGGCCTGGTTCAAGCAACATCGCCCAACTGAGGCGGTCACCGTCAACCATGTCTAATTATATTGCGAGAGGTCGTCTCGTGTCGATATCCGCCGCTTCCACCTCTACACCACCAAAGGGTCAGCTTGCTTGACCAACCCTACCAACCCGCTAGCGTCGCCCCGCATCCACAGAGAGCATCTTCGGCCATGGCGCAGCTAACCCGGCGAACCCTCCTGACCACAGCCAGCGCCGTCTCCCTCATGACGCTCGACCAAGCCCGCGCCCAAGGCATCACCCCCAAGCGCGGCGGCACGCTCACCAGCCTGCTCACCCCCGAACCCGCCATCCTCATCCCCGGCGTCAACAGCCAGGCGCCCTCCCTCCTCGTTCAATCCAAGATGTACCAGAGCCTGCTGGAGTTCTCCCCGAAGCTCGACCCCAAGCCGCTGCTCGCCAAAACCTGGACCCTGTCCGACGACAAGAAGACGTGGACCTTCCAGCTCCAGGACAACGTCAAGTTCCACGACGGCACGCCGATGACGGCCGACGACGTGATCTTTTCCATCATGAAGTTCCACTTCACCCTCGCCCCCCGCGCCCGCGGCGTGTTCGCCAACATCGCCGAGGCCACCGCGCCCGACCCGCACACCGTGGTGCTGACGCTGAAGGAGCCGTTCGAGCCGTTCCTGCTGATGTTCGACGTCACGGCCACCGCCATCATGCCCAAGCACATCTACGACACGCCGGGGGCCGACGCCGCCAGCTACCGCAACAGCCCGGCGAACCAGGCCCCGGTCGGCACCGGGCCGTTCCAATTCGTCGAGTGGCAGCGCGGCAACTTCGTCCGCCTCAAGCGCTTCGACGGCTACTGGAAGCCGGGCCAGCCCTACCTGGACGAGATCATCTACCGCATCGTCCCCGACAGCCAGAGCCGCGCCCTCGCCCTCCAGACCGGCCAGGTGCTGATGAGCGGCTCCGGTGACATCGAGCCGTTCGACGTCCCCCGCTTCCGAGAACAGCCCAACCTCACCGTGGAAACCACCGGCTGGGAATACTTCGCGCCGCTGATGTGGCTCGAGATCAACCACCGCGTGAAGCCGATGGACGACGTGCGCGTACGCCAGGCCATGAGCATGGCGCTCGACCGCAATTTCATCCTCAACCGCCTCTGGTTCGGCGTCGGCAAGGTCGCCACCAGCCCCGTCTCCTCCACCACCCGCTACTTCGACCCGGCAGTAAAACTCGCCCCGCACGACGTGAAGGCCGCCACCGCCCTGCTGGACGAAGCCGGCGTCAAGCCCGGCCCGGACGGCGTGCGCTTCAAGATCCGCCACCTCACCCTCCCCTACGGCGAGGTCTGGACCCGGCTTGCCGAATACATCCGCGCCTCCTTCAAGCAGATCGGTATCGAGGTCACGCTCGAGAGCACGGATACCGGCGGCTGGGCCCGCCGCATCGCCGACTGGGACTACGACACCTCGATCAACTACCTGTATCAATACGGGGACCCGACGCTCGGCGTGGAGCGGACCTATGTCAGCACCAACATCCAGAAGATCGTCTTCACCAACACCGGCGGCTACGTGAACCCGGAGGTGGACCGACTGTTCGCCGAAGCCCGCCGCGCCCCCCTCCCCGCCGACCGGCAGAAAGCGTTCTACGCCGTGCAGGAACTGCTGGTGAAGGAGATCCCGCAGATCTGGCTGCTGGAGATGTCCTTCCCCACCATCCACGACAAGAAGGTGCACGACTTGCTGACACTCGGCACCGGCATCCACGCCCCGTTCGACGACGTGTTCATCAGCTGAATGGGTGCTGCCGGGTTCGCCCGTTTTCTCGCGGGCCGTGTCGTGAAAATGGTGGTGATCGTGTTCGCCATCATCGTCGTGAACTTCTTCCTCATCCACGCCGCCCCCGGTGACCCGGCGAGCGTCATGGCCGGCCAATCCGGCGCCGCCGATCCGCAATTCGTGGAACAGCTCCGCCACGAGTTCGGGCTGGACAAGCCGCTGCTGACCCAATTGTGGATCTACGTCAGCTCGGTCGCCACCGGCGATCTCGGCATCTCCCACCGCCAGCAAAGGACGGTCCTCAGCCTGATCGCCGAGCGCCTGCCCGCCACCCTGCTGCTCACCGGCGTCGCCTTCGCCTTCGCGCTCGCCGCCGGCATCGCCCTCGGCGCCGCCGCGGCCCGCCGGGTCGGCACCTGGGCGGACAGCGCCATCACCGTGCTGGCGCTCGGCTTCTACGCCACGCCGATCTTCTGGGTCGGGCTGATGCTGGTGCTGGTGTTCAGCGTCTGGCTCGGCTGGCTCCCCTCCTTCGGCATGCAAACCGTGGGGGCCGACCTGCACGGCTGGGCCGCGGTGGCCGACACGTCCCGCTACCTGGTGCTGCCGTCCCTCACGCTCGGCCTGTTCTACATGGCCGTCTACGCCCGCCTCACCCGCAGCGCGATGCTGGACGTGGCCGGGCAGGACTTCATCAAGACCGCCCGGTCCAAGGGAGTCGGCGAAGGCCGCATCCTGCGCCGCCACATCCTGCGCAACGCCCTGCTCCCCGTCGTCACCCTCGCCGGCATCCAGGCCGGCCAACTGATCGGCGGCTCCGTCCTGGTCGAAACCGTCTTCGCCTGGCCCGGCATCGGCCGCCTGGCGTTCGACGCGCTCCTCGCCCGGGATTACCAGGTCCTGCTCGGCGTCTTCCTCACCACCTCGGTTCTGGTAGTGGTGTTCAACCTGATCACCGACCTGGTCTACCTCGCCATCGACCCCCGGATGCAAGCAGCGTGACCCGTACCGTCATGCCAGGGCTCGACCCTGGTATCCACGGCGCCGGATCAGCACCGGCCTGGGACCGTGTCGCAGCCATCGCGGGACAGCGCGCTCGACGTGTTCCGGCCAAAGCCGTGGATGCCAGGGTCAAGCCCCGGCATGACGTCCTTCGGGGCGGGTCATGATCCGAACCTTCTTCCGCAACCGAGGCGCCGGCATCGGCCTCGTCCTCCTCCTCCTCATCGCCCTCATGGCCGCCACCGCCCCCCTCCTCTTCCCCTTCTCCCCCTGGGACATGCAGGGCGCCCCGTTCGCCCCCCCCGGCGAAGAAGGCTTCCT
>CAXSEG010000070.1:0-15973 GCA_964235545.1 uncultured Acetobacteraceae bacterium
CTGATATTCTGGCCGGAGCTCAGTGAGAGCTGTCGTCGGAAATCCTAGTTCGAGGAGATTTACCAGCCTCCCCTTCCGGCCATCTTTGGTCGGGTAATTGCGAAGCGTGTTAGGGATGAAATGACCGGCAACCACATTGCAAGCCATAATAGTAGAGTTTTTTGACGCGGGCGGAGTTAGGTTGGCAAAAAGGTCTCCCGCACGAGCAGCAAAGACAACATCGACAGACCCTTCTGGACCGTCAGTTATGAAGGAGCCCTGCGCGCCGCCTATCGTCTCGATTATGCTAATGCGGAATATCATATCGAGATACTCACGCTGAGAGAGTGATACCTGGTTCTCACGGCGGCGTATAAATTGGGCTTCCGTGGCGCCACTAGTCATTTCCACCTCGAAGCCCGGCAGCTCAAAAACGCGGCCTGCCTGCCCAATACGCTCCTTCCTAGGCGCGTAGACGAGTTTAACTTTCTCAGCAAAAAACTCGTCAGCGCGGGCCTGAAACCTGGCTACTAACTTTTCGCGAATCGACTCTGTGGCTGTTATGAGCGCGGCTAGAAGCGAGCCAATTTTCTCTTCTGCATCATCGCGCTCCTTTCGAAACTTGTTTACTTCGTGCCTCAGGCCCGTCAGACGGTCTTCTGCTTCAGCAATCTCCTTCTGATCGGCATTCGGCAGCTTGCTCCGGAAACGACGCACTTCGCGCTGTAAGATGTCGACTGCTCGGCGCCATCGATCCAGGCCGCGATCTACCTCGGCATACTCTGCCTCGGTTGCCGCGAACTTTTCCTTCAACTCTTCCTGTTCGACACGGATCGCCATGAGTTTGCCATATGCGACGTCGGCCTTCTCCTGGAGGGCTGCGGTAGTAGACGTGACCGTCTCGCTCTGATGCCTTGGCTGGCCGCAAACCAAGCACTGGTTCTCTTCGCGTCGCCGCTCCAACTCATTGGCATAATCTTCGGCAGGATTGTTGCAGGCGACACACACGCGATCAGTCATGATCTTGAGAAACACGTACTGGTCCGTAGGTGGTATCCCGGCAAAAGCGTGGCGGAGCACTTCGTACTTTACTTGCTCGTACGCGGATGCGGCTTCCACAGCTCTTCTGTCTGCCTGCTTGGTTTGGATGCGAGCATCAGAACGACGTTCATCACAATCGTCCAACCGGCTTCGGTAACTGATTTCCGCTGCGTGTGCCTCATCGAGTTTAGCGATAGATGCTGCCAGCTGAGCCATGATACCAGCGGCCTGAGCGGTCCGTTGGATTTGTGTATCCCGACGCTTTGTAAGGGCGAAGATGGTAGCACTGAGGTTACGTGCCAAGCTATCGGAGGACACGATAGCACTTTCCAGCTTGCGCAATTCCTCTGAGTGCCGTGGTACCAAGATCGCCCGGAATAGTTCCAACTGGGCAGATGTATCCCAGATAAGCGGCTCGCGGGCTTCGAGGAAGAACGTCACTCTATCAATGGCGCGGAGTGCATCCTCGAAATTCGCCAGATTCATGGCTTTCGCCAGAAGCTCCCGGTAGGTGAGTTCACTAGCGACCGGGTGCGCGCCATCCGGAGCTTCTAGTGAAGCCTCTACTAGTGAGAGATCACTGAGCTTGCGTGTCACGCTAAGGAGTGCGCTGCCAAACCTCACGGTGATGCTTGCTGCAGCCGTTTTAGCTCCATCAAGAACCCTGTACGCAAAGAAGCGAGGGTCAACCTGGAGGAGGTCTGAGCGCTCGCCGGCAAATCCGGCAGATCGCGCCTTTGCAGAGCCGGTTAGGATGTGCCGCAGCATCAGGAGCAGCGTGCTTTTCCCCAGACCATTGACGCCGATGACTAACCACGGGCCAGGAGTGAAGGTGATGTTCAGTCCAGGCGATGCCGGAGGGGCACCTGGATACAAAAGGTAGTTGTCGACCTTCAGCGTCTCGAAGACCGGGAAATTCACCAACCTTGTAACCTCCCGAGCGTCTGACGCATCCTTGTGCCGGCAATCATCGGTCTACGCTTCACCGCACGCAGTTTCCGCTCTGTATGGAAACAGGTATAGGGCTAGGTTGCAACTGAGCTGCTGCCGGTTTGGTGGACACGCACTTTAAGCTGACGCGGCGTTCCGCTCGAACTCCATAGGGCTGAGATACCCGATGGCCGAGTGATCGAGCTGAAAGACGTCCATACCGTGGATAGTAGCTGTTGCGGGCAACGCTTCGAGCAGGTCTCTCGTTCAGCGATGCGCGCGGCCGACGCATTCGGCACCCGCTTAAACGGTTAGCCGTCCGTGTAATGTCCGCTAACCACAGGTTCCGCTCTACACCGGACGGTCCGCTAACGGCCAATATACGCCGTTACGGGACTGGCAGCTTTTTCGATACGGCGCCCTGAAGCGGACAGACCGCTAACCACCAAACGCGGACGCAGGCCCGTGCCATCAAGAGAACACCAACCCGACGTCCAAGCTGATCCCCGGGGGCGTCAACTCAAGCCGGCCAGCCGTCACCGGGCGCGTCTGAATGGTGCCGTCGTCCAACCGAAAGTGGTGGACCACCATCGGTGGGTTTGTCCGGACGAGCACGTAATGACGGAGGCTGGACAACGAGAAATACTCCGCAAGCTTTAGCCCGGCACCACGTGAGCGAGGCGAAGGCGACAGAACTTCGACGACGATCACCGGATCATCATAGTGCGTGGCATCCATGTCGAGCCGAGGGCCGATCCGTACCGCCGCATCCGGCTCATAGACGGTCCTGTCGTTGATACGGACCGCCATGCCGTCCGAAAAGACGTCGCACTGCAATCCAGCGGCGGCCACGGCTTGCCGAAGCTGGAAGTAGGCAGCGCCTTTCGCCAGAGCGTGCCGGTACCGCTCCGACGCCATCTCGAACATCTCGCCATCCATGAGTTCGTAGCGCCCGCCATCCGGCCGGTCGATGGACCAGGCGATGAACTCGTCCGCCGTCATGAGAGGCTGCTTCAGGGCAGGCATGACGGAGGTTTACCACAAGGCGCGGTTTGGCGGTCACTCCGCCGGAGCCACCACGATCTTCCGCCGCCGCCCCCGCGCCAGCCGCTCCAGCGCCAGGTACACCACCGGCGTGGTGTACAGCGTCAGCATCTGGCTCACCACCAGCCCACCGACGATCGAGACCCCCAGCGGCACCCGGTACTCGCTCCCCGTCCCGAACGCGAACGCCAGCGGCAGGGCACCCAGCAGGGCGGCCAGCGTCGTCATGGTGATCGGGCGGAAGCGCTCCAGGCACGCCGCATGGATCGCGCTCTCCGGGTCCAGCCCGTGCTCGCGCTCCTGCTCCAGGGCGAAATCCACCAGCATGATCGCGTTCTTCTTCACGATGCCCATCAGCAGCACGATGCCGATGATGGACAGCACGCTTAGTTCCCCGCCCGTCACCAGGATCGCCAGCAGCGCACCCAACCCGGCCGAGGGCAGGGTGGACAGGATCGTCAGCGGATGCAGCAGGCTCTCGTACAACACGCCCAGCACGATGTAGATCGTCAGCAGCGCCGCCCCGATCAGCGCCGGTTCGCTGGACAGCGATTTCTGCAGGAACTGCGCGTTGCCGGCGAACTGGGTGTGCACGGTGTCCGGCATGCGCAGGCTGGCCGCGACCTGCTCCACTAGCGCGGTGCCTTCGCCGAGCGCCATGCCGGGTGCCAGGTTGAAGCTCACCGAACTGGCGGGGAACTGGCCCTGATGCCGCACGGCCAGCGGCGCGTTGCCGACTTCGAAATGCGCCACCGCCGACAGCGGCACCTGCGTCGCGCCGGGCGCCCCGACATAGACGTATTGCAGCATCGAGGGGTCGGTCTGCAGCTTGGGGTCGGTCTCCAGCACCACCTTGTACTGGTTGCGGTCGGTGTAGATGGTCGAGATCTGGCGCTGGGCGAAGGCGTTGTTCAGCGCGTTGTCGATCGCCGTGGTGGAGAGTTGCAGGCGCGAAGCGGCGTCCCGGTCGATCACCACGTTGGATTGCGGCGCCGTACGGTCCTGGTCGCTGGTCACGTCCGTGATGCCATGGCCGGCATGCGCCAGCGCCGTCTCCATCCGCGCCGTCCAGAGCCGCAGCTCCGCCAGGTCGGGGTCGAGCAGAATGAACTGGAACTGGCTGCCGCCACTGCGCCCGCCGCCGCGCAGGTCTTGAGCGGAGTAGAGGAAGGTCTGGATGTCCGCCATGGCGACCAGCTTCGGGCGCAGCCGGGCGATCACCTGCTCGCTGGTCAACCCGCGCTCCGGCACCGGTTTCAGCTGCACGATCAGCTGGCCGCGGTTGAGCGAGGCGAACCCGCTGCTGACGCCGACGGTGGAGCCGACCGCCTCGACCGCCGGGTCCGCCAGCAACGCGTCCACCACGCGCTGCTGGCGCGCCGACATGGCCGAGAACGAGACGGAGGGGTCGGCCAGCGTGCTGCCCAGCAGCTGCCCCGTGTCCTGGGTCGGCAGGAAGCCCTTGGGCACCTCGCGGTACAGCATGATGGTGCCGACGAAGCAGCCAAGCGTCACCAGCAACATCGTCTTGCGCCAGCGTAGCGCCACCGCGAGGGTGCGGGCGTAGAAACGCAGCAGGCCCTCGAATCCCCGCTCCAGCGCGCGATCGACCCGGGCCCACCAGCGCGGCCGCCGGCCCTGCTCCAGATAGGCCAGCCGGGCGCACATCATCGGCGTGAGCGTGAGGGAGACCAGGGCGGAGATCGCGATGGCCACCGTCAGCACCATGGCGAACTCGTGGAACAGCTTGCCCAGCAGCCCCCCCATGAAGGTGATCGGGATGAACACCGCCACCAGCGAGACCGAGATCGAGATCACGGTGAAGCCGATCTGCCGCGCGCCCTTCAGCGCCGCTTCCATCGGCGCCTCCCCTTGCTCCCGCCTGCGGTAGATGTTCTCGATCATGACGATGGCATCGTCCACCACGAAGCCGACCGAGATGGTCAGCGCCATCAGCGAGAAGTTGTCGAGCGAGTAGCCGAGCTGCCACATCGCCGCCAGCGTCCCCGCGATGGACAGCGGCACCGTCACCGCCGCGGCCAGCATCGGCACCAGGCGGCGCATGAACGCCATCACCACCACCAGGACCAGGGCCACGGAGATCAGCAGCGTGATCTGCACGTCGTCCACGCTGGCACGGATGGTGGTGGTGCGGTCCGACAGGATCTGCACCTTGATGTCCGGCGGCATCCAGGCGAGCAGATGCGGCAGCTCCGCCTTGATGCGGTCCACCGTGTCGATCACGTTGGCCCCCGCCACCTTGCTGATATACAGCAGGATCGCCGGTTGCCGCCCGTCCCACGCGGCCAGCCGGGCGTTGGCCACGCCGTCCACCACGCTCGCCACGTCCGACAGCCGCAAGGCCGAGCCGTTCTGCGACTTGATCACCAGCCCGGCATACTCGCTGGCCTGGGTCATCTGGCCGTTCACCGCGATGTCCTGCGCGCGGCTGCCGCCCTCGAAGCTGCCGGTGGATTCAGTGACGTTGGCGTTGCGGATGGCGGTGAACACGTCCTGCCCGGCCAGCCCCGCCGCCCGCAGCGCCCCCGGGTCGAGCCGCACGCGCACGGCGGGTTTCTCCGCGCCGTTGATCTGCACCTGGCTCACCCCGTCCAGCTGCGACAGGCGCTGGGCGAGGATGGTGTCCGCCGCGTCATACACCTGGCCCGGCGACAGCGTCTCCGAGGTGAGGGCCAGCGTAAGGATGGGCGCCTCGGCCGGGTTGAACTTGCGGTAGTACGGCCGCGTCGGCAGGTCGGACGGCAGGTCCGCAGTGGCCGCGATGATCGCGGCCTGCACGTCATGCGCCGCGCCCTCGATGTCCCGGTCCACGTCGAACTGGCAGACGATGGTGGTGGAGCCGATCGCCGAGGTGGAGGTGAGCTCGGTCACCCCCGCGATCTCCCCCAGATGCCGCTCGAGCGGGGAGGCGATGGAGGTCGCCATCGTCTCCGGATCGGCGCCGGGCCGGCTGGCGAACACGACGATGAACGGGATGTCCACCGAGGGCAGCGGCGCCACGGGGAGGAAGCTGTAGGCGACGATCCCGGACAGCAGCAGGCCGAGGGCGAGCAGCGCGGTGCCGACTGGGCGCATGATGAAGGCGGTGGAGACGTTCATAATGTCTCCCCCTTCCCTTGAGGGAGGGGGGCGTTCTTTTTGACCAAGTGGGTCACTCCGCCGCCAACGGCCGAGGCGCCCCGGCGAAGCGGATGCGAAGTCGCTCGAACGTCACGTAGATCACCGGGGTGGTGTACAGCGTCAGCAACTGGCTGAGCAGCAACCCGCCCACGATCGTCACCCCCAGTGGGAAGCGCAGCTCGGAGCCCGTGCCGTGCTCCAGCACCAGCGGCAGCGCACCCAGCAAGGCGGCGGCGGTCGTCATCATGATCGGGCGGAAGCGCAGCAGGCATGCCTCCTCGATCGCGGCCTCCGGCGACAACCCCCGCTCGCGCTCCGCCTCCACCGCGAAGTCGATCATCATGATGGCGTTCTTCTTCACGATGCCCATCAGCAGCACGATGCCGACCAACGCCACCAGCGACAGGTCCAGCCCGAACACCATCAGCGCCAGCAGCGCGCCGATGCCGGCGGAGGGCAGGGTGGACAGGATGGTGACCGGATGGATCGTGCTCTCGTACAACACGCCCAGCACGATGTAGATCACCACCACCGCCGCCAGGATCAGATACGGCTCGGAGACAAGCGAGCGCTGGAACTCCGCGGCATCGCCGGCATAGGCGCCGCTCACCGTCTCCGGCAGGCCGAGGCTCTGCTCCGCCGCCTGCACCGCCTGCACCGCGTCACCCAGCGAGGCCCCCTCCGCCAGGTCGAAGGACAGCGTCACCGACGGGAATTGCTGCTCATGCGTGATCGCCAACGGGCCGACCGTCTGGCTGATGCCGGCTACGGCGGAAAGCGGGATCAGGTTCTGCGCCGCCCCACTGACGGTGGCGCCGGCGGTGGTAGTCTGCCCCTGGGCCGACAGCACGCCGGGCACGCGCAGCCGCAGCAGGGAGCTGGGATCCGCCTGCCACGCCGGGTCCGCTTCCAGGATCACGCGGTACTGGTTGGCCTGGGAGAAGATGGTGCTGATCTGGCGCTGGCCGAAGCTGTCATACAGCACGTCCTGGATTGTCTGCATGGACACGCCGAGGCGTTGCGCCGCTTCCCGGTTCACCGTCACCTTGGTCACCAATCCCTCGTCCTGCTGGTCGGACGCGACGTTGCGCAGTTCGGGCGATTGCTGCAGCCGGGCGAGCAGGCGGGGCGCCCATAACGCCAACTCGGCCCCGTCCGTGTCCACCAGCGTGTACTGGTATTGCGTGCGGCTGACCCGGGTGCCGATCTGGATGTCCTGCACCGGTTGGGTGAACACGCTCAGACCCGGCACGACGTCCGCCGCCCGTTGCAGTCTCGCCTGTACGACGTCTACGGGGTCACGCTGCGGCCGCGGCCTCAGCGCGATGGTCAGCCGGCCGCTATTGGGCGTGGGATTGATCGACCCGGCGCCCACGAAGGAGGCTACGCTCGCCACCGCCGGGTCGTGCTGCGCGATCGTGGCGAATCGCGCCTGCAGCTTGGCCATGGCGGGGATGGAGATCGCCTGGCTCGCCTCCGTCACCGCCACGATCACCCCCGTGTCCTGCGCCGGGAGGAAGCCCTTGGGGATCACGACATACAGCAGGATGGTGCCGGCCAGCGTGCCGGCTGCGGTCAGCAACACCAGCGCCTGCGCCCGCAGCGCCCAGCCCAGGGTGCGCTGGTAGACAGTGGTGAGCCGGCGGAATCCGGAGTCGAACGCGCGGGCGACCCGGCTCTGCTTATGCTCCGGATCGAAGGGGCGCAGCAGCCGCCCGCACATCATGGGCGTCAGGGTGAGCGACACCACGGCCGACACCACTACGGAAACGGCAAGCGTGACGGCGAACTCGTTGAACAGCCGGCCGACCACGCCCGTCATGAACAGCAGCGGGATGAACACCGCGACCAGCGAGACGGTGAGCGACACGATGGTGAAGCCGATCTGCTTGGCGCCGCGGTAGGCGGCCTCCAGCGGCGGGACACCCTGCTCGATGTAGCGAACCACGTTCTCGATCATGACGATCGCGTCGTCCACCACGAAGCCGGTGGAGACGGTGAGCGCCATGAGCGAGAGGTTGTCCAGCGCGAAGCCGAGCAGGGACATGACGCCGAATGTACCGATCAGCGACAGGGGCAGCGCGATCCCCGGGATCACGGTGGCGCGCCAGGAGCCCAGGAACAGGTAGATCACCGCGATCACCAGCCCGATCGCCAGCAGCAGGGTGAACTGCACGTCCGCCACCGAGGCCCGGATCGTCTCCGTCCGGTCTGTCACCACCTGGAGTGTCACACCAGCGGGTAACGAGTGCTCCAGTTGCGGCAGGGCGGCGCGGATGTCGGCCACGGTCTGCACGATGTTCGCACCCGGCTGGCGCTGGATGTCCAGGATCACCGCGGGATGGCCGTCGAGCGCGGAGATGACGCGGTTGTTCTCCACGTCCGCCTCCACGGTGCCCACGTCCTTCAGCCGCAGCGGGGCAGCGTCCTTGTAGCTGATCACCAGCTGGCGGTAGGCGTCCGGCGTCAGCAGCTGGTCGTTGGTGGACAGCGCGAAGGCCTGCGCCCGGCCGTCGAACCCGCCCTTGGCCCCGTTCACGTTGGCGGCAGCCACCGCGGTGCGGATATCCTCCATCGACAAATTGTACGCGGCCAGCCGCGCCGGATCGATCCGCACCCGGATGGCCCGGCGCAGCCCGCCCTGCACCGTGACCTTGCCCACGCCATCGATCTGGCTGAGCTTGGGCTGCAGCAGCGTGTCCGCGGCGTCCGCCACCATGTCGAGCGGCACGTTGTCCGAGGTGAGCGCCAGGGTCACGACCGGCGCGTCTGCCGGGTTCACCTTCGCGTAGACCGGCGGGTAGGGCAGGGTGGAGGGCAGTGTGCCGGAGGCGGCGTTGATCGCGGCCTGCACGTCCTGCGCCGCCCCGTCCATCGAGCGGGTCAGGTTGAACTGCAGCGTGATCTGGCTGGTGCCCTCGCTGCTGGTGCTCTCCATCGAGGCGAGGCCGGTGATTTGGCCGAACTGCCGCTCCAGGCTCGCGGTCACCAGCGTCGCCGTCACCTCCGGGCTGGCGCCGGGCAGCTGGGTGGAAATCTCGATGGTGGGGAAGTCGACCTGCGGCAATGCCGACACCGGCAGCGCGCCATAGCCGAGCAGCCCGGCCAGCAACACGGCCACGGCCAGCAAGGCGGTGGCGACAGGCCGCGCGATGAAGGGGGCGGAGATGTTCATGGCGCGTCGTTCGTTCCCCTCCCCTTGCGGGAGTGGTGATCGCAACTGCCGGCCCCGAAAAGGCCAAGGTCGACCACTACACTTTCACAATCAAGCACCTCACCATTTGCCTCGGCTTGAAAATACATAGTATCGCCGACTCTATTTTTGGACATTATTTTGATATCGTCGGCGTGCAAACCAGGTCGGTTTGTCATGACGTCATATTTGAGTGTTTGGTCTGAGAACGGAGAACATGAGGCAAGTTCGCACAACAGAACTGCGCCCATTAGCCTGCGAAGCTTCACGGCCCCGCCGCGGCCCGTTGCCGCCCTTGGCCGGGCGCGCGCCGCCGTGCGGGTGTAGCGGCGTCGGCCGCGGCCGGCTCGCCGACGGTCTGCAACTTCACCTTCGCGCCGTCTGTCAGGCGGGAAGCGCCGTCCACCACCACCTGGTCGCCCGGCTGCAATCCGGCGGTCACGACCGACAAGCCCTCATCCTCGTGGCCGACCTGGATCGGCTTGCGCGTCACCGTCGCGTTGCCGTTCACCAGGTAGACGTAGGCCCCCTGCGGCCCGCGCTGCACCGCGGTCGGCGCCACGGTGACCACGTCGTGCTCCGTCTCGATCAGCAGGCGAACGTTGATGAAGCCGCCGGGCCATAAGGCGAGCGTCGGGTTGGGGAAGGTCGCCTTCAGCTTGATCGTGCCCGTCGCCTGGTCGACCGTGTTGTCCAGCACCGCCACCCGGCCGCGGTCCAGCACCGTCTTGCCGTCGTTGGCCACACCCTGCGGCAGCGCCAGCACGTCCGGCGCGGCCCCCTTCATCGCGTTGGCCACCTCGCCGAGCGTCTGCTGCGGCAGGGTGAACACCACCGAGATCGGCTGCAGCTGCGTGATCACGGTCAGCGGCGTGGTGTCCGCGGCATGGACGATGTTGCCGGCATCCACCTGGCGGATCCCGGTGCGCCCGTCCAGCGGGCTGGCGATGGTGGTGTAGGACAGGTTGGTGCGCGCGGTGTCGATCTGCGCCTGGTCCTGCTGCACCTGGGCCACGAGCTGCGCCACGGTGGCTTTCTGCGTGTCCGACGTCTGGGCCGAGGTGTAGGCGGTGGCGGCCAGCTTCTGGTAGCGGACCAGGTCCACCCGCGCGTTGGCGAGGTTTGCCTCGTCCTGCGCCTTCTTGCCGGCCGCCTGGTCGAGCGCCGCCTGATACGGGCGCGGATCGATCTTCGCTAGCACGTCACCGGCATGTACGTCCTGCCCCTCCTTGAACAGCACCTGCAGCAGCGGGCCGTCGATCATCGCCTTCACGGTCACGGTGTTGAACGCCTGCACCGTGCCGAGCGCGTCCAGGTAGACCGGCACGTCGGCCGTGGTGGCGGCGGCGGCCAGCACGGGGATCGGCTCGCCCTCTGCCGTGCCGGGGCGGGACCGGCGGCCCCGTCCGGCCTGCCCTGCCTGTTGGGTGCCGGCAACCGGCGGCTCGCGAACGAGAAAATACCATCCGGCCGCACCAGCCACGCCCAACAGCAGCAGCACGAGGAGGACACGTCCACGCGTCATGTGGTTCCGATCGAGCTCGGGAGGACCCAGCCGCCGCCCAAGGCTTTGTAGAGGTTTATGAGGGCCTGGAAATGTGCAAGCCGCACTTGCACGAACGTGTCCTCGTCGGCGAACAGGGTGTTCTGCGTGTTCAGCACCGTGGTGATGTCCACCGTGCCGGCGGCGAGCTGGGCGCGGGCGATGTCCTCCGCCCGCTGCGCCACCGCGACCGCCTTGCGCTCCAGATCCTCCTGCTGCGCGGCGTAGCGCACGGCGGTAAGATAGGTCTCGGCGTCCTGGAACGCCTGCAGCGTCGCCTGCCGGTAATCGGCGACCAGCTCGGCGAAGCGGCCCTTGGCCTGGTCCAGGTCACCCTGCTTCAGCCCGTTGTCGAAGATCGTCTGCGTCACGGACGCGGCAGCGGTGAAGATCAGGCTGCCGGGCCCGAGTAGGGAGGACAGCGCCAGGCTCTCGATCCCGCCCTGGCTGGTGAGCTGGACGGCGGGGAAGAACGCGGCGCGGGCGGCCCGCACGTTGCCGTTCTGCGCCACGATGTTGGCCTCGGCCGAGGCCACATCCGGCCGCCGGGCCAGCAGCTCGGACGGCAGGCCGCCGCCGACCGCCGGCGTGGGCAGCCCAGCCAGCGTGTCCGCCTTGATGGTGATCGACTCCGGCGGGCGGCCCACCAGGGTGGCCAGGGCGATCACCTGCTGGTCCAGCTGGCTCCTGAACTGCGGGATCGTTGCGGCCTGTCCGGCGACCAGCGCCTCCTGCTGCGCCACGTCCAGGGCGGTGCCGGTGCCGAACTGGACGCGGGCCTGGAACACCTTCAGCGTCTGCTCGGCGTCGGTCAGGTTCCGGTGGGCCACGGCCAGCCGGTCCGCCGCCCCCAGCGCCGAGAAATAGGTCGTGGCGACGGAGGTGAGCACGGTCAGCGCCACGTTTTCCTGGTCGAACCGGCTGAATAGGGCGGAGGCCTGCGCCGACTCGAACGTCGCGCGGTTCTTGCCCCAGAAATCCACCTCGTAGCTGATGGCCCCCTGCGCGCTGTACTGCCGGCTGTCAGTGTAGCGGCTACGGCTGCCGCTGGCCCCGGTGACGACGGTGCTGCCCGTGGTGTTGGTCGTGGAGGTGGTAGTGCCCGCGCCCGTGTTGGTGGTGGAGGTGACGCCGCTGCCGCCGGTGGTGATGCCGGACACCCCCGCGCCGCCGTTGCCGGTGGTGCCGATGCGGCTGTAGCTGGCGTTGCCGGTGCCGCTGACCGTCGGCAGCAGTGGCGACCCGGTGATCGCCACCTGCGCATCGGCTTGCACCACGCGGGCGGCCGCCGCGGCCAGGTTCTGGTTGTTGCCCCGTGCGTCCGCGATCAGCCGGTCCAGCTCGGGCGAGCCGAACCCGCGCCACCAATCAGGGGCCGGCCAGGCCGCCCGCGCACTCTCGGCCGTGGCGCGGAACGCGGCCGGGATGGCGGCCGCGGGCCGTGCGTAGTCCGGCCCCAGATCACAGGCGGCGAGCGGCATGGCGAGGCATAGCAGCAAAGGCGGGGCGACGCGGGGCATCCGCAGCATATGGTCCTTGGTCGGCTTGTGTCGCGCCTGGATACCATAGCGATACGCGTGGCGTGTAACAGGACGATGACGGCACGTTCAGCCGTAGCCCTTATTGCGCTTGGCCGATGCGGACCGTACGAAGAAGCGCCGCCGCCTCATCGGCGCCGGCAGCGGCACGGTGAGCCAAAGGCCCCCCATCGCCCGAGCGCGATGCGGGCTACGCTTGTAGCCCGGTGTGGCTGCCCGAACATGGAACAATCTTGCGCGCGGCTGCGTGATATGCAACTCACGACGCCAAGAACGAAGTTTACACAGGGACGTCCGATTGGCTGATCCGATCCTGCAGACAGACGGGCTGACGCGCGAGTTCCGCGGCTTCGTCGCCGTGAACGCCGTCTCCCTGCGGGTGATGCCGGGGACGATCCACGCGCTGATCGGCCCGAACGGCGCCGGCAAGACGACCTGTTTCAACTTGCTGACCAAGTTCCTGCAGCCCACGCGCGGCACGATCCGCTACGAGGGCAACGACATCACCGGGATGACGGCGGCGAAGGTGGCGCGGCTCGGCCTGGTGCGCTCGTTCCAGATCTCGGCCGTGTTCCCCCACTTGACGTCGCTGGAGAA
Organism: uncultured Acetobacteraceae bacterium; assembly: GCA_964235545.1. Taxonomy (GTDB): domain Bacteria; phylum Pseudomonadota; class Alphaproteobacteria; order Acetobacterales; family Acetobacteraceae; genus LMUY01. The sequence goes on from CAXSEG010000070.1 coordinate 13,007, forward strand.
CGTGCGGCTGGCCCTGCAGCGGCAGCGCGGCGGATCGTATGACTGGTGGCGGTCGGAGGTGCTGCTGAAGGAGTACGACGACCGCGCCCGCGCGCTGCTCGAGGATGTCGGGCTGACTGAATATATCGAGACGCCGGCCGTGCTGCTCTCCTACGGCCGCAAGCGCGCGCTGGAGATCGCGACCACGCTCGCCCTGGATCCGAAGATGCTGCTGCTGGACGAGCCGACCGCCGGCATGACGCACGAGGACGTGGACCGCATCGTGGCCCTAATCAAGCGCATCCGGCACGGGCGGACGATCCTGATGGTCGAGCACAACCTCTCCGTCGTGGAGGGCCTTTGCGACCGCATCACGGTGCTGGCGCGCGGGCAGGTGCTGGCGGAGGGCGACTATGCCGAGGTCTCGCGCAACCCCGAGGTGATCGCGGCCTATCTCGGAACCGAGGCCAGCGCGGTCGACCATGTCTGAGCCAGCTGCGGCGATGTTCGCCGTCAACGGGCTGAACGCATGGTACGGCGAGAGCCACGTGCTGCACGGCGTGGAGTTCAACGTCGGCGAGGGCGAGGTTGTGACGCTGCTGGGCCGCAACGGCGCCGGCAAGACCACGACCATGAAGTCCATCATGGGCCTGGTGCCCAAACGCGCCGGGTCGATCCGCTTCAAGGGCCGCGAGACGGTCCGCATGCGCCCGGACGAGGTTGCCCGCGCCGGGATCGCGATCTGTCCGGAGGAGCGCGGCATCTTCTCCAGCCTGAGCGTCACCGAGAACCTGATGTTGCCCCCCGTGATAGGACCGGGAGGGCTGGACGTGGCCACCATCCACGCACTGTTCCCCAACCTGAAGGAGCGGGCGTCCTCCCAGGGCACCAAGCTCTCGGGCGGCGAGCAGCAGATGCTGGCGATCGGCCGCATCCTGCGCACCGGCGCCCGCTTCCTGCTGCTGGACGAGCCGACCGAGGGGCTGGCCCCCGTCATCGTGCAGCAGATCGGCCGCACCATCCGCGAGCTGCGCACCCGCGGCTTCACCGTGCTGCTGGTGGAGCAGAACTTCCGCTTCGCCGCCACGGTGGCGGACCGCCATTACGTCATGGAGCACGGCCGGGTGATCGACATGATCCCGAACGACCAGATCGGCGCGCAGATGGGCAAGCTGCACGAGTACCTCGGCGTCTGATCGCCGCAACCGGCGCCAAAGAAGCGCCGAACGACAGGGAAACGCTATGGGCTTCACCAGACGCGACGCCGACGGCCGCTTCCGTAAATCCGCGGAGGTGAAGTCCCCGAGACGGGCCGGTGCACGGCATCCTATCATAAGCTGCCCACCCCCCCAGGAGGATCGTACCCCATGATCAAGCGCCGCACCCTACTCGCCGCGACCGCCGCCACGGCGCTCGTGTCACGCGCCCGCGCCCAGTCGGCGTCGATCAAGATCGGCGTGCTGGGTGACCAATCTGGCGTCTATCGGGACCTCAGCGGCCCCGTCGCGATCGCCTGCGCCCGCCAGGCGATCGAGGACATGGCGCCGCACCTGAACGGCATCGCGGTGGATGTTGTGACCGGAGACCACCAGAACAAGCCGGACGTGGGTGCCTCCATCGCCCGCGAGTGGTTCGACCGCGACGGCGTGGACATGATCACGGACTGCCCGAACAGCGCGGTCGCGTTGGCCGTGGCCGCCGTGTGCCGCGAGAAGGACCGCGCCTATATCAATAGCCCGGCCATGATCGCCGATCTCACCGGCGCACAATGCGCACCGACCACGGTGCACTGGACGATGGACACCTGGGCGCTGGCGCACTCGACCGGCGGCGCGCTGGTGAAGGCGGGCGGCACGTCCTGGTTCTTCCTCACCGCCGACTACGCGTTTGGCATCGCGCTCGAGCGGGACACGAGCGCGTTCGTGAAACAGGCCGGCGGCACGGTGATCGGCGCGGTGAAGACGCCGTTCCCGACCAGCGACTTCTCCTCCTTCCTGCTGCAGGCGCAATCCTCCGGCGCCAAGGTGATCGGCCTGTGCAACGCCGGGTCGGACACCGTGAACGCCATCAAGCAGGCGGGCGAGTTCGGGCTGACCCAGGCGGGGATCAAGCTGGCCGGGCTGCTGGTGTTCATCAGCGACGTGCACGCGCTCGGCCTGCAGACGGCGCAGGGGCTGAACCTGACCGAGAGCTTCTACTGGGACCTGAACGACCGCACCCGCGCCTTCACCAGCCGGGTCATCAAGAAGACGGATGGCTACCATCCCGGCATGGGCCAGGCCGGCGTGTATGGCGGGGTGACCCACTACCTGAAGGCCGTGGCGGCGATGGGTGCCGCGGACGCGAAGAAAAGCGGGACCGCCGTGGTCAACAAGATGAAATCCATGCCGACCGACGACGACGCGTTCGGCGCTGGCAGCATTCGGGAGGACGGGCGGGCGCTGCACCCGGTCTACCTGTTCGAGGTGAAGACGCCCGCCGAGAGCCGCGCTCCGTGGGACTACTACAAGCTGGTGGCCACCACTGCGGCCGACGAGGCGTTCCGCCCGCTGCACGATGGCGGTTGCCCCTTCGTGAAGGCTTGAACAGCACGATGAACGATCTCTCCCAGCTTGGCCGCCGCACCCTGCTCGCGGCCACCGCTGCCGGCGCCGTCATCCCGCGCGCCCGCGCGCAGGCCGCTCCGATCAAGATCGGCGTGCTCAACGACATGTCCGGCCCGTACCGTGACACGGGCGGGCCTCTCTCGGTCGCCTGCACTCGGCAGGCCGTGAAGGAGTTCGGCAACCAGGGCTTCGCAGTGGAGGTCATCAGCGCCGATCACCAGAACAAGCCGGATGTCGGCGCCTCCATCGCACGCCGCTGGTATGACGAGGAGGGGGTGGACATGATCGTCGACGTCCCGACGTCCTCGGTGGCCCTGGCAGTCAGTTCCGTGACGCGGGAGAAGAACAAGGTTTTCCTCGACTCCGGCGCCGGCACGGTGGA
>CAXSEG010000071.1:0-15897 GCA_964235545.1 uncultured Acetobacteraceae bacterium
GAAGCTGCCGATCTTCGCACGGCTCGCCATTGCGTAACGGAGAACGCCCGTGAACATTCCGCTCCTGCTCGCGGCTATCGCCCCCGTCATCCTCGTCCTGGCCCTCGGCTTCGCGGCCGGCAAACACCACAGCTTTGACTCCGACCAAGCCCGCGGGCTGAGCAAGCTTGCGCTGCAATACGCACTCCCTGCAGCGCTATTCCTGGGTATGGCGCATTTCAACCGGGCTTTGTTGCTGCAGCAGGGCCTGATCATCGTCGTCATGCTGGTCGGCTATTCGGGGTTCTTCCTTGCAGCCTATTCGGTCCTGCGCGCCTGTCACATGGACAGGCTGAAAGCCACGCTGCTTGGCTACACGGTCAGTTCCACCGCCGTTCCGATCTACGGGCTCACCGTCCTCGTCCCGATCTACGGGCAGCAGGTTAGCACCGGCATCGTGGGGCTCGCGGCGCTGGTCACGAACCTCGCGCAGGTCTCTGTCGCGATCTACCTGCTCGAATCCGCCTCGGCGAAGCCAGGGGTCTCCGTCTCCGCCCGGAGCACGCTCGGCCATGCCGTGATCAATCCCCTGGTCTGGTGCCCCGTGCTGGGCGCCGCCTTCGCACTGACCGGCTGGAACCTGGCGCCCTTCGTCTCGACGGCGCTGTCGCCGCTATCGGCATCGGCGGCAGGGGTTGCGATCTTCGCGAGTGGCGTGGCACTCGCCGCCTACCCGATCAAGTTGCTTTCGCGGACGGTAATCCTCAGTTCGCTCGTGTGCATCGTCGTGCAACCGGCGGTGTTCTTCCTCATGGTCAAGCTATGCGGACTGAGCGGCGCCATGGCCAGTGCCGTCTTCGTATCAAGTACGATGCCGACCTCGACCCCGTCCGTGCTGTTCGCGCAGCAATACGGGACGTGCGAGGCGGAAACCGCCAGCATCATGTTGGTGACAACGGTTGCCATGATCGGGGCCATACCGGCGGGCATAGCCCTGAGTGCCTATCTTTAGGATGTGGGGCCACAGGTCGATTGAACCACTCAACCAACGGTATGGGTAGTTTCCGAACCTCCTTGCTCCCTGAGCGGCAGCGTAGGGTGTCAGCGTCGGATAACCGCGATGGCGGCAGAGCGCCGCTGCGACGGCCTGGGCGGCGCCGGGCGTCACCAACCTGATCAACGACCTTACCGTCACCTGGATAAAGGGGCCTGGCATGAATTCTCCCACGCTGCTGGTGAACCTCGAGCCTGGCGGGTCCAACGCGGGACTCCTGCAGGTTGCCAGCCGCCTTGCGGAGCGTCTGGATGCGTCCGTCATCGGGGTTGCCGCACGGCAACCGATGCAACTCGACGTCTCGGGCACCTGCTACATCACGCCGGACGTCTTCAACGAGGAACAGGCCGAGACCGATCGGGAGATGAGCGGAGCCGAGGCCGAGTTCCGGTCCGCCTTCCACGGCGCCCGGCAGGAATGGCGTTCGTCCGTGTCGTTCGCCTCGCCGGCCGGCTACATCGTGGACCAGGCACGTCACGCTGATATGTTGCTGACCGGGATGCCCCGCCATAGCCCGGGCGACGCGATGCGGGCGAGCACCGGTGAACTGGTGATGCAATGCGGCCGCCCCGTGCTCGTCGTGCCTCAAGCGCCGGAAACCCTGTCCCTGGATATCGTCGTACTGGCCTGGAAGGACACGCGGGAGGCGCGCCGGGCTGCGTTGGACGCCTTGCCGCTGCTCCAGGCGGCCAAGCACGTCACCATTGTCGAGATCGCCGCCGAGGACGACATGCCGGCATCACGGCAGCGCCTGGTGGACGTCTCGAGCTGGCTGGCCCGGCACGGTGTCGCCACGGAACTGCTCACCTGCGCATCCACGGGCAACGATTCGGGGCAGATCAAGTCCATCGCGCGCGAGCGGGGGGCCAACCTCGTCGTCGCTGGCGCGTACGGTCACAGCCGCCTGCGGGAATGGGCGTTCGGCGGCGTCACTCGCACCCTGCTCCAAAGGGGGGAGTGCTGCGCGATGCTGTCGCATTGAGCCGGCATGGTTCCCGCCACCATCGAGGTTAGCGTGGGCTGAAGCGGCTGCAGCCGGCCTGAAGTCGGTGAGTAGTTTCCGACCCTGCCGTTGGCCCGCCACCCCCTCTACTGTCGCTTATCCGGCAAGCGTCCTGTCGGCCCCCTGAGACAAGACCGCTGCGGGGGCGCGTTCGGACGGCCGAGGTGAACGACCAGGGGTCATGACAATGGACACGGCATCACTCGCGATCGCGCTTCCCGACCGCAGCATGTTCGGAGCCGGCTTGGTGCCGGCATCGCCGGCCGAGTTGCAATTGATGGATGGCTACTGGCGAGCTGCAAACTACCTGTCGGTGGGGCAGATCTACCTCTATGACAACCCGCTGCTGCGGGAGCCGTTGACGCTGGCGCACGTCAAGCCGCTGGTGGTCGGGCACTGGGGCACGACGCCGGGCCAGAACTTCATTTACGTGCACCTGAACCGCGTGATCAAGGCGTACGACCTGGACATGTTCTACGTCGCCGGCCCCGGCCACGGCGGCCCGGCTTTGGTCGCCAACACCTACCTCGAGGGCAGCTACAGCGAGGTCTATCCAAATATCAGCCAGGACGAGGCCGGGCTGAAGAAGCTGTTCACGCAGTTCTCCTTCCCGGGCGGCATATCGAGCCATGTCGCGCCGTCCACGCCGGGTTCCATCCATGAGGGCGGAGAGCTGGGCTACTCGCTCAGCCATGCATTCGGTGCCGCATTCGACAACCCGAGCCTGATCGTCGCCTGCATCATCGGCGACGGCGAGGCGGAGACGGGCCCGCTCGCGACCGCGTGGCATTCCAACAAGCTCCTCAGCCCCGTAAGCGACGGGGCCGTGTTGCCGATCCTGCACTTGAACGGGTTCAAGATCAGCAACCCGACGGTGCTGGCGCGGATCGAGCCCGACGAACAGGAGCGTTTCCTGCAGGGTTGCGGCTGGACCCCCTATTTCGTGGAGGGCGACGACCCGGCGGACATGCACCGGTTGATGGCCGACACGCTGGACCGCGTCATCGCCGACATCCACCGCATCCAGCACGACGCGCGCGTGGGTGGCAACACCACCCGGCCGCGCTGGCCGGTCATCGTGCTGCGGTCGCCCAAGGGCTGGACAGGGCCGAAGGTGATAGACGGCCTGAAGATTGAGGGCACCTTCCGCTCCCACCAGGTGCCGATCCTGGTGGATGCCGCCCATCCCGGACATGTGGCCGACCTCGAGGCCTGGATGCGCAGCTACCGGGCGGAGGAGCTGTTCGACGCCCAGGGCCGGCTGATTCTGGAACTGGCGCAACTGGCGCCGCAGGGCGACAGCCGGATGGGCGCCAACCCGCACACCAACGGCGGCAACCTACTTCGCGACCTCCGTATGCCGGATTTCCGGGCCCATGCGGTGGCGGTGCCCTCGCCCGGCGCCGTGTCGGTCGGGGATACCACAGTCCTGGGCCTGTTCCTGCGCGACGTGGCCAAGCTGAACCAGGATGGGCGCAACTTCCGCATCTTCGGCCCGGACGAGACGCTGTCAAACATGATCGGCGCCGTGTTCGAGGCCACCGGCCGGCAGTGGGACGCGACCATCGTCGAGGACGACGAGTTCCTCGCCCCCAGGGGCCAAATTCACGATTCCATGCTCAGCGAGCACCAGTGCCAGGGCTGGCTGGAGGGCTACCTGCTCACGGGACGGCACGGCCTGTTTAACAGCTACGAGGCGTTCATCCGCATCGTCGATTCCATGTTCAGCCAGCACGCGAAATGGCTGAAGGTGACGCGGGAACTGCCGTGGCGGCGCGACATCGCCTCGCTCAACTACCTTCTCGCCTCCCACGTCTGGCAGCAGGACCATAACGGCTTCACCCACCAGGATCCGGGCTTCCTCGACCACGTCATCAACAAGAAGGCCGACGTGGTGCGGGTTTATCTGCCGCCGGACGCCAACTGCCTGCTGTCGGTGTTCGATCACTGCCTGCGCAGCCGGCATTATGTGAACGTCGTCGTCGCCGGCAAGCACGCGCTGCCGCAATGGCTGACGATGGAGGCGGCGGTGATCCACTGCACCCAGGGCCTCGGCATCTGGCAGTGGGCCAGCAACGACCAGGATGCCGAACCGGACGTGGTCATGGCCTGCTGTGGTGACACGCCGACGCTGGAGGTCTTGGCCGCGGTCTCGATCCTGCGCGAGCACCTGTCGACGCTTCGGATCCGCGTCATCAACGTCGTGGACTTGATGCGGCTGCAGCCGGAGCTGGAGCACCCGCACGGCCTGAGCGAGATCGACTATGACGACCTGTTCACCACCGACAAGCCGATCATCTTCGGCTTTCACGGCTATCCGTGGCTGGTCCACCGGCTGACCTATCGGCGCACTAACCGCCACCTGCACGTGCGCGGCTACAAGGAAGAAGGCACCATCACCACCGCCTTCGACATGCGGGTGCAGAACGACCTGGACCGGTTCCACCTGGTGATGGACGTGATCGCGCGGGTGCCGGGCCTGGGCACCAGGGGCGCCTACCTCAAGCAGCGGATGCAGGACAAGCTGATCGAGCACAAGCACTACATAGACAAGCACGGCGAAGACCTGCCCGAGATCCGCGATTGGATGTGGCACGCGCAGCGGTGATGGCGTGCCGCTCGCCTCCCCGCGCGTGGCGCCTGATCCGGCCGTGATAGGTGCGACCGTCGCCGCGGACATCATGACCCACGACGTTGCCACGGTGCGGGCCGACAGCGCCCTGCGCGACGCCGTGCAGGTCATGCTCGCCCGGCACATCAGCGGCCTGCCCGTGCTGGGCACCAACGGGGACGTAGTCGGCATGCTGACCGAAAGCGACCTGCTGCGACGGGCGGAGATGGGGACCGAGGCGAAGACGCGCTGGCTGGAGGCAATGTTCGATCCTGGCCGGCTCGCCGCAAGCTTCGCCCGGGCCCATGGCCGCCGCGTCTCGGAAGTCATGACGCCGGGGGCCGTCAGCGTTGTCGAGACGACCCCGTTGCAGGGCGTCGTGACACTGATGCAGGACGAGAACGTCCGGCGGGTCCTGGTGATGCAGGGCCGCAGGCTCGTCGGGATCGTCGCCCGTGCCGACTTGATACGTGCGCTCGGCCGCCTGTTGCAGACGCAAGCCGCCAGCGTGCCCCCGGCACCGACGGACGCCGCGATCCGCCACGGGTTCGACGCGGCCCTGGCCGACGCCGCGTGGACATCGAAGGGGATCACATTCACCGTCACGGATGGCCGGGTGCACCTCTACGGTTCCGTACGTGACGGCCGCGACCGCGCCGCCATCCAAGTCACCGCCGAGAACGTGCCGGGCGTTGTGTCCGTGGAGGCCCATTTCACCGACCCTAACCAGACTGACTTGATAGGGCTCGGACCAAACGACTGACATTCAACAGTCGCACGCGGCAGCGCTACCTTGTTGCGGTGGAACCGGTCCAGGAAGGCAGCTCGCAGTACAGCGAGCGCCACGCCAAACACCATCGCCGCATCTCGGCCCTCGACATGCAGAAGGAGCAAACGAACGACCAGCCGAACCCGGTCTTCCGCTTCGCGACAACGGCGAGCAAGCCGACCGCCAGCACGACCCTCACGAACTCGCCGTTGTCTGACCTGGCCCGCGATGCAGCTCGACCCGGGTGCGCGGCAGCATCTCTGGCATCTCGGCCTGGATCCATTCGATCATCTTTTCGCGGATCTCACACCGTAAGTCCCAGTTTTGCGACGCGTTGCGCGCCGAGACCAGCATCCTGATCTCGAGCGTCCGATCGGTCGCGTCGCTGACCTGCAGGCTGACGACCTTGCCGTCCCAGATCGGGCTGGCCTTAGCGAACTCCGCAAGCTTCTCCCGAAGCCGGGCCACTGGGATTCGATAGTCGCAATGGAGGAAAACGGTCCCGATTAGCGACGCCGAAGAATGGGTCCAGTTCTGGAACGGCTTCTCGAGGAAATAGGCGATCGGCAGGATCATGCGCCGCCAGTCCCAAAGCCGCACCACGACGTAAGTGGAGGTAATTTCCTCCACCCATCCCCATTCTCCCTCGACGATAATGGCATCCTCGATCCGGATCGGCTGCGTGACCGCGATCTGCACGCCCGCGAGCAGGTTCGTCAGTAACGGCCGCGCAGCCAGTCCCACCACCAGCGAGGCCGCACCGGCCGAAGCGAACAAGCTCAGCCCGTATTGCCGCACCGGCTCGAATGTCATCAGCGCGCTGCCGACCGTCACCAGTACGATCAGGATGTCCGCCGCCCGCATCAGGAACCGAACTTGCGTGGTGTGCTTGCGCGCCACCAAGTTGTCCTCCTGGTCGATCACCACCCGCGTCAGGTAGACCTTGGTCGCGATCCCGGCCGCCAGCACCGCCGAGTATCCGGTCAGCAGGATGAAGCAAACCAGCATCGCCTGCCCGATAACGACTGTGGTGGCATGATCGAATCCCGCCACCGGCAACGCCGTCACCACGGCCGCGATCACGAAAAACCAACGCAGCGGCGTTCGAATGCTCTTGATGAACGACCGCAGAAAAATGCCCCGCGTCCCCGGCAGCCGCAGGAAGGTATTGGTCACGATCCGGTGTAGGATCAGCGCGAACATCGCAGCCAGCGCCAGGAGCAGCGCCGAGGCAAGCGGCGCCGGCAGCCAGTTCAGCGCATCGCGGATCTGGGTCAGCGTCTGGACATAAAACCCAGTGATGGACAAGCGATCCGATCTCCTCAAAAGCGACGCCCGCTATCCGCCGGGCCTCGCGTTGAAACCGCCTGGAGAAGGTGTTGGCCAGCCGACCTCGTTCCCGACACGTGCCACGAACCGTGCTATCCTGCGTGTTCTACTGCATACCCTCCCGGATAGCGGCTGCCCACGGCACGAGGCCAGGTCGCCGCCATATGGAGCGCTGCCGCGCATATCAGCAGGCTTCCGTCAGGCCCTTCACCGTGCTGGAGGACAGGGCTTGTCACGTTCGAGAGCTTGAATGAACGTATAGCATGATCGCGGAACCGTCAGCTTTACCTGTTTGGACGACACCGTGCCTGGAAGCTCAAAAACGGCACTAGTCGCCGCTAGACGATCAGGCAGGATGAGAGAGATCTGTTTCCACCACGGCGACGATATGCCTTTCACCGCTCGACGTTTGCGAATTCCCCAGCCTGCTAAAGGTTTTGCTGCAGCAAGGCGCGCACATCCTTTCGATGGCTTGCTACCGTCGCAATCCGTCGGGGACGCCTTGACGACAAGCGGGTCCGCGCGCGTCGTGCCAATCGGGTTCGCCATAAGTGGGAGCAACCGTGCCGAGCAAAGTCATAGCAATCACTGGAGCCAGTAGCGGTATCGGTGAGGCCGCCGCGCTGCACCTGGCAGGACAAGGCGCTAAGGTCGTCCTGGGAGCCCGCGGCGAAGACAAGCTGGTAGCCTTGGCAGCAAGGATCCAAGCGGCCGGAGGCGATGCGGCCTTCGTCTCCATCGACGTAGCCCGACGCGACGATCTGACCAGGCTCGTCGACATCACACTTCGACAATACGGCAGGCTTGATGTGCTGATCAGCAGCGCCGGTGCTATGCCGATCGGTCCGCTCAGCGACCTCGCAGTCGACGATTGGGAGCAGATGGTCGATGTGAACCTCAAGGGTGTCCTATTCGGGATCGCCGCGGCGCTGCCTGTCTTCCAGGCTCAGGAGAGCGGCCACTTCGTCAACATCGCGTCCACGGCGGCGCGCAAAACCGCGCCCACTCAGGCGGTGTACTCCGCAACGAAAGCCGCGGTTCTGGCCCTCTCCGACGGTCTGCGGCAGGAACTCGCAGGCAAGTTGCGGGTCACAGTCATCTCCCCGGGCTTCACGGACACAAACTTTCCCGGTCATGTTCGGGACCAAATGCTGCGGTCGCAGATGAAAGAGGCCGCAGCCAAGTTCGCCATGGAGCCGGAGGCCGTCGCCAGGGCTATCGCTTACGCAATTGAACAGCCCGACGATCTCAACATTGGCGAAATCGTCCTCCGCTCGACGGCTCAGCCTTAAGCCGCACCAATGCCTGCACGATCAGGCCGAAGCACGGTAAGCCTACGCGGACCTGCGTTGGCGGCGGCGTGCGCTACAGCTTCGTTGATATCGTCCAGGGCGAACTCGGTCAGCTGGAACTGGGCAAGGTCGAGCAGTCCGCCCCGGATCAGCCCCACCATCCGGGCCACGGCTTCACGCGGATACATGAACTGGCCACGGACGGTGACGGAGTTCTGCATGATCCAGACATAGGGCAGCGGGATGTCGCCGCCGTCAGCCCGAACGCCACCCATCAACACGACACGCCCGCGAGGGCGAACCGCAAGGGCCGCCGCCCGCACCTGCAAGCCGGTCGCCTCCCGCGGCAGGAAATCGAGCACACAATCGATTGGACCGTCCGCGGCCTCGATGATGCATTGCCGATCGTCCGCTTCGACACCAGTCATTTTCGCGGGCCGCACCCGCGGGCCGAGGTGACGGACCATGTCGTGCAGCGTATGCCCGTTGCGGCCGGTGGCCACGACCTTGCCCGCGCCCATCGCCAGCGCCACGGCAACCCCGGCGCTGCCGAAGCCCCCCGTGGCCCCGTTCACCACCAGCGTCTCGCCAGCTTGTAACTCGCCCGCGAGCAGCCCGCCGTACGGCACCAGCAGCCGGCCAAGAACGGTCCAATGGCCCGCATCCGCTGCCTCTATGTCGCCGATGCGCGTGACGTTCTCAGCCGGGACCAACATCTGCTCAGCAAACGAGCCATGGTGATAATAGCGATGCAGTGGCAAGGCGGCGTGGGTTCGATAGGTCCAGCCCTGGAGGATCATGTCGGGATTGAGGGCATCGTCGCGAGAACGAATCAGTGGATCGCAGAACACCCAGTCGCCGACCGCCAGCCTGGTTGCGTCCGGTCCCGTCGCGCGCACCCAGCCGATGCCTCCGGCTCCCGGCGCGACCGGGAGTTCCAGCGCATAGTTCCGGGAACCGTTGAAGACATTCGCAGCGTAGCTGGCGATGGCGGCAGCGGCGACGTCGACAATGACATCGCCAGTGCCGAGCACCGGGTCAGGCAGCATCTCGATAGCGAGCGGGGACCCGAACTTGGTCAGGACAGCAGCTTTCATGGGAACCTCGCAGGGAACAGGCGAAGACTAGCCACCGCTAGGACGCGACCTGAAGCTGATATTGTCCAAGCTCTTTCCTTCCGAGGAACCGTCTTTCATCCTGGGGTATTTTTGGTCCGCTCTGCCAAGGCCGGCGGAGGTAGGTAAGGCCATAGCGAGCTTGGGTCATATCGGGCAAAACGCTTCGCCGGGGTCGGCCTTGCCGACCTGCGCCAGCCGCCGATGAGCCTCCTCTTTGGAATCACCCTGATAAAGCATCGTTGTTGTCGATTTCAGAGGCCTGTCAGGATTTTAGGCATAAGGAGCACTTCTGGCGAAAGCTTCAGGCTGTCCACGAAACCGGGTCACTCCCACCTTCTACGCACTGAGCCATTGACGCTCTGCGGCATAGAGCGTTTCCACGGTGTCGGGCCGGTCGACGCCTGGAAGATCGTCCCGAACGTGATTTCCTAGAGAGTCCAGGATGTAGCTGAGGTAGCGGTAAGAGAGCCTGTAACCGGCGAGCTTAGCGTCGTTCATCTCAGGAACTTGGGCGGGATTACAAGCAATGAGCGAGTCCCGTACGTAATAGGCGCGTAGACCGGCTATGAGCCACAAATCTCCGGTCAATCGTGCACGCCAGAGAAGGTGAGTATGGCCGGCCCGATTGACGTCAATGCCATTAAGTTGCGAGAAGTTCTGGAGCACGCACGGCATATCGATGATCGCACGAGCCCCACCGAGTGTCACTGCGGCTGGACTGAGTTGGTGGAAGTTAATAGAATCATTGCGGATCGTCTTCTTCGTTTGCTTTACAAATTGAGCTCCGCTACCTTCAAACCAGGAGACCTCGACAATAGACTCGGGATGCCAGTAGGATGCCATTTCGTCCCACCGGCCTCCGTCCCGCGCAAGCCGTTCCTTTACAATCACTTCTACAATCGACATCTTGTGCGCCTGTTCAGTCGTTATCATCGAAACCTCTCATGTATTAAGTCGCGACTTCCATCGCACAGTGCTAGTGGGGGCGGGACATAGCATCGACTTGATCTCGATGTTCCGCAAGGACGACCCCGAGGACAGACGGCGAAAAGTTTTTTAGCCCAGGTGCTAGACGAGTGGCCTAGACATTCACTCATCACACTCGGAGCGGACGAGGGCTACGATGCGAGCGCCTTGGTCGCTGCGTTGCGTTCGCGGCGGGTGACGCATGTCGTGATCGACCGGCGAACAAGCAAGCTTGGAATGCCGCATCGTTCCGCGGTCGACAGCCGCACCTCCCGCCGCACGAGGCTACGTAGTTAATTTGCGCATCTGCCAGCGGACGAGGAGGTCCTTGGCTGGATGAAGTCGTCCGCCAGGGCTACGACAGACCAAGTCCGTGGTGTCGAGCGTGTCGGATGAAGCTTCAGCCTGCCGGCAATAGCCTACACCTGATTCCGCTGCCTCGCCCTGTTCGCAGCGGCTGCATGATCCGCACACCAGGTCTAGGAGACGATGCAGTCGACCTGACCGTCCAGCTCAGGCACAACGACAAGTTAACCACAAAAGCCAAAAGCCCCGCCAGATAGAAAAAACCACCTTCGTCCTCCTTCTTGAGCAACCTCAGATTCACACCTTACGAGGAAGTCTTATGCCCCTTGAAATCATTTGTCTTGAAGAGCACACGACAGACGCGGAAATAACAAAAGCCACCAAGTCAGCAGCGCTGGAGGAAGCTCCTTACGCTGGCGACGTTAACTCGCTCTACCACGATGAGCCTATGGAACAACCGACAGACCGCCCGCGCTTTGTGGAATCAAAGACGGCCTTTCGTCTTGCAGCCGAATCCCTTGCGGATCGACTGCCTGCCATGGATCAGGCGGGCATCGACATGCAGATCGTATCCTACAGCAACTCCACCCAGGAAGCACCCGTAGAACAGGCCGCAGCACTGGCGTATGATGCCAACAACCGTCTTGCGGAGGCGGTTCAAAGACATCCAAAGCGCTTCGGCGGGTTCTGCACACTTCCATGGCAGGATACTGACGCCGCCATCCGAGAAATGGAACGCTGTGTAAGAGGGTTGGGAATACATGCAACACTTCTCATCGGACGCCCGGGCAAGAGCACCTTCCTCGACGACAAGCAATATGAGCCGATTCTCGCTAAACTGGCGGAACTGGACGCGCCTCTCTATGTCCATCCCGGTGCACCTCTGCTGCAGGTACAACAGCCATACTATAGCGGTTTGAACAAGGAAGTAACTGCGCGGTTGTCCCTGTTTGGCTGGGGATGGCACCACGAAGCCGGCATCCAGGTGATAAGGCTGATCCTGTCCGGCGCGCTCGATCGAAATCCTAACCTGAAGATCATCAGCGGACACTGGGGTGAAATGGTCCCCTTCTTCCTGCAGCGACTGGATGACATGATCCCTCAGGGAGCGACCGGCTTGCGGCGTACTATCACGCAAACATATCGCGATCAGGTCTGGGTGACGCCGAGCGGCATGCTGAACATGCCGCACTTCAACTTCATCCGGGAGACGCTTGGCTGCAAGCGCATCATGTTCTCTGTAGACTTTCCCTATCTCACGATGACCGGAGCGCGTTCGTGGCTGGAGACTTTGCCTGTCTCAGAAGAGGAACGCATAGCGATAGCAAGCGGCAATGCAAAGAAGCTTTTTCGATTGTAGAATACTTTCCTCGTCTATCAACGGGTTTCATGAGCGCTGTTTGACGAGACCCCCTTGGAGAGTCGGCCATAAGCCCGCTTATGACGCGGCGACTTTCCCGCCCTGCGTCGCCTCGGGCGCCAGGTGTGCTGCACAGGATTATCGTAGAGCTAAACGAGCGCGGAGCAAAGGTCGTCATTTCACAACGCCCCAAGCGCGTCGCCCCAATCGCCATTGACCTCGACGTCGATAAGTGGAGGCACTTGATCGAAAACTTCTTCGGCAAGTTGAAGGAATTCAAGCGAGTGGCCGTGCGAAGCGACAAAACCGACACGAGCTTCGCAGCCACGATCTATCTCGGCGCCGCCTTCATAAACTCGCGCTGATTCTCAACAGGCCCAAGGCCAGGTTGAGCCAATGTCATCACCTAGGAGATCATGCCGCCCACCGACAGGCCGACGAGGTGCGCGCTGTTCTGACCGAGGGCCCGGACCACCTGCGCCAGGGTTGCAGCCGCCTTGTCGCCTTGTCGAGCGTCCAGTTCGCAGGACTTCCGAGGCTGCGACCATGCCCTGGAAGGTCGTAGGCGACGACGTCGTGCTCGCCGGACAGCGCCTCAATCTGTTTGCCCCAATATGTGAGGTCAAGCCCGACCGGGTGGACGAGAACCACGGGTGCGGCGCCACGCGGGCCAGTGCCAACCATGTTGCAGGATGTCGGCACGGCAGTGGTGTCGTAAGGCATCAATGCTCCTTGTCCCAAGCGCTGGGCGCGGGATCGAGTGGGATGTCGAGGTCCGCGATGAAGCGCGCCACCGTCATGTAGTGGCCGACTAGGACGAGAACGGTCGCGATCTCCCGCGGGGAGAGCGTGGATGCGACCTCCGCAAACACCGGGTCCGATACGCGGACGTTGGCGACGCACTCGTCGACGAACGACAGGATGGGCGTGAAGGCGCCGAGGCCGCCGGAGCGGTCACCGGCCTCGATCGCCGCGATCTCCGCCTCCGTCCAGCCCGCCTTCCGCGCTTGACCGAGATGCTGCATCCGCTCGAATGGCGAATTACTAAGCGCTGCTACGCGAAGGATCACTCCCTCGCGCAGCTTGGCGTCCAACCCGGATGTCCGCAACGCGTTCGCCGTTGCGGGCGGCGCCCCAGCTAGCCCTTGTTCCATCAACAATAGGCCGCGGGTCAGGTTGGACGGGAACCGCTCGTACTGAGCCCGCTGCTCCCGGCGTCATCTGCTCCGGGGTGACCAGCGGACTCTTGGCATTTCGGAACTCCGTTTGGTGGTCCGTCTTTCGTAACGTCTTCGGATCGCGGCGGCGGAACGGTCCGTGATACAGCGCGCAAGCGAACTCGCAAGCAAATCGATGCCGTCTATGGCGCACATTCAGCCTGCCCTATGGCGGTGCGGCAAGAGCGGGCCGAAGCGTTGTTTTTGGGGCGCTCTTGGCCACCCGCAGCCCGGCCCCGCAGGCGACACAGACCGCGGCCCAGTGCTTGAGGCAGGTTGTGGCCGCGATCAGACGCGCGGCCTCGTCGGGGCTCAACACGGTCGGCAGCTTGCGTAGATAGCGCAGCCGGATGAGCTTGCGGGCGAGGTCCGGCCGGTCGGCGGTATGGTTGAAGAAGAAGCGCAGGGCGGCCACGGCGCTGTTCATGGCCGGCGCATTCATGCCGCGTTCGGACTGGTGGATCTGGAAGCGCCGGATATCCTCGGCGGTGGCAGTGCTGGGTGAGAGCTTGAGGAAGGCAGTGAAGCCGGAAACGGTGCGGATGTAGTCGTGACGCGTCTTGTCGGTGAATCCCGGACGGTCATGTCCTGATGAAGCGTTCGCGCAGAGTGCCGGGCGTTGCAGGAGAGAAATGTTCGTGATGAGCTCCTCGGGTTGAAGGAGCCCTGATCCTTGGAACCGGCCGCAGCCCGCTCAATCGCGATCCACGATCGTCATGACGCACGGACCGACGCCACACACCGAACACGCTACTTCCGCGATAGCGGGTTCGTATATCGGCCCGTCTGGGCAGAGTTGGTGTAGAGCGGGTGAACGTCACGCTTACGGCGTCCGCTTCAAAAACCATACTCCTCGCTGATTTCAGAGGCGTGCTCGTCCAGCTTCGGTGGCGCGCGCCGGATCGTTGCCGGAGTTCTCGACAGCTTCACCGGTGGGCCGAGCCCGCGATACCCGTTGGTTTCAACCACCATGCCGCGGTGCAGCGTGTGCGGATGCGACAGTACCTGGCCGACATCGGAGATCGCTGCGGCGGGAACGCCCCGGTCCAGCAGGGTCCGCGACAGCGTTTCTGCGTCATGCCCGGCGAGGCGGCTCGACAAGACAGCCCGCATCCGCTCGCGGTTTTTGAGCCGCAAAGCGTTGGTGGCGAACTCCGGGTCGTCGGCGATCCCTTCGTCGCCGAGAACCCGTGTGAGTTGGCGGAACTGCCGGTCGTTGCCGACGGCCAGGAAGACTGCGCCGTTCCCCGTAGGCAGGGTCTCGTAAGGCGCGATGTTCGGGTGGGCGTTGCCGGTGCGCCCGGGAACGACGCCGCTGAGGAAGTAGTTGGCCGCGTGCGGGTGCAGCAGCGACGTCGCGCAATCGTACAGCGTCGCTTCGACGAACTGCCCCTGTCCGCTCCGTTCGCGCTCCAGCAATGCGAAGGCGATCCCGATCACCGCATTCAGCCCCGTGACCATGTCCACCGCCGGCAACCCGATCCGCGTCGGCTCGCCGCCCTGCTCCCCGTTGACGCTCATCAACCCGCACATCGCCTGCGCGCAGGCGTCGTAGCCCGGCAGGCCGCCCAGCGGGCCGTCCGCGCCGAAGCCCGAGATGCGGCAATGTACCAGCCGAGGGTAAGCCGCCCGAAGCGCGTCCTGCCCCAGTCCCCATTTTTCCAGCGTGCCGGTCTTGAAGTTCTCCACCAGCACGTCCGCCTCGGCCAGCAGGGCGTGTAGAGCGGTGCGCCCGGGCTGCGCCGTCAGGTCGAGAGTCATGGCGCGCTTGTTGCGGTTGACGCCTAGGAAGTAGGAGGCGGTGCCGTCCTTGAACGGCGGCCCCCAGCCTCGGGTCTCGTCCCCACCCGGCGGCTCCACCTTGACCACGTCCGCGCCGTGGTCACCCAGGATCTGGGTGCAGTAGGGACCGCCTAACACGCGCGACAGGTCAACGACCTTGATGCCGGCCAGCGCGCCAGCGACCGCGGCCGGGATCACGCGTGCACCATCGGGCATCCGCCGCCTGCGATCGGGCGATAGGCCTGCTCGCCGGGCGTGGTGCCGACGAGCGTATACAAGTCCCAGTCGGATTTCGATTCCTTGGGCGTCTTCACCCGGAACAGGTGCATGTCGTGGATCTTGCGGCCATCCTCCCGCACGCGCCCCGCGCCGAACGCGTCGTCGTCCGTCGGCATGGCTTTCATTGCGGCGACCGTCGCGGCGCCATTTGCCTGCGCCGCCGCCGCTCCCATCGAGGACGCTGTCTTCAAATAGTGCAGCGTGCCCGAGTAGCAGCCGGCCTGGATGGTGCACGGCACGCTGCCCTTCATGCGCGGCGAGTAGCGCCTGGCCAGCGCGCGGGTGCGCTCGTTCAAGTCCCAGTAATAGGCTTCGGTGAGCAGCAGGCCCTTGGCGACTGGCAGGCCGATCGAGTGGATCTGCGGAATCAGGCACAGCAACGCCGCCAGCTTTGCGCCGCTCTCCGCAAGCCCGAACTCGGCCGCCTGCTTGATGCAGTTGCCTGCATCGGCGCCGGCATTGGCGAAGGCCACGACCTGAGCCCCCGAACTCTGCGCCTGCAGCAGGAAGGAGCTGAAATCGGTAGTCTGCGGAAAAGGATACTTGACCGTGCCCAGCACCTTGCCGCCCTGCCCGTTCACCACGCCCGTGGTATCCGACACCATGGAGGCGCCGAAGGCATAGTCGGCCTGGATGAAGAACCAGCTCTTGCCGCCACTCGCTACGATCGCATGGGCGGTGGAGCTGGCCTCGGCATAGGTGTCGAACGCCCAATGGATGTGGTTCGGCCCGCAGGCGGTGCCCGACAACTCGGAGGTCGCAGGATTGAACAGGGCGACCTTGTTCTTGGCCTGCGTCACCGTCGCCACTGCCAGAGCGGCGGAGCTGACCG
>CAXSEG010000072.1:0-15790 GCA_964235545.1 uncultured Acetobacteraceae bacterium
GCGTCGCGGGTGACCCGGCGCTCAACCAGGCGGACCACATCCACCCGAACGCCACGGGCGTGAAGAAAGTGGTCGCCCGCATCAAGCCGGCGGTGGAGCAGTTGCTGCGGGAGGTCCCGGCTGCGTCGTGAGGCTGTTCGTCGCCCTCGCCCTCCCGCAGGAAACCCGCGTTCGGCTGCGACACCTGGCCACGGCGCTGCCCGGCGCGCGCTGGCTGCCGCCCGAGAACCTGCATCTGACGCTGCGCTTTCTGGGTGAGATGCCGGGCCACCGCGCGGAGGAGCTGGACGATGCGCTGGCGGCGCTGCGCGGGCGCGGCTTCAGCCTGCAGCTCAGCGGCGTCGGCTGCTTCGAGAAGGCGGGCCGGGTGCAGGCCTTGTGGGCCGGTGCCGAGCGCAGCCAGCCGTTGGAGCACTTGCAGACCAAGATCGAGACGGCGGTCAAGCGCATCGGCTTCGGCCCGGAGCGCCGCCGCTTCACCCCGCACGTGACGCTCGCCCGGCTGGACAACACGCCGCCGGGCAAGCTGGTGGAGTGGGTGCAGGCGCACAACCTGCTGCGGACCGGACCAGTGGCGGTGGACCGCTTCACCCTGTTCAGCTCCCAACTCGGCAAGGACGGCGCCGTCTACACGGCAGAGGTCGAGTATCCCCTTGGCTGACACGCTGGAGACCGTCGCAGCCGAGGCACGCGCCTGCACGGCCTGTGCGGCGGCCCTGCCGCTCGGCCCCCGCCCCATCCTGCGCGTCTCCACCACGGCGCGGGTGCTGATCGCCAGCCAGGCGCCCGGCACCAAGGTGCACGCCAGCGGCACGCCCTGGACGGACGAGAGCGGCAAGCGGCTGCGCGGCTGGCTCGGCATGACGCCGGAACAGTTCTACGACGGCGCGCAGGTCGCGATCCTGCCGATGGGCCTGTGCTACCCGGGCCGCCTGCCCAATGGCGGCGACCGCCCCCCGCGTCCGGAATGCGCCCAACTCTGGCGCCCCCGGTTGCTGGCCCTGATGCCGCAACTCCGCCTGACGCTGCTGGTCGGCAGCTACGCCCAGGTGGACGCACTCGGCCGCGGCATGATGACGGACCGGGTGCGCGCCTGGCGGGACTACCTGCCCCGCTACTTCCCCCTGCCACACCCCTCCTGGCGGACGGGTGTCTGGGAAACCCGCAACCCCTGGTTCGTGACCGACGTGCTGCCCGGCCTGCGGGCGGAAGTGGCGCGGGTACTGGCCGATTAACCCTAGACGCGCGTCACCACCACCCAGATGACGCAGCCGGCCAGCACCACGAGCAGCACCGCCAATAGCGGGGATGCCATCTGCGGCTGCCGCGTGGCACCCGGCAGCCGCTTGCGCCCCGTGATCATCGGCCGCACCAGATTCTGCCGCTTGACCACGGCATAAGCCGTCACCGCCAACACATGCAGCCCGGTCAGCACCAGGATGACGGTGAAGTTGGCCCGGTGCACCGCGGTGAGCCAATAGGCCGTCGCCTCGCTGACCGTACCCCCGAGCGGCCCCTCCGGCACGTCGTCGAAGGTGAAAAGGCCGCTCACCGCCTGCACCCCCAGCGTGACCAGCAGGATCAGCACCATCCAGCCGCCAGCGGCATTGTGGCCCACCTGGTCGTCCACCTCCCGCCGCCCGAACTGCCGCAGGTGCTGCAGACCCTCCAGCGGGTTGCGCAGGAACTGCCCGAACCGCGACGTCTCGCTGCCTACGAAGCCCCAAGCCAGCCGGAACAGCAACAACGTGAGCATCGCGTAGCCGGACAGCCGGTGCAGCTGCATCAGCAACTCGACATTCGCGCCGGACGCGTAGTGGATCGTGACGTAGCTCGACGCGATCAGCAGCACGATCGCCCCGTGCAGCAGCCGTGTCGGCGCGTCCCACACCCTGATCGACAATCGCACCGCCGTCTGCCGCACCCGCGGCCGCCGCACTCCACTCATGGCGCCCTGATCCCTATCCCCGGTCCCCAAGGGTTCCTTAACATCTACATGCCACCTTGACGCATCGATGCCATGTCCGTTGAGAAGTCGCGATGCGCAGGTTGAACGAGTTGAAGATCGGCAAGAGACTGCTTCTCCTCGTCGGTAGCTTGACGATCGGCCTCGTGTTCACCGAGGCCGTGGAACATCATGATCGGCACGGGTGTCTACCTCGATGACGTGCAAGCCGAGCTATCCAGACTACGCCGCACGGTTAGGCTCCTGGCGACCACGTCTGCGTAACTCAGCCGCAGACAGCGTGCCACTGATCCCCAACCGTATGCCGTTCACCGTGGTCGCCCATTAAGACTGGCAAACCAAACCCGACCCATCCGAGCCGCAACAAATCACACCCGAGTCAACGATCACGCTCAGCGGTATTATACCAACCTCCGCTGGTCTCGACTCCTCGGTGAACTGAAGCCCACCCTATTTCCGCCCCGCCTTCGAAATGGTAGCTTGAGCCTCAGCCTACCTCTGCGGATCAGCGTCAACGCCGGTGGGTATGAAGTCCTGGGCAGTCGCCCAAGCTTAATTACCGAGTAGATGTAGCACGACTTCGCGCCGGTGCGCTGCCCGCCGATGCTCCCACACGTACAGGCCCTGCCAAGTGCCCAGCACCATCGCGCCACCCAGGACCGGGATGCTCAGCTGGGTCTGCGTCAACGCCGCGCGGATATGTGCCGGCATGTCGTCCGGCCCCTCGGTATCATGGCGGTAGCCGACGTTCTCCGGCACCAGCCAGCCGAAAAACGCCTCGAGGTCGGCGCGCACCGTCGGATCCGCGTTCTCCTGGATCAGCAGCGAGGCCGAGGTATGGCGGATGAACACCGTCAGCAGCCCGGTGCCGATCCCTGCCTGCTTCACCCAAGCGGCGACCGGCGGGCTGACCGGCACCAACCCTTTGCCGGACGTCTCAACCGTCAGCGTGTGGCTGAGCTGCCTCAAAACGCCGCCACGCACACCAGGCCGGCGACCATCAGTGCGGCGCCGATCAGCCGGCCGGCCCCCGCCGCATGCACCGGAAATCCGACCAGACCCCAATGGTCGAGCGCGATCGAGGTCAACACTGCGGCCGTGACGGTCAGCCCGGTGAACAGCCCCGCGCCCAGTTGGCCCGGCGCCACCAGCATGGAGACGATGTACAGCGCGCTGATTACCCCGCCGATCCAGCCCCACCACGGCACCTCCGCCAGCTTGCCCGCCGGCAGCCCGCCCCCAGCAACCGCCGTGCCGACCGCGAGGCAGCCGAGCGAGATTAGCGAGAACAGGATGGACGGCCACCATGGGCCGCCCATCGTCTTGGTGAACTTCGCATTTGAACCGGCCTCCACCGAGGTCAGTGCACCGGCTACGGCGACGAAGACGTATAGAAGTGCTTTCACCCGCCGCCAACGCCGGCGGCCGCGGCAAGTTCATGGCCGTTCGCCGGCCATGATCCGGCGCGCCTCACCGCCGACCGAACAGCGCCTCGATCTCCGCCCGGCTCAGCCGCAGCACAGTCGGACGGCCGTGCGAGCAGGTCGCGGCGCGCGGAGTCGCCTCCATCTGGCGCAGCAGCGCGTTCATTTCCGCCATGTTCAACCGCCGCCCGGCTCGCACGCTGCCATGGCAGGCCAGGCGGGCGATGGCGGCATCCAGCCTGGCTTCCAGCGCGGTCGCTTCTCCGCACGCCGCCAACTCGTCGGCCAAGTCCCGCAGCAGCGGCGCCGGATCCGGCGGGCCGTGCGCGGAGAGCAGTGCCGGCAGCGCGCGCACCAGCACCGCGCCGGGTCCGAACGCCTCCAACTCCAGGCCCAACTGGTGCAGCGCATCGGCCTGGCCCACCAGCCGGGCCGCGTCCGGCGGCGGCAGATCGACCACGGCGGGCAGCAGCAAGGCCTGGCTGCGCACGCCGCCATCGCGATGCTGCACGGCCAAGGCCTCGTGGGTCAGCCGCTCATGCGCGGCGTGCTGGTCCACCAGCACCAGGCTACCATCCCCGGCCACCGCGATCACGTAGGTGTCCAGCACCTGCGCCACGGCGGCCCCAAGCGGATGCGGCGAAGGAACCGGCGGGTGCGGCGGCGGGACAGGCTCCACCGCCATCGGTCGCGCGGCAGGCGCGAAGCCGAATGCCAAGCCGGGTGACGGCTCGGCGAAACCCGGGCCGAACGCGTGCCCCGGTGTGGCTGGCGGCACCAACTGCAAGACGGCGCGCCCGAACGAGGGACGGCCAGAGAAGCGGCCAGAGGGTCGGAACCCGGCCTGCGGCACCGCCGTGCCCGCTCCCGTGCCCAGGCTGCGGCGCAGTGCGCCGATCACCAGCGCGCGTATCCCGTCCGGATCGCGGAACCGCAGCTCGGTCTTGGCGGGATGCACGTTCACGTCCACCGCCTCCGCAGGTAGGGTGAGATCGAGCGCCACCGCGGCGTGGCGCCCGGCGGCAATCACGTCGCGATAGGCCACGCGCACCGCCGTGCGCAGCACCGGGTCGGTCACCGGGCGCCCGTTCACCACCAGCGACTGCGCGGCAGGCGTGGCCCGGCTAAGCGCCGGCGGGGCCGCGAAGCCGCGCAGCGCCAGCCCGTCGCGCAGCCCCGCCACCGGCAGCAGCCCCAGGCCCAGGCTCATGCCCCCCTGGATCAATAACGGCCCGAGCAGCGCTGCCGCCCGGGACTCCGGATCCTGCGCCGGCAGGTCGAACACCACGCGGTCGTCGCTGACCTGCCGCCTCGCCACGCGCGGCACCGCGAAGGCGAGCCGGCGCACCGCCGCCTCCGCGTGGTCCGCCTCCACCCGGGCCGATTTCAGGAAGTTGCGCCGCGCCGGGGTGGCGAAGAACAGGTCCGCCACCAGCACCTGCGTGCCGGCCGGCCCGGCAGCGGGCTCCACCGCGCCGACCACGCCTCCCTCCACCCGGATACGGCAGGCATGGTCGGCGCCGGGTGGGCGGGAGGTGATCTGCAGCCGCGCCGCGGCCCCGATCGAGGGCAGCGCCTCGCCGCGGAAGCCCAGCGTGGTGATGCGGATCAGCTGATCGCAGGCGAGCTTGGACGTGCAATGCCGCTGCACCGCCAAAGCCAGCGAGTCGGGCGCCATGCCCATGCCGTCATCCGTGACCTCGATGCGGTCCATGCCGCCGCGCGCCAGCACCACGGCGATGCGGCGCGCCCCGGCGTCGATCGCATTCTCCACCAGCTCCTTGGCCACCGCCGCCGGCCGCTCGATCACCTCGCCGGCCGCAATCCGGTCAACCAAGTGGTCCGGCAGGCGGATGACGGCCGCCCGTCGCCGGTCGTCGGACTCAATGGGTGTGGGGACTGCCGACTCCATGCTGCGAGTCTAGCAGAAATCAGCCGGGAGCGGCGCCCCGTGGCGTGATATCTTGGCTGACCGCGGCGGACGGGCAGGTGCCGCCGCGCGTGCCGTGGACGGGATTGCTCGGATCGACGGCACCCGCGCCCCACGACCCGGCGAAGCTGCGATGGTCGCTACTGAACACCAGGCGTTCGATGCCGCTGCCATAGCGGTCAGTCCAGGTGAAATGGCCGCTGGTCCCGCTCTCCGGCACGAACGCCGTCAGCGTGCCCTCGAACGGATCAGTGTCGTCTATCCAGTAATGGCCGATCAGATGGCCGTCCTCCACCGAGAACTCCGTGCGGTGACACTCCATCGCGCCGGAATTGAGCACCGTCCCGGCATAGCGGCCGACGATGTCCGCCACCCAGGCCGGGGGGTCGGCAGCACTGCCGGCCACCGGTTCCGCCACCGCCCAGCCGGGCCAGAGCAGCAGCAGCAGGGCCGCACGCCGCATCGCTAGAAGATCGAGTCGAGCAGCCCCTGCTGCCGCCGCTGGATGATCGGTGTGTCGCCGGCTTGCACGCTGGCGCCCAGCGCCGCGTTCTGCCGCAGCCGCTGGCTCTCGCGCCCCGGATCGACCGGCGTGCCGGCCTGCGGAGCCGGCTTCCAGAACATCAGCCGGTCAGTGAAGGAGCGGCCGGGCTGGTCCAGCTGCGACTCAGAATCGACCTGGTTGCGGATGTCGCGCGGCGCGGCGGGGCCGGCGGCGGCCACCAGCGCCCGCTGGCCCGGCGTCGTGCCGGCCGGCGTGCCGCCCAGCGCCACCGTGGGTGACAGCGTCGCCTCGGCCTGCTGCCGCTCCGACAGTTCCTGCGGCCGGGAGGCCCCGGGACGCGGCGGACGCAACGCAAAATCCGGCGGCATCGACAGCGGCGCCCGGGTGGTGACGGTGAACTCGTCCGGCGCGTCCCGCGTCAGGCCGATCGTACGTGACAGATCGTCGCCGCAGCCGGCCAGGGCCAGGCCGCTCGCGACGGTCGCCAGCGTCAATAATGTGCGCATCTGCGTCATGATCGCGTCATAGCTCCGCCGGGCCTGGCTCTGCAAGATGGTCCTCGGGGCTCACCCTGGCCGCGCGCCGCCCCGGCAGCAGCCCGTCCAGCACCAGCGCACCTACACCGCAGACGATCGCGGCATCGGCCACGTTGAACACGTACCAGCTCCAGCCGCCGGCATGGAGGTGGATGAAATCCACCACCGCGCCGAAGCGCAGCCGGTGGATCACGTTGCCCACGGCACCGCCCGCGATCGCCCCCAGCGACACCGCCCCCAGCATCGACTCCGCACGGCGCAGCCACACCGCCAGCGCCACCACGATCGCGACGGCGACCCCCACCAGCAACAGCGGCCCCCAGGCGCCGTCCGCCCGGAACAGTCCGAACGTGACGCCCGGGTTCCAAACCATGGTGAAGCTTAGCACCGGCAACAGATCGACCCGGCCGAGCTGCGGCAGCCGCAACCCCTCCAGGATCCACAACTTGCTCGCCTGGTCCGCGGCCAGCACCAGGGCGAGCGCGACCAGTCCCATCCCGGTCAACCGGTTCCGGCTCATGCCGCCGCACTCGCGCGGGGCTGGCCGACTAGCCCGCTTTCCACCGCATCCGCGCAGCGCAGGCACAGCGTGGGGTGTGCGGCGTGCGAGCCGACCTCCTGCAGCACCTTCCAGCAGCGGGCGCATTTCCCGCCCGGCGCCTTGGCCACCGCCACGCCATCCTGCGCCGGGTCGAGGCAGGCCTCGCTCACGATCGCGAACTCGGCCCATAAATCCCCGTCCAGGATCGACCCGGCTGCCTCCGGCAACAGCAGCGCCGCCTGCAACGACGAACCGATTACCCCGTCCCGCCGCGCCGCCTCCAGCTCGGTGGTGACCTGGCCGCGCAGGGTGCGCCGCTCGGCCATGCTCGTCGCCAGCGCCGGGTCCAGCCAGGCGGCCGGGATAGCGGGCCAGGGCTGCAAATGCACGCTGCCCAGCTCACTGGCCGCCGCGCCGCCGAAGCGGGCGGCCCAGGCTTCCTCGGCGGTGAACACCAGCACGGGGGCCAGCCAGGTAGCGAGGCAACGGTGCAGCGTGTCGAGCACCGTCCGCGCCGCCCGGCGCAGCCCTGCGTCCGGCCGGTCACAGTAGATGGTGTCCTTGCGGATGTCGAAATAGAACGCCGAGAGGTCGGCCGAGCAGAAATTGTGCAGCTCCGGGTACACCCCGGTCCAGTCATGCGTGTCCAGCGCGCGCCGCATCCGGCCGTCCAGCTCCGCCAGCCGGTGCAGCACCCAGCGCTCCAGCTCCGGCATGTCCGCCGGCTCGCCCCGCTCGGCCTCGGTCCAGCCGGCCAGCGCGCCCAGCAGCCCGCGCAGCGTGTTGCGCAGGCGGCGGTACAGCTCGGCCTGCTGCTTGAGGATCTCGGGGCCGATGCGCAGATCCTCGGTGGTGTCCGCGGTCATCACCCACAAACGCAGGATGTCGGCGCCGTATTTGTCGCTTACCTCCTGCGGCGCCGTGACGTTGCCGAGCGACTTGCTCATCTTGCGGCCGGCCTCGTCCAGCACGAAACCGTGGGTGAGGATTGCCTTGAACGGCGCGGCCCCCCGGGTACCAATCGCTTCCAGCAGGGAGGACTGGAACCAGCCGCGATGCTGGTCGGACCCCTCGAGATACAGGTCCGCCGGCCAGGGGAGGCCCCGGTCCCCCAGCGCAAATCCGTGGGTGGAACCGCTCTCGAACCAGACGTCCACGATGTCCGTCACCTGCTCGTAGTCGGCCGGGTCACGGCCCTCGCTGAGGAACCGGCTGGGCGGCGACGAGAACCAGGCATCCGCCCCCTCGGCGGTGAACGCGTCCACCACGCGGGCGACCACCGCCGGGTCGCGCAGCGGCTCGCCGGTCGCGCGGTCGACGAAGACGGGGATCGGCACGCCCCAGGCGCGCTGGCGGCTGATGCACCAATCCGGACGGCCCGCAACCATGGCGGCGATGCGGTTGCGGCCCTGCGGCGGGACGAACACGGTGGTCTCGATCGCGGCCAATGCGCGGGCACGGATCTGCTCCGGACCATCCATGCGAATGAACCATTGCGGCGTGGCGCGGTAGATCAGCGGCGCCTTGGAGCGCCAGGAATGCGGGTAGGAGTGCATCAGCACGCCGCGCGCCAGCAGCCCGCCCGCCGCCTCCATCGCCGCCCCGACCGGGCCCGCCGCCTTGAACACGTGCAGCCCGGCGAAAAGCGGGACCTGGGGGGTGTAGCGGCCGTCCTCCCCCACCGTCTCAGGCACCGCGATGCCGTGCGCCCGGCACAGCGCGAAATCCTCCTCGCCATGCGCCGGCGCCATGTGCACCAGGCCAGAGCCCTGCTCCGTGGTGACGAAGTCACCGAGCAGGATCGGACGGTCGTCGTCGTAGCCGCCCACCGCACTCGGCGCCCCCCGCAGCGGGTGGGCGACCAGCGTGCCCTCCAGGCTGGCGCCGCGCACCACCTGCAGCACGTGATGGGTGGCGATCCCGGCGGCCTCGCACACGGCCCCTACCAGGCCCTCCGCCACCAGCAGCATCTCGCCGGGCCGGGCCAGCGAGCCGTCCTGCACGGTGTCCACCCGGATCTGCGCGTAATCAATCGCGGCCCCGGCGGCGAGCGCGCGGTTGCCGGGCATCGTCCAGGGCGTGGTGGTCCAGATCACCGCGGAGGTGCCGGCCAGCGGGCCGGCCAGAATCGGGAAGCGCACCCACACCGTGTCGCTGCGATGCTCGTGGTACTCGATCTCGGCCTCCGCCAGCGCCGTTTTCTCGACCACGGACCACATTACCGGACGCAAGCCGCGATACAGCGCGCCGTTCAGCAGGAACTTGCCGATCTCGCCGGCAATCGCAGCCTCCGCGGTGAAATCCATGGTGGCGTAGCGGCCGGCCCAGTCCCCGGTGACGCCCAATCGCTTGAACTCCGCCGTCTGGATATCCAGCCAGCCCTGGCTGTAGGCGCGGCACTCGGCGCGGAAATCCAGCACCGGCACGGCGTCTTTGTCGCGGCCGGTGCGGCGGTACTCCTCCTCGACCTTCCACTCGATTGGCAGGCCGTGGCAGTCCCAGCCGGGGATGTAACCCACGTCGAACCCGGCCATCCGGTGCGCCCGCATCACCACGTCTTTCAGGATGCGGTTCAGCGCGTGGCCAATATGAAGGTGGCCGTTGGAGTAAATTGGCCCGTCATGCAGGACGAAGCGCGGGCGCCCGGCGCCGGCCTGCTGCAGGCGCTGCCATAGCCCGATACGCTCCCAGCGCGCCAGGATATCCGGCTCGCGCTTTGGCAGGTCGCCACGCATCGGGAACGGGGTCGCCGGCAGGAAGACAGTCTCGCGGTAGTCGGTCATCATCCCGGTGTATCAGAGCCGAGCGGACAGGCGCCAGACGCGAGACGCAGACCTGCAACCCCGGTATCCGCAGTGCCGCCAGAGCCGGCGCCCGACCCGGCGATGCCATCGCTGCGGGGCGGGTGGCCGGCGATAAAGCCGAATGCCGGATAGACGGTGGTGCCGAGCGTGCTGGACGGCGCCCACCACACACGCACGGCGGTCCAGTCGTTGCCGGGCGAGACGTCCACCACCGGTTCGTCGTGCGCGATGCGGCCATGCACCCAGTTTGCCTGGGTGACGGTGATCTCCCGCTCCGACCGTAGCCGGGCCACGACCGATACGTGCCCGTGCGGCAGACGGCCATTACGGCGGAACACCAGGACGGCACCCGGGCTGGGCGCGGCGCTGCGGCCATAGCGCCCGGCGGCTTCCTCCCACCAATCCGCCGCGTCCCCGTAAAGCTGGAGGCCGCTCACCTGGCGGGCGTAGGGCGCGCATTCGACCGTGGCGGCGCGGGAACGCCCGGCAGTGGCGGTGGTGCGGGACGGTCCGGCGCAGGCCGACAACGCGGTAAGTGCGGTCAAACCGGCCGCGGCAACCCGTATGTCCATCAGCCACCGCCCCCGAAGGCACGCCCAGACGCGCCAAATCCGCCGAAAGCTTACACCGGATATCAACCCGATCAAACAACGAGTTGATATCCAGTGCAGGTGTCAGGCGTTACTTCGCCGGGGTGGGGACCGGTGTGGCCGGAGCAGCAGCGGCCGGGGTGGCAGCCGGCGTGGCGGCGGTGGCGGGGTGCCGCATGACCGCGTGATGCATCGGGCGGCGGGCCATGCGCTTGCCAGCCATGCCTTTGCCCATCGGCCTCTCCGGCGGCAGGAAGTCGGTGTAGGGCACCGGCGCGGCACCCGGGGCGTTATCCAGGCTCTGTGCCGTCGCCGACTGTGCCGGGGTCGGAGCGACGTCCGGACGCATCGAGTTCGCCGGGTCACCGGCCGGCGCGCGCATGGCGGCGACCGGCATGCGTCGTGCGCGCAGTGAGCCGCGGCCCATGGGGATGGCCATGTTGCCGGTGTCCGCATCCGGCGCCGCCGCCGCCGTCACACCGCCGGGCGAGGCCGGGTAGGCCATATTGCCCGTATCGCGGGCGGCCGGCGCGGTTACCTGCACCTGGCCGGACGGCATGGACTGCGGATAGGCCATCGAACCCGTCTGGTTCTGGACCTGTGCATGGGCCGTGCCCACGGCCAACAGCGCGAATGCGGGGATCAGGCCCGTGAAGCGGGTCATCATGAGTGTGTATCTCCTCGAGAGGCCCCAGTGCCGGGGTACGACGAACGCTACCAAATGTTTGCGGCCCCGTCTTCATCAGGCATGCGACAAAATTGCAACATTCGCTTGCAATCCATGCCCCTGCCGCACCACGCCGCTCAACCACGGCGAGCCTCCAGCAACCGTGCCTCAGCCTGGTCGAGGGCCAGCCGCAGCACACGTTGCGCCACCGCGGCCGGGAAACCGGCGCGGGCTAGGCGGGCGAGGTCCCGTAGCCGGGCGTTCGGGTCCGGGGGGGATCGGAACGGGCCCATGCGGCGGCGACTGCAATACAACAAGGCGGCAGCAAGCTCGGCCTCCGGGTCTTCGGGCAGCGTCGCAAGGCTGGCCGGCACACCCTTCGCCTGCAAATGGGCCGTGATCGCGCGGCGCGAGCGGCCCGCCCGGTGCAACGCCCGTGCCCGGCCGGCGGCGAACGCCGCGTCATCCACCGCGCCCACCGTGGCGAGCCGGGACACCACGGCACGCGCGGCCGCCAGCGGGGCCGCCGTTGCCTCGGCCGTGGCGCCGGCGGCCCTGGCCCAGCGCGCGACCCGGCGGTTCAGCACGCGCAGCAGGCCGACCTGGGTGGCGCTGTAGCGGGCAAGGTATCCAAGGGCGGCCTCCCGCAACGCGGCCTCGTCGGGCGGCGGCCCTGGTTCGGGGGCAGGCGATGACATGGTGGCAACCTGCCATGCGGCCGTGCGCGCCGGAAGCCGTGGGCACGCGGAACCCGGTCTGCGCCGAGGGCGTTCGTTTGACGAAACCAGGAGTTCGTCGTGGACCGCATCATTCGCCCAGCGCTTGCCATTGGCCTGACGCTTGCCACCACCCTGCTCACCGCCGGACCGCTGGCCGCCCAGACGACGCAGCCCGCCGCTCCGGCGCCTTCGGCGACTGGAGTGGTGCCGACACCCGGGAACCCGAACCTCTCGGTGGCCAGCGTCCGCATGGAGGGCGGTCTCCGCGCGAGCAAGCTGATCGGGGCCGGCGTGTATAGCGATCCCAACACGCAGATCGGCACGATCGATGACTTGATGCTCACGCCGGACAACAAGGTGGCGCTGGCGATCGTCTCGGTGGGCGGATTGATCGGGATCGGCGGCAAGCTGACGGCGGTGCCGATCGGCCAGTTACAGCGTGCCGCCGACGGTAAGCTTATGTTGCCCGGCGCGAGCAAGGACTCGCTGAGTGCGGAGCCGAACTTCGTTTATTGAACAGTGTGTTTGACTTCGGAGGGGCGGGCGCTTCATGGTCCCTGCTTCCCCGCGCCCTGACCGCGATGGGTCGCGGAGTGGCGGGCGCGGGGATGAACGAGGTGTACCCGCTGCCATGATCGCCGCCCTGATGCCCACCTACAACAGAGCCGACCTCGCTTTCGAGCGGGGCGAGGGCGCCTGGCTGTTCACGGTGGACGGGCGACGATTCCTGGATTTCGGCGCGGGGATCGCAACCTCCTCGCTCGGGCACAACAACCCGCACCTCGTGGCTGCGATCGCGGCCCAGGCAGGGCGTGTGATGCACGTGTCCAACCTGTATCGCGTGCCGGAGGCGGAACGCCTCGCCGCCCGGCTAGTGGAAGCGACGTTTGCCGACAGCGTGTTCTTCTGCAACTCGGGGGCTGAGGCCAACGAGGGCCTGGTGAAAATGATCCGCCGCGCGATGGCCGAGACCGGCCGCGGCGAACGCTTCCGCGTGATCTGCTTCGACGGCGCGTTCCACGGCCGCACGTTAGCGATGCTGTCGGCAACTGGTAACACGAAATACTTGCAAGGCTTCGGCCCGGTGGTGGACGGGTTCGACCACGTGCCGTTCGGCAACATGAATGCCGTGCGGGACGCGATCGGGCCCGAGACCGCGGGGATCCTGGTGGAGCCGGTGCAGGGCGAGGGCGGCGTGCGCCCGGCGTCGCTGCGTTTCCTGCAGGAGCTACGGGCGGCGTGCGACGAGTACGGCCTGTTCCTCGGCCTGGACGAGGTGCAGTGCGGCATGGGCCGCACTGGTAAGCTGTTCGCCCACGAGTGGGCGGGCATCGAGCCGGATGTGATGTCTGCCGCCAAAGGCATCGCCGGCGGCTTTCCGATGGGCGCCGTGCTGGCAAAGGAGGCGGTGGCCAAGCATCTCAGGGCCGGCACCCATGGCACCACCTTCGGCGGCAACCCGCTCGCCTGCGCTGCCGCCAACGCCGTGCTGGACGTGATGCTGGCGCCGGGCTTCTTGGCCGAGGTAGACCGCAAAGGGCGCATACTGTGGCACGCGCTGGAGCAATTGGTGCGCGACGAGCCGGAGGTGTTCGAGTTGGTTCGCGGCGCCGGCCTGATCGTCGGCCTGAAATGCCGCGTGCCAGCCGGCGAGGTGCAATCCGCCTTCACCGCGGAAGGGCTACTGAGTGTCACCGCAGGCGACAACGTTGTCCGCCTGGTGCCGCCGCTGGTGATCACCGACGAGGATATCGCTACCGCGATGGACATGATGCGCCGCGGTGCCCGGCGCTGCCGCCCGTCCGCCATGCAGACGGCGGCGAAGTGAGCGGGGCGCTCCGCCGCGTTGATTTCGGGGATGGATCGGAGCGGGAGAGCTCCGGCCCGCGCCATTTCCTCGACCTGCGGCATTTCGAGCCGCCGGTGCTGCGGCAGATGTTGGACGTGGCGCGTGGGTTCAAGAAAGCCGGCACGCCCGCCTCCCGCCCGCTTGCCGGCCGCACCTTGGCGATGATCTTCGAGAAACCGTCGACGCGGACCCGAGTCTCGTTCGAGTTGGCCATGCGCCAGCTCGGCGGGGACGTGATCGTTCTGCAGGGGAGCGAGCTGCAGCTTGGACGGGGCGAGACGGTGGCGGACACGGCGCGGGTGCTGTCCCGCTACGTGGACGCCATCATGTTGCGGACGGCCGACGCGGCCAAGCTCGCGGAACTCGCCGCGCATGCCACGGTACCGGTGATCAACGGCCTGACCGATCGGTCCCACCCCTGCCAGCTGATGGCCGACGTAATGACGTTTGAGGAGCATCGTGGCCCAATCGCCGGGCAGGTCGTGGCCTGGGTTGGGGACGGCAACAACGTCGCGCGTTCCTGGATCGAGGCGGCGGTGCAGTTCGGCTTCACTCTGCGCATCGCTTGCCCGCCTGAACTGCGACCGGCTCCCGAGGCGTTGGCGTGGGCGCGCGAGATGGGCGCGAGCATCGTGGTCGGTGACGACCCGCTTACAGCGGTGGCAGGCGTACGCTGCGTAGTGACCGATTGCTGGGTCAGCATGGCGGACGACCCGAACCAAAGCCGCCACAACCTGCTGGCGCCCTATCAAGTGGACGAACGCTTGATGGTCCATGCAGCGCCGGATGCAGTGTTCATGCATTGCCTGCCCGCTCATCGCGGTGAAGAAGTCACTGCGGCTGTGATCGACGGCCCGCAATCGGTCGTTTGGGACGGAGCGGAAAACCGGCTGCATGCGCAGAAAGGCGTTCTTGCCTGGGCTTTGGGGATCTCGCGATGAGCCGTTCATCCCTGACCGAGGAGACACCGGCCACCCCCGGCTGGGTGGATCGGCGCGTACGCGACATTTTCGCGCCCCTTGGCGATGCCGGGGTAGCGGCAGGGAATGCCTACGCCGACTGCCTGGCGGCGGTGGGCGGCGCCGTAGACGTCGATATCGGCCACGACCGTTGTCGGCGATCGGCGCTGGCGACGCTTGAAGGAGTCATTTCCGACAACGGAGGGTTGGACCGCGAGCTACAAGCCCTGGAAGCTGAGATTAGCAACGCAACGTAGAACTGTATAAGCGTCAGTAGCAATCGTCGTTATTCGACAGCTTAACACAGTCATGAGTAGGCTAATCGCCAATCCGTGAGGTCGGATGTGCTTAGGCATCTAATCAACACGCGCACGATGCCGATCAACAATACACCTGCCCTAAAAGGGAGTTGCAACTGTATGGTGATATCCAGATTACTAAGCAGCTTTACAATAGCCCCTAGCCCTCGTTGCGTTCAAAGCGACGCGGGTAATCGCTGACACTACATCAAACCTCATGATACCCCAATGATCACATATGAGGTGAAGCGAACCTAAGGCATGAGCGAAGACTAATCGTCATATCGCTCAAGCGATAGAGTCGACAAAAGCGAGGCTTGACGACGTGGATCTGCCTTCCCCCAAGCTAGGCTAAACTCACCGTCCCATGACCACCCGGCTCCGGCGACTTGCCCGTGACAGCGGCCTTCACGTAGCCGTAGACGTGAAGCATCGTCGACGACGGCGCATCCCAATATTCTGCCTGCTGCACCGCTATTTCGAGCAGGGCGATGTCCGGATCGTCCTTTCCCTTCGGAAACCAAGTGCGCAGCGGCTCAGACCAATGCTGGTCGATAATGGCACGGTCGCGGTTCAATCTAGCCAGGCCAGATATCGACACATAATCCTGCTTTCCCGGGTGGGCATAGGCGAGGTTTACCCGATGGTCTTGCTCGACCTCCGTCACCTTGTGGGAACTAGCCCGCGTGAAGAACCAGAGTTTGCCATCGAACTCCTTTTGCGAAACCGCCATCGGGCGGCTGCGGAGATGGTCACCATCCTCGGTCACCATCATGGCGATCTCAATGCTTTTGATCATGTCCCAAAGCTTGGCAGTGTCGTTGGTGTCCGTCACGGTCATAGAGCCTTTCGCACGGCAGGGTGGCGCCATTTGGAAACGAACGGGCAAGCTGGTGGTTCCGCTCCACGCGGCCGGGACAGTGGGCATCAGCAACAGTGGTGCAAGCTACTATGCCGCCCTATCTTGGGGCTATGACCGCGACGCCAGCCTTCCTCGACGC
>CAXSEG010000073.1:0-15788 GCA_964235545.1 uncultured Acetobacteraceae bacterium
CGCCAGGCCCGCCTCGATCTCGGCCGGGTCGGGGCGGACGGGGAGATCGAAATCCAGCCGGGACTTCTCGGCGCCGATCTGCCCGCCCGTCACCGCCGCCCCCGGGATCAAGCTGCACAGTAGGTGCAGCGCCGTGTGCATCCGCATATGGGCGTAGCGCCGTGGCCAGTCGATCGTCGCCGTGACCGCAGTGCCGACAGGCGGCGCCGTGTCCACCGGCAGCACGACCGTATTGCCCTCCCCCTTGATGGCCTCCCCAACGGCCGCCTGGCCACAGGACCAGACTAGTTGCCCGCTGTCGCCCGGCTGCCCCCCGCTCCGCGCATAGAACGGCGATCGGTCGAGCACGACCCCGGCAGGGAGCACGGCGGTCACGGTCGCCGCCGCCCCTTGGGCATAGGAATCCTCGAGGAACAGCTTCATGCCCAAAGCTCGCGCAACCACGCCCGGCGGGACGCGAACCACAGCAGCGACATCACGGTGATGGAATTGGTGTACCGTCCAGCCAGCGCATCCTCGACGGCAACCAGCGCGGGCAGCACGCGGATCCGGATATCCTCGTTCTCGCTGGCCAGCCCGGCATATCCGGCGATCCCATCTGGCCCGGCCGGCGGCGTCACGATCCGCCGGCAAAGATCGTCACACTCTCATCCGACCCGCCGGCGGTGAGCACGAATTGGCCGACCCGGTGCAGCCGGTCCGTCGCAAGGTGCATCTCCTCTTGCATCTCCCGCGCCGCCGTCTGTTCTTCGGTCTCTCCCTCGTCCATGAAGCCGCCCGGTATCTCCAACATCACCGGATCCACCCCGGCGAGCATGGCCGGATAGCGGAACTGCTCGATCATCACGAGCGTGTCGGCAACCGGGTCGTAAGGCAGCACACCGACCGCGTGGCCCCGCAGCCAAACCTCCCAAGTACGTACGTCGGACATCGCGCCATCGAACCGCTCGTTGCGGAATCGCACGACGTCCAGCTGCGTTCGGCCCTTCCAGACGGTTTCAGTCGAGTCGACGAGCACGCGCTGGATCATCACACGATGCTAGACGGATCGGCCCTGTCGAACCAGCCTAGGAAGCCAGGGATCCCGCAACGGCAAAACTCCAACGCACCCACTCAAGCAGCGTTAAGGCTCACCTTCGGCACCTGCTGCAACATCCGCCGGATTTGCGCCGCACCCGCCGCACCCTTCAAGCACTCGCGCCACATCTGCTCGGCAATGCGCTGATGCGTGGCCACGGCCTCGTCGGCCCCCGTGATCATCGCGACGCCGGTCTGGACATTCGGCAGCCCATCCGCCCGGAACGGGTTGATCGCCAGGGTCGCGCGGTCACGCGACCGCAGGATCTTAAACGAGCTCGTCGGTTCGGCGGTCGGCAACACGCCGAACTGAAGGCCCATCGGCTCGGCTTCCATCAGGGTGGCGATGTGCTCCACCTCGGCCGCGGCTACCTGCCGGCAGCGGCGGCGCAAGTGCTCGGGCAGCCCGACACTGCCCGCGATGCCCGCCTCGAGCAAGCGCTGGATGCGCGCGTGCGACAGAATCGCGATGATGCCCGGCCGCCGGATCGCATACATCCGCTTGCGGGCGGCCATGATCCCCTGCACCTGCTCGATCGCGGCCCGCAGCGTGGTCTTGTCGGCGTCCGACTGCTCGATCAGGTCGTCATACACCTCGGCCAGCGACGCATCGAATGCGTCCGACGTGGTAAGGTAGCAAACCGGCCCGAACACCTGCAGAATCTGGTCCGCCGTCTCCTCGGTCTGCCGGATACGCTCGAAGTAGCCGACCGGGCGGTTGTAGTACTCCACCCCGATACCGAGCAGCGATAACGGGGATATCTTCAACAATTCGGCCAACCGCTTGACCGTGTCGAGCTTGATCACCTCGCCCTTCTCGTAGCGATACAGGGCAGCGCGGGAAACACCGAGACGCGCGGCGATCTCTTCGGCTCTCAAGCCGGACTCCAGCCGGTATGCCCGAAGTTGCTGGCCAATCTCGGTGAAGCGCATCGTGTTCCCCTTTGGGGCGGCGTGCCCGATATCGAGATTCACCGCTTGCCATGGCACATAACGATGTCGTGAAAGAGATCGTCAAGCGTAAAGTGAGGTCAGACGGTTTTTCACCATTTATTGCCCAAAGGATCACGGATGTTAACGTGTCACGTTAAAGCAATAAATGGCCGCCGCCTGCCGCTTTCAGGCTTTCGCTTGAGCAAACCATTCCAATCCATCGATCGTTGCGCCTGTGGGCCGATATTCACAGCCGATCCAGCCTTGATAGCCGATCGAGTCGATGCGGCCGAAAATATAGCGCCAGTTCAGTTCTCCCGTGCCCGGCTCGTTGCGCCCCGGCACGTCGGCGATCTGGATGTGCCCGATGCGCGGCAGCAATGCAGCCATCCGGCTGGTCACGTCACCCTCGGTGACCTGGCAGTGATAGATGTCGAACAGGATGGCCAGCCGGTCACGGCCGATCGCGTCCACCACGGCGGCGGCATGCCCCGTCGTGTTCAGGAAGAAGCCCGGCATGTCACGATGGTTGATCGGCTCGATCACCACGAGCACGCCGGTCGCGTGGGCCTGCTCACAGGCCCACGCCAGGTTGGAGGCGTACAGGCTGGCTGCAGTCTCGTGCGGCAGGCCCGCGGGCACCAGGCCGGCCATGCAATGCAGGCGCTTGGTGCCGAAAACGGCGGCGTAGTCCAGCGCGCGCTTCACCCCGTCCCGGAACTCCGCCTCCCGCCCGGGCAGGCTGGCCATCCCCCGCTCGCCCATCCCCCAATCCCCCGGCGGCATGTTGAACAGCACCTGCTCCAGGCCGCTGTCCCGCAACCGAGCCTGCACGTCCGCAGCCGGGTGGTCGTAGGGGAACAGGAACTCGACCGCGGTGAAACCCGCCTGAGCGGCCTGCGCAAAGCGGTCGAGGAACGCATGCTCGGTGAACATCATCGACAGGTTGGCGCAGAAGCGGGGCATGGGTCGGTCCTCGTCGGGTGGGGGTGGCGGGGATTGGTGGTTGGCAGCGTGTGGGTTGCAGGATAACGCATGCGCCATGATCGCAGAACGGTTGCTGATGGGGTTGCTGCTGTCCGGCATCGCCGTCGGCTGCTTCTTCGTGTTGCAGCCGTTCCTCTCCGCCATCCTATGGGGCGGGATCCTCGTCTTCACCACCTGGCCGGTGTTCGAGTGGGTGCGCAACCGGGCCCATCTGGGGCGCACCGGGGCGGCGCTGATCATGGTGCTGCTGACCGCCATCCTGCTGGTCATGCCTCTCGCCGTGGCCGCACCCGCCGGGTCGGACGACGTGGCCCGGCTGCGTGCCGGGGCCGAGCAGCTGCTGGATGGCGGCCTGCCGTCCTCGCCGGACTGGCTGCTCCACGTGCCGCTGATCGGGGCCACGCTGGCCGAATATTGGAACAGCTGGGCCGCCGACCTCAGCGTGATGGTCGCGTTCTTCCGGCCATATTTCGGCATGATCGCCGAGAACGGGCTGAGCCTGCTGCTCGGCATCGCCAGCGGCGTCGCGCAGTTCCTGCTGGCGTTGTTCGTCGCCTTCTTCTTCTGGCTGTACGGCGATCGCCTGGCGGTGTTCCTGCACGCGATCATGCGCCGGATCGCCGGCGCCTACGCCGAACGGCTTATCGTGGTGACGGGGCAGGTGATCCGCGGCACCGTCTACGGCCTGCTCGGCACGGCGCTGGTGCAGGGCATGCTGACCGCCTTCGGGCTCTGGCTCACCGGGGTGCCCCGGCCCGTGCTGCTGGGCACCATCGCCGGCTTCGTCTCGGTGCTGCCGGTCGGCGCGCCGATGATCTGGATCCCCTCGGCCTTGTGGCTGGCCTCCTCCGGGCATACCGGGTGGGCGATCTTTCTGGCCGTGTATGGCGTCGCGGCGATCTCGGGGGCGG
This sequence comes from uncultured Acetobacteraceae bacterium, assembly GCA_964235545.1. Taxonomy (GTDB): domain Bacteria; phylum Pseudomonadota; class Alphaproteobacteria; order Acetobacterales; family Acetobacteraceae; genus LMUY01. The sequence continues at coordinate 3,909 of CAXSEG010000073.1, forward strand.
ACAGCGTGATCCGGCCATACTTCATCGCCCGCGGCGCCCAACTGCCGTTCCTGCTGACGGTGCTCGGCGTGCTGGGCGGGGCGCTCGCCTTCGGCCTGCTCGGCGTGTTCCTCGGGCCCGTGCTCCTCGGCGTCGGGTTCACGCTGGTGGCCGAGTTCGCGCGCGGCGTGGGCGTGAGCCCGGCGGCGGTCCATCCCCCGATCGGCACAGCTGACTTGGCCACAACAGACATGACCGGGAAGGGGCCAGGGAGCTTGCCCGTCCCGGTCAGGCTACCGTAGCGTCACAGGGTTCATAGAGGGGCACGGCCATACCCGCTTTCATCCTGTCGCGCCTGCTGCAAGCGATCCCGGTTCTGCTCGTGGTCGCCTTCGTCGCCTTCGCGCTGTTCGCCTTCGTCGGTGACCCGGTGAACATCATCCTCGGCACCTCCTACACCGAGGCCGACCGCATCCGCGTCACGCACGAGATGGGGCTCGACCAGCCCTTCCTGGTGCAATACGCCAAGTTCGTCTGGGCCGTGCTGCATGGCGAGTTCGGTGTCAGCTACCGCCTGGCCCGCCCCGTCTCCAGCCTGATCGCGGAGCGGCTGCCGGCCACGGCGGAACTGGCCGCCACCGCCGCCGTGTTCGCGCTGGCCGTGGGCGTGCCCGCCGGCGTCTACACGGGGATCTACCGCTCGGCCGCTGCCTCCCGCCTGTTCATGGTGCTGAGCCTGGTCGGCGTGTCGTTGCCAACCTTCCTGATCGGCATCCTGCTCATCCTGGTGTTCAGTGTGCTGCTCGGCTGGCTGCCCTCCTACGGCCGCGGCACCACGGTCGATCTCGGCTGGTGGACCACGGGCTTCCTCACCGTCTCGGGCCTGAAGGCGCTGATCCTGCCGGCCATCACCCTCGGCCTGTTCCAGATGACCCTTATCATGCGCCTGGTGCGCGCGGAGATGCTCGAGGTGCTGCGGTCCGACTACATCAAGTTCGCCCGCGCCCGGGGGCTGGGCACGCGGGCCATCCATTTCGGCCACGCGCTCAAGAACACCATGGTCCCGGTCATCACCGTCGTCGGCCTGCAGCTCGGAATGCTGGTCGCCTTCTCGATCGTGACCGAGACGGTGTTCCAGTGGCCGGGAATGGGCCTGTTGCTGGTGCAGTCGATCCAGGTCGGCGACATCCCCGTCATGTCCACCTACCTGCTGCTGGTGGCCGTGCTGTTCGTCGTAATCAACCTGGTCGTCGACCTGCTGTATTTCGTCGTCGACCCACGGCTGCGGGTGGCCCGGTGAGCGGCATGGCGAAGTCGGGCATCGGCCGGGCGCTCGACAGTGACCTCGCCTACGCCTTCCGCCGCTCGCCGATCGCGATGGTCTCCACCCTGATCGTGGTGGTCTGCGTCGGCGCCTCCGCCTTGGCCCCTGTGCTCGCCCCGTATGATGCGTTCGACCTGGCCAGCCTGAACCTGATGGACAGCTTCGTCCCTCCCGCCTTCATGTCGGACGGCACGGCCGCCCACCTCCTGGGTACCGACAACCAGGGGCGGGACCTGCTCTCCGCCATGATGTACGGCGGCCGCATCAGCCTGCTGATCGGGCTCTCCGCCGTGGCGTTCTCGATGGTGGTTGGCATGCTCGTCGGCCTCGTCGCCGGCTATGCGGGCGGGGTGGTGGACGCCCTGCTGATGCGGGTGGCGGACATCCAGCTCACCTTCCCCTCCATCCTCGTCGCCCTGCTGGTCAGCGGCATCGTCGGCGTCGCACTCCCCGCCGGCCTGCGTGACCGGCTCGAGGTCGTGGTGCTGATCTTCTCCATCGGTATCAGCCGCTGGCCGCAATTTGCCCGCACCGTGCGTGGCTCGGTCATGGTGGAGCGCCGCCGCGACTACGTGCTGGCGGCGCAAGTCATCGGCCTCAGCGGCCCGCGCATCGTGCTCACCCACATCCTGCCCAATGCCTGGGGGCCGGTCGTGGTCATCGGTACCATCAATATCGGCCTCTCGATCCTGGACGAGGCGACGCTCTCCTTCCTCGGCGTGGGGCTCCCCGCCACGCAGCCCTCGCTCGGCACCCTCATCCGCGTCGGCAATGACTTCCTGTACAGCGGCGAGTGGTGGATCACGATCTTCCCCGGCATCATGCTGGCGCTCATGGTGCTCGCCATAAACCTGCTCGGCGACTGGTTGCGCGACGCGCTGAATCCCCGCCTTAAATGAGCCTGCTCGACGTCACGGACCTCTCCGTCGAGTTCCCGATCCGGCGTGGCGTGCTCCATGCCCTGGACCGCGTCTCCTTCAGCATCGCCCCCGGCGAGATCTTGGGCGTGGTGGGGGAGAGCGGTGCCGGCAAATCCCTCACCGGCGCCGCCATCATCGGCCTGCTGGAACCACCAGGCCGCGTCTCCGGTGGCTCCGTCAGCCTGGAGGGCCGCCGCATCGACCGCCTGTCGGCCGAACAGATGCGGCGGATCCGCGGCCGCCAGATCGGCGCCATCTTCCAGGACCCGCTCACCACGCTCAACCCGCTCTACACCGTTGGCCGCCAGCTGGTCGAAACGATGCAGACCCACCTCGCCCTCTCCGACCGCGACGCCCGCGCCCGCGCCGTGCAATGGCTGCAGGACGTCGGCATCCCGGGTGCGGCCGATCGCGTCGATGCCTACCCGCACGAGTTCAGCGGCGGCATGCGGCAGCGCGTGGTGATCGCGCTCGCCCTCTGCGCCGAACCGAAGCTGGTCATCGCCGACGAGCCCACCACCGCACTCGACGTCTCGATCCAGGCCCAGGTCATCGCCCTGCTCCGCCGCCTGGCCCGCGAGCACGGCACCGCGGTGATGCTGGTGACGCACGACATGGGTGTCATCGCCGAGACCTGCGACCGCGTGGCCGTGATGTATGCCGGCCGCGTGATCGAGATCGGCAGCGTCGCCGCCGTGGTGCATCGCGCGGCGCATCCCTACACCGCGGGGCTGATGGCCTCGATCCCCGTGCTCGGCCACCGGGTCGAGCGGCTTGCGCAGATCGACGGCGCCATGCCCCGCCTCGGTGCCATGCCGCCCGGCTGCCCCTATCACCCCCGCTGCCCCCGCGTGTTCGACCGCTGCCGGACGGACCGCCCGGAACTGATGCCGGCCAAGGAAGGCCTCGCCGCCTGCTGGCTCTACGCGGAGGGGTCCGCCGGTGGCTGACGTCATGGAGGCCATCGCCGTCAGCCGGGTGTTCGACGTCTCGAAACCCTGGCTGCAGCGCACCTTGTCAGGCGGCGGCCGCCGCACCCTGCGCGCGGTCGACGAGGTGAGCTTCGCCATCCCGAAAGGCACCACCCTCTCCCTGGTCGGCGAGAGCGGCTGCGGCAAGAGCACCGTCGCCCGCCTCGCCGTCGGCCTCTACCCGCCCTCCTCCGGCGAAATCCGCTTCGAGGGCCAGCCACTCTCCGCCGCCCGCGCCCAACCCGCCCTGCGCCGCCGCATGAACATGATCTTCCAGGACCCCTACGCGTCCCTCAACCCGCGCTGGCGCGTGCGGGACATCGTGGCCGAACCCCTGCGCGCCTTCAGCATGCTGCACGGCACCGCCGTCGCCGAGCGCGTCGCCGCCCTCCTCACCCAGGTCGGCCTCGCCGCCGCCGACGGCCAGAAATACCCGCACGAGTTCAGCGGCGGCCAGCGCCAGCGCATCTCCATCGCCCGCGCCCTGTCCTCCGAACCGGACTTCCTGGTCTGCGACGAACCCACCAGCGCGCTGGACGTCTCGGTCCAGGCGCAGATCCTAAACTTGATGCGCGAGCTGCAGGGACGCCTCGGCCTCACCTACCTCTTCATCAGCCACAACCTGGCCGTCATCCGCCACATGTCGGACCAGCTTGGCGTCATGTATCTCGGCCGCATCGTCGAGCACGGACCCGGTGAGGCCGTCTTCACCGAACCCCGTCACCCCTACACGCGCCTCCTGCTGGACGCGATCCCCGACCTGGCCGCCGCCGGTGGCCCTGGCCGCGTCCGGTCCGGCGTCGGCGGCGAGGTTCCGAGCCCGATCGCCCCACCCTCCGGCTGCACCTTCCACCCCCGCTGCCCACTGGCCAACGAGCGGTGCCGGGTCGAGCGGCCCGGTTACACCCAAATCGGCCTCGTTCGCGTCGCCTGCCACGCCGTCCAAGAAGGCCGCGCCTAACGCGCCCTTATTCTCACTCTCCCGTCCTTCACGGGAGGGCAGGGTGAGGGCCGCCCGCGTACCATGCCTGCCATCACCGACCTCGCTCAACCCCTCACCCACTCCCGATAAGCACCCCGACCGCCAACACCACCGCCCCGCCTAGCATCACCTTCGCCATCGCCGATAGCGGCGCCGTATCCATGTATTTCCATTGCACCCAGGCAATCGCCGCCAGTTCCAACCCCGTCGCCACGATCGAGAACCCCGTCGCCGTCCAGAAATCGCCGATCAGGAACGGCAGCGTGTGCCCGATCCCCCCCGCCATCGTCATCAACCCGCACACTAGCCCGCGCAGATACGGCGTCCCCCGCCCCGACAGCTTCCCGTCATCGGCCAGCGCCTCCGCGAACCCCATCGAGATGCCCGCCCCGATCGTCGCTGCCAGCCCCACCAGGAAGGTGTTCCACGTCGAATGCGTGGCGAACGCTGCCGCGAACACCGGCGCCAGCGTCGAGACCGAGCCGTCCATCAGCCCGACTAGCCCCGGCTGCACGATCTGCAACACGAACCGCCGGCGGGCGTCGCTATCCTCCCGCTCCCGCACGTCGCCCGGCAGGTGCCTGGCCTCGATCTCCCCCGCCGTCGTCTCGTGCGCCGCCTCCGCCGCCGCCAGATCCCCCAGCAACCGCCGTACATCCGCATCGGTCGCCCGCCCCGCCGCCCGCGAGTAGAACCGCGCCGCGTCGTTCTCCATCCGCTGCGCATGCCGGCGCACCGCATCCACCCCCAGCGGCCGCACCTGCCAAACCGGCCGCCGTGAAACCAAACCGCGGATGTCCTCCCGCCGGATCAGCGGGATATGGTTGCCGAACCGCTCCATATACGTCTCGATCAGCTGCCGGCGGTGGCCGTCCTCCTCCTGAGCCATGTCGGTGAACACCCGCGCCGTGTCCGGGAAATGCCCCCGCAGCCCCTCGGCGAAATCGGCATAGACCCGCCCGTCCTCCTCCTCGTTGCTGATGGCAAGGGCGAGGATCTCCCGCTCAGTCAATTCATTCAGAGTGCGCATGGCCCTGATATGGCCCGCAACCGTGTATACCGCAAGTCAAGAACCCCAACTTGCGAATGCTTCTCAGTGTCGGAAGTGTCGCATCCCAGTAAAGATCATCGCGATCCCGGCCTTGTCTGCCGCCACAACGACCTCCGCGTCCCGGATCGACCCGCCAGGCTGGATCACCGCCGTCGCACCCGCCGCGATGACAGCCTCCAGCCCGTCCGCGAACGGGAAGAACGCGTCCGACGCCGCCACACTCCCCGCCGACAGATTCACGGCCAATCCCGCCGCTTCCGCTGCCGCCTGGCCCTTCCACGCCGCGATCCGGGCCGAATCCACCCGGCTCATCTGCCCGGCGCCGACACCCGTGGTCGCCCCGTCCCGCGCATACACGATCGCGTTGGACTTCACGTGCTTGCACACCCGGAACGCGAACAGCAGGTCCGCCAGCTCCGCCGCCGTCGGCGCCCGCTGCGTCACCACCCGCAGCGACTCCGCGCTCACCCGCCCGGCATCGCGCGTTTGCACCAGCAACCCACCCGCGATGCTGCGCACCTGCACGCCTGGCGCTGCCGGGTCCGGTAACGACCCCGTCAGCAGCAGCCGCAGCCCCTTCTTCCGTGCCAGCACCGCCCGCGCCTGGGCATCGGCATCCGGTGCCACGATCACCTCGGTGAAGATCGCCGCGATCCGCTCGGCCGCCGCTCCGTCCAGCGTGCGGTTCACCGCCACGATCCCCCCAAACGCGGACACCGGGTCGCACCGCAACGCCGCCTCCCACGCCGTCGTCAGGTCGGCGCCGGACGCGACCCCGCACGGATTGGCATGCTTCACGATCACGATCGTCGGTGCCTCGAACTCCGCCACGCACTCCAGCGCCGCATCGGTATCGTTCAGGTTGTTGAAGGACAGCTCCTTGCCCTGCACCTGCTCGGCGTGGGCCACTCCGGGCCGATTGCCCGTCACATACAGGGCCGCGCGCTGATGCGGGTTCTCGCCGTAACGCAGCGTCTGCCGCAGCGTCCCGGCCACGCTGAACCGCTCGGGGAACTCGTCTCCCTCCCGCGCCGCGAACCAGGCCGCGATCGCGCTGTCATAGGCCGCCGTCCGCGCATACGCCGCCGCCGCCCACCGCCGCCGCAACGCCAGCCGCGTCCCGCCCTCCTCCAATGCCGACAGCAGCGCCGTATACTGACCCGGCTCCGTCACCACCGCGACGTGGGCATGGTTCTTCGCCGCCGCCCGGATCAGCGCCGGCCCCCCGATGTCGATATTCTCGACGCACTCGTCCTCGCCCGCCCCGGACGCCACCGTCGCCTCGAACGGATACAGATTGCACACCAGCAGGTCGATCGGCGCGATCCCATGCGCCGTCATCTGCGCCCGGTGCGTCTCCAGATCCCGCCGTCCCAGCAAACCCCCATGGATCTGCGGCACCAGCGTCTTCACCCGCCCATCCAGGATTTCCGGAAACCCCGTATGGTCGGACACGTCCGTGACCTCCACCCCCGCCGCCCGCAACACCGCCGCCGACCCCCCCGTCGAAAGGATCTCGGCCCCGTGCGCAGCCAGCGCCTGCCCCAGCGCCACCAACCCCCCCTTGTCCGAGACGGAGATAAGGGCGCGCGCGATCCGGACCGGTGTGTTAGTGCTCATACCCACCCCTTAGCAGCCCCTCGCCCCGACGGGAGTACACCAGTCAAGGCGAGGGTAGGCCTCTCGCTCGACGCACCCACACAGTCCCTCTCCCTCTATGGACGGCAGCATTGCGACCGGATGATCAGTGTTGCGACTGTTCGATCAGGTCCTTGATGCGGCTCGCCAGCGCTTCCATCGCGAACGGCTTGGTCAACACGTGCATCCCAGGGTCGAGATGTCCGTGGCTGATCACGGCGTTCTCGGCATAGCCGGTGATGAACAGCACCTTCAGGTCCGGCCTCACCACGCGTGCCGCATCAGCCACCTGCCGGCCGTTCATCCCCCCCGGCAGGCCGACATCGGTCACCAGCAGGTCGATGCGGGCGTCTGATTGCAGCACCTTCAACCCAGCCGACCCGTCCGCCGCCTCGATCGCGGTGTAGCCGAGATCCTCCAGCACCTCCGTCACCAGCATGCGTACTGTGGGTTCGTCATCCACCACCAGCACCGTTTCACCCTGTTGCGCCCGCGGCGCATCGGCCAGCTCGGGCACGGCCTCGGCGGCGCTTGCGTCACCCAAATGTCGCGGCAGATAGAGCCGCACCATCGTGCCCTGGCCAAGTTCCGAGTAGATCCGGACCTGTCCCCCGGACTGCTTGGTGAAGCCGTAGATCATGGACAGGCCCAGGCCGGTGCCCTGGCCAATCGGCTTGGTGGTGAAAAACGGGTCGAACGCCTTCGCGATCACGTCCGGCGGCATGCCGCTGCCGGTGTCGGACACGCACATCGACACGTATTGACCCGGTCTCAGCTCACGCTCGGCGGCCGCGCGCTGATCGAGCCAGCGGTTGCCGCTCTCGATCGTGATCTTGCCACCATCCGGCATCGCGTCGCGGGCGTTGATACATAGGTTCAGTAGCGCGTTCTCGAGCTGCCCCGGGTCTACCAGCGTAGGCCATAGTCCAGACGCCGCGACGGTCTCGACCGTGATCTCCGGCCCGACGGTTCGCCGGATCAGCTCCTCCATGCCCTGGATCAGCCGGTTCACGTCGGTGGGCTTGGGATCCAGGGTCTGCCGCCGCGAGAAGGCGAGCAGACGGTGGGTCAATGCCGCTGCCCGCTTGGCTGCTCCCTGGGCCGCGTTGACGTAGCGGTCGACATCCTTGATCCGTCCCTGGGCAATGCGGGTTTGCATCAGTTCCAGGCTGCCGGTCACGCCAGTCAGCAGGTTGTTGAAGTCGTGCGCCAAGCCGCCGGTGAGTTGACCGACCGCTTCCATCTTCTGGCTCTGCCGAAGCTTCTCCTCCGTTTGCTGCAGGGCCGCCATACGCGCCTTCTCCTCCGTCACATCGCGGCCCACGGCGATGATGAGGCCGTCACCCGGGCTGGCGCTCCAGCTGATCCAGCGGTAGCCGTCGGTCTTGTGCCGGTAGCGGTTCTCGAAGCGCTGCAGCGTTCGGCCGTCGGCAATGTCCTTCACCCCTTCGGCAGTCCCGGGGAGGTCATCGGGATGGATCAGGTCGAACAGGTCGATGCCGATCAGCTCATGGTCCTGCCATCCCAGCATCTCGTTCCAGGCCGGGTTCACGGCCGTGATCGTTCCATCAAACCCGGCAATCAGCATGATGTCGCTCGACAGCTCCCACAGCCGGTTCCGGTCCGACGTGCGCTCGGCCACCTGCGCTTCCAGCGTGTGGTTCAGCCGCCGCAGCTTCGTTTCCGCCAAGGCCTGCTCCATCGCCGCCCATGTCCGGTCGGCAACCGCCCGCACGAAGGCGACCTCGTCATCGGTCCAGACACGTTCCGTGACGGTGTTCAGGAACAGCAGGGCCACGAACCGCCCGCCCTGCACCAGCGGGACGTTGAGCAGCGCCTTGATCCCGATTGCCCGCAACTCGTCGCTCCGGTCCCGAGTGCGGGAGTCCTGCTCGATGTCCGGGATCGAGACGGTCTTCCCGCCTTTCAACAGCTCGCCGTAGGTGCCGTAATTGGCCAGGCTGTGCCGTCCCGCGATGCTCGCGATGGACGGGTCCGCGCACCAGTCCCGGTCCACCGTGACGAGATCCTGGGCTTCATCAACATAGCCGTAGCCCGCCCGGCTGACGCCCAGCGTGCGCCCCATGGTCTCGGCCGCTGCATGGACCATGGCAGTGGTATCGTTCGTGCCACGCAGCTCGCGCAACGCTTCCCCAAGCTCGAGCAACGCTTCCCGGCGCAACTCGTGGCGCTTGCGGCGATCGATGTTGATCAGGACACCGGGGAAGCGCAGCGGCCGTCCAGCGTCGTCCAGCTCGCAATGGCCGTTTGCCTCGACCCAGAGCCATGACCCGTCGACTTGCTTCACCCGCGACTCGGCAGAGTAAGGGCCGCCCTCGGCCATGGCTCTGGCCATCAGGCGCTCTGTCTGCGCGAGATCGTCGACGTGGATGGAGGTGACCACCCGGCTCAGCGGCAACCCGGAAACCAACTGGTCCGGATCCAGCGAGAACGCCCGGGCGAACCGGCGGTCAGCCGTGAAGCGGTCCGCGGGAATGTCCCACACCCAGGTGCCGACCACGGTGCCCGCATCGAGGGCGAGTTCGATGCGCTCCTTGGCCTCCTGCGCCTCCGTCACGTCGCGGGAAACAGACAGCAGTTTCTCCGGCCGTCCATCGGCGCCCAGGATGGCGGTGACCTGGACATCCCACCACCTTGGCGTGCCGGCCATCGTTGCGGCCGTTCCCAGGAAATGGCCGATGCCGCCGGCCTTGGCCGTGGTGATCGCGTCCTTCGCTGCGGCATTGCCCGCCCCATGCCAGAAATCTGGCCAAGGACAGCCCCGGATGGCATTGAAGTCGCTCACCTCCATGACACGCTGGCCGCCCTCGCTCATGAACAGGAGCTTGGCGTCGAGGTCGAGAACCTTGATGCAGTCGCCCGACGAGGCGAGTACGCTGCGCAGGAACTCCGCATCCTCCCGGTTCTTCTCGGCCGCTTGGCGCTCGTCCGTGCGGTCACGCAACACCTTGATAAAGCCTTGCACCGCGCCGCCCTCATCCTGCAGCGGCATCATCTCGCCGTTGGCCCAGAAGCAGGAGCCGTCCTTTTTAAGGTGCCAGCGTTCGTCAGTGCCGCGGCCCTGCGTGATGGCGGCGTGCATCTCGGCTTGCGGGATGCCCTGCTGGCGGTCGGCCAGGGTGAACAACACGCTGGCGGGCTGGCCCAGCATTTCGGCTTCCGTCCAGCCCAGGACGCGGCAGGCGCCCTCGTTCCATTGCGTGACCCGGCCGTCGAGATCGAGCGCGATGATGGCAAAATCCACCGCACTGTTCAGGATCATGCGGGACCGGCTTTCTCCCGCAAGGATCTGCTGCCGGGCTTGGGCAAGCTCGCGGCGAAGCGTCTCGAGATCGCCGTCATGTTCGGTGCCCCGGTGATCGCCCAGGGTCATGTCGGCGGCCCCTGTCGCTCGATTTCCGCCGGCTGATCCAGCGCGCCTTCCAACCACTTTGCCATCACTACCCGTGGCGTCACTTCGAGCCCCAACCGCTCATAGAACGCCACCACCGCCGTATTTGTCTCCCGAACCAACAGCTGCAACTTCAGCACTCCTCGCTTGCGCAGCCACACCTCCGCCGCCGCCACCATCGCACGCCCAATCCCCAACCCGCGTGAATCTGGATCGGCCGCGACGTAATACAGCCACCCCCGATGCCCATCGTGCCCCACCATCACGCTCCCGCTGATCCGACCGTCCGCATCCTCCCCCACCAGCACGTCCGAACACGCGCCAGCCCGCGCGAATGCGAAATCGGCCGCCGGGTCGTTGTAGCTCGCCACCAGGTCGCAGGCCCGCCACAACGCCACCACCGCCGCTTCGTCCCCGGCCGCCGCCGGCCGGATCGTCACGGCCGCGGGCGGCCCGGCAACGCTCCGGTTCCGGTCGGACTCAGTCTCCTGCAACGGCATGGCTACCCCCTCGCACCGCCGGCGCACTCCATTGGCCTCGATCTGCCAGCCCGGTTCCAGGCATGGTAAGGAACACCCTGAACCGCCAAGGAAGCATTATCATGGCCCAAACGGCACTGGTCGTTGGCACCAGCGGCATCGCCGGCAACGCCATCACGACCCTTCTGCTCGAGCAGGGATGGACCGTCTACGGCCTGGCCCGCCGCCCGACCAGCCGGCCCGGCGTGCGCCCCGTTGCCACCGACCTCCAGGATAGCGCCGCCACCACGGCCGCCCTCGCCGCCGTCAAGCCGGACGCCGTCTTTCTCACCACCTGGTCGCGACAGGAGACCGAGGCGGAGAACATCCGCGTCAACGCCGCCATGGTGCGCCACCTGCTCGACGCACTCCGCCCTGCCGGCACCGCCCGCCACGTCGCCCTGGTGACGGGGCTGAAGCACTATCTCGGCCCCTTCGAAGCCTACGGACAGGGCACCCTGCCGCAAACGCCGTTCCGCGAGGAGCAAGGCCGGCTCGACGTCGAAAATTTCTACTACGCCCAGGAGGACGAGGTGTTCGCCGCCGCCGCCCGTGACGGTTTCACCTGGAGCGTCCACCGCCCCCACACCGTCATCGGCGAGGCTGTCGGCGGCGCCATGAACATGGGCAGCACCCTCGCCGTCTATGCCACGCTGTGCCGCGAGACGGGGCGGCCGTTCCGCTTCCCTGGCTCCGCCGCGCAGTGGAACGGCCTGACCGACATGACGGACGCGCGCCAACTCGCCCACCACCTGCTCTGGGCGGCGACGACGCCGCAAGCGGCCAACCAGGCCTTCAACATCGTCAATGGTGACGTGTTCCGCTGGAGCTGGATGTGGGGCCGCATTGCCGGCTGGTTCGGCCTCGACCCGGCCCCGTTCGACGGCACGGTGCAGCCGCTCGAACTCCAAATGGCCAACGACGCCCCACCCTGGGCCGACATTGCCCGCCGCCACGGCCTCGCCGAACCCGACCTCGCCCGCCTCGCCAGCCCCTGGCACACCGACGCCGACCTCGGCCAGCCCATCGAGGTCGTCGTCGACATGTCCAAGAGCCGCCGCCTCGGCTTCACCGCCTACCAGCCC
>CAXSEG010000074.1:0-13699 GCA_964235545.1 uncultured Acetobacteraceae bacterium
TCTTGATGCGGTCCTCGAGCTCGGCGGTCTCGTCCTTGCCGTCCTCGCCCTCGCCGAGCTCCTTCTGGATCGCCTTGAGCTGCTCGTTCAGGTAGTACTCGCGCTGCGTCTTCTCCATCTGCCGCTTGACGCGGTTGCGGATACGCTTCTCCACCTGCAGCACGCCGATCTCGGATTCCATGTGCCCGAACACCCGCTCCAGCCGCTCGCCGACCGGGGCCGTCTCGAGCAGCTCCTGCTTCTCGGCGATCTTGAGGTTCAGGTGGCTGGCGATGGTGTCGGCAAGCTTGGTCGGCTCGTCGATCCCGTTCAGGGAGACGAGCACCTCCGGCGCGATCTTCTTGTTGAGCTTGATATACTGCTCAAACTGGCTGATCACGGTGCGGCCGAGCGCCTCCAACTCCACCTTGTCCGAGTCCTGATCAGGCAGCGGCTCGGTATGCGCCTCGAAATAGGCGTCCGTCTCGGTGAAGGACGTGATCTTGGCCCGGCGGCCACCCTCGACCAGCACCTTGACGGTGCCGTCCGGCAGTTTCAGCAGCTGCAGGATCGTCGAGACGGTTCCGATGCGGAAGATGTCATCAGCGGTGGGCTCGTCCTGGGCGGCGTTCTTCTGCGCGACGAGAAGGATCTGCTTGTCCTCCTTCATCACAGCCTCCAACGCGCGGACCGACTTCTCGCGGCCGACGAAGAGGGGGACGATCATGTGCGGGAAGACGACGATGTCGCGCAGCGGCAGTACCGCCAGCGGTTCGCCCTGCCGGCGTGTCTTCTCGGATTCAGGCATGGAGACCTCCTATGGGACAGTCAGCGGCAAGGCGCCCAGGATGGCACGCCTCACCTCTACATTGGGTAAAAACCCGTCCACGCGTTGAGATATCGGGAGCGTAAGAGGGAAAGCCAAGATGCGGGGCTCTGCCCCGCTCCCCGGAAGGGGACAGTCGTCCACTTTACCCCTGATGACAGGCTTTATGCGCCCTCCGCCCGCTCCTTGCCGTAGGTGAACAGGGGATTGGCTCGGCCTTCGGCCACCTCGCGGTTGACGACCACCTCCTCCACCCCGTCCAGGCCGGGCAGGTCGAACATGGTGGTGAGCAGAATCGCCTCCATGATCGAGCGCAGGCCGCGGGCGCCGGTCTTGCGGGCGATGGCCCGAGTCGCGACCGACTTCATCGCATCCTCGGTGAAAGCGAGCTTCACGCCCTCCATCTCGAACAAGCGGCCATACTGCTTGACCAGGGCGTTCTTGGGCTTAGTCAGGATTTCGACCAGCGCCGCCTCGTCCAGGTCCTCGAGCGTCGCCACCACCGGCAGGCGGCCGATGAACTCGGGGATGAGGCCGAACCGCAGCAGGTCCTCCGGCTCGACCTCGCGCAGGATGGCACCGGTGCGGCGCTCGTCGGAGGAGCGAACGTCAGCGCCGTAGCCGATACCGCTGCCCTTGCCACGGGCGCCGATAATCTTCTCCAGCCCGGCGAATGCGCCGCCGCAGATGAACAGGATGTTGGTCGTATCCACCTGCAGGAATTCCTGTTGCGGATGCTTGCGGCCACCCTGGGGCGGCACGGAGGCGACTGTCCCCTCCATGATCTTGAGCAGGGCTTGCTGCACACCCTCGCCGGACACGTCCCGGGTGATGGACGGGTTGTCGGATTTGCGGCTGATCTTGTCGACCTCGTCGATGTAGACGATGCCGCGCTGCGCTCGCTCGACGTTGTAGTCGGCCGATTGCAGCAGCTTGAGGATGATGTTTTCCACATCCTCGCCGACGTAGCCGGCCTCGGTCAGCGTGGTGGCGTCCGCCATGGTGAACGGCACGTCCAGGATACGGGCCAGGGTCTGGGCCAGCAGGGTCTTGCCGGAGCCGGTGGGGCCGACCAGCAGGATGTTGGATTTCGCGATCTCGATGTCGTTGTTCTTGGCGCCGTGCGCCAACCGCTTGTAGTGGTTGTGCACAGCGACCGACAGGACCTTCTTCGCGTGCGCCTGGCCGATGACGTAATCGTCGAGGACCTTGCAGATCTCCTTCGGCGTGGGCACGCCATCCCGTGATTTCACAAGATGCGTCTTGTGCTCCTCGCGAATGATGTCCATGCACAGCTCCACGCACTCGTCGCAGATGAACACGGTCGGCCCAGCGATCAGCTTGCGGACCTCGTGCTGCGACTTGCCGCAGAAGGAGCAATACAGGGTGTTCTTGGAATCGCCGCTCTTGGTCATGAACACTCCATCCCCGGGACGAGCCGGGGCGTCGCCGGAAGTCTAATCCCCGCGCAGTCTTACAAACAAGCGGGGGTCGATAAAGTGGGGGACCCTGCGCAACCCGGAACCAGGTTCCGCAGAGCTAACTCTGGCAAGAATGATGCCTACTTAGACGGGTCGGCGACCGGGGGGCGGTTTTCCACCACCGTGTCAACCAATCCAAAGTCACGGGCCTCCTCGGCCGACATGAAGCTGTCGCGTTCCAGCTTACGCTCGATCACTTCGAGCTCCTGGCCGGTGTGCTTGACGTAGATTTGGTTCAGGCGATGGCGGAGGGCCAGGATCTCGCGGGCCTGGATCTCGATATCCGCCGCCTGCCCCTGCGCACCGCCGGAGGGCTGGTGTACCATGATGCGGGCGTTGGGCAGGGCATACCGCTTGTCCTTGGCGCCGGCACACAACAGCAGGCTGCCCATCGACGCCGCCTGGCCGATGCACACCGTGCTCACGGGGCTGCGGACGTACTGCATGGTGTCGTAGATCGCCAGGCCGGCCGATACCACGCCGCCCGGGCTGTTGATGTAGAACGAGATGTCCTTGCCGGGATTCTCGCTCTCCAGGAACAGCAGCTGGGCGCAGACGACGGCGCTCATTTCGTCATACACGGGCCCGGTCAGGAAGATGATCCGCTCCTTGAGGAGGCGCGAATAGATGTCGAAGGCCCGCTCTCCCCGCGCAGACTGCTCCACCACCATGGGTACGAGCGAGTTGTAGGTCTCGACGGGATGGCGGTCCCTCATGAACAAGCTTCCTCAATCGGCTGAAAACGCACCGGGATGATCTTGGCGCGGAGTTGTAAATAGAGCGTCGCCGGCGGGATTCCAGTGACACGCCGCCTTAGGCCGTGGGCGCTGCCTCGGACACCGCTTCGGGCGCCGGGTCAGAGGGGACTTCGTCCGGCTCGGTGGCGAGTTCCTCCGGGGTCACGCTGCGTTCGTCCAGCGTGGCCTGGTCGAGGATGTAGTCGACTACCTTGTCCTCGAAGATCGGGCCGCGCAGTGACTCGGCGGCCTGCGGGTTCTTGCGGAAGAACTCCATGATCTGGAGCTCCTGCCCCGTGTACTTCGCCGCCTCCGTGCGCATGGCGCGGGTCATCTCCTCGGCGGTGACCTGGACGCCCTGCGCCCGGCCGATCTCGGCGAGCAGCAGGCCGAGGCGCACCCGGCGCTCGGCGATGGCGCGGTATTCGCCCTTGAGCGTCTCGTCGTCCTTGCCGCGGTCCTCCTCGTCCAGGTTGCCGGCCTTCCGGTCGGTCTCGATGCGCGCCCAGATCTGGTTGAACTCGCCCTCCAGCATGGAGGCCGGCACGGGGAAGTCGGCCTGCTTGGACAGGCGGTCCAGCAGGTCCCGCTTCAGGCGCATGCGGCTCATGCCGTCGAACTCGCGCTGCATCTGGCGGCCGATGGCGGCCTTGAGGTCCTCGAGCGAGTCGAAACCGATCTTCTCGGCCATCGCCTCGTCCACGTCGGGGATGGAGGCTGTCTTCAGCGTCTTGGCGGCGATCTCGAACTGGGCGGTCTTCCCGGCCAAGGCCTTGGTGCCGTAGTCGTCCGGGAAGGTGACGTCGATGGTGCGGGTGTCGCCGGGGGAGATGCCCTCGAGCTGCTCTGTGAAGCCGGGGATGAAGTTCGGGCCGGCGACCTCGATATCGACGTCCGTGCCGGCGCCGCCGGGAAAGGCGGTGCCGTCGATGCGGCCGGTGTAGTCGACCATGAGGGTCTCGCCCTTGGCGGCCGGGCGGGCCTCCTCGACGGGGGTCAGCACCTTTTGGCGGGCGGCGATGTCGGTCAGCGCCTTATCGATCTGCTCGGCGGTCGGCTCGGCCTTGAGCCGGGTGAGGGAGAGGGCCGCGAAGTCGGGCGGCGTGATGTCCGGCAGCAGCTCCACCTCGACGCTGAAGGCGAGGTCCTTCGCGGTGTCCGCGGCTTCCGGCAGGGTCTTCACATCCACTTTCGGCTGGGTGGCGGGGCGCAGGCCGCGCTCGGACAGCACCAGCTGGGTCGCCTCGTTCACGCTGTCCTCGAGCACCTCGGCCATCACCGCCGTGCCGTAGCGCTGGCGCAGGACGCGGTCCGGCACCTTGCCCGGGCGGAAGCCGGGCAGCCTCAGCTGGCGGCCGATCTCGCCGAGCTTGGCGGTGCGGCGGTCCTCGATGGTGGCGGAGGGGACGACGACGTCGAAGCCGCGCTTCAGCCCTTCGGAGAGGGTCTCGGTAACCTGCATGGGGGTGGGACTTCCTCGGTAGCCACGGGTAACACGGCAGAACGGACGAACAGCCGGCGGATGCGGGCGAAGGGACTTGAACCCCCACGGCTTACGCCACCAGATCCTAAGTCTGGCGTGTCTACCAATTTCACCACGCCCGCTCACCGTCCAGCCAAGAGCGCGGGGTGTTACCCCACCCTCCCCGCCGCCACAAGCTACCGCCGTGCTTGGCAAGAGGGACTCGGACGCCCATGGGCGCGCAACAGCCCGATTACGGGATCGCCGCCGTGACGCGAACGGCGGCCCTGGTCGCGGCCATGGTGCGGCTCGGGCCGTCCCCCCTCACCCGGTTGGCGGCGGAGGCCGGGTGCACCGCACCCAACGCGTTCCGCATCCTGCACACGCTGAGCGCGCTCGGCATGGCGGCGCAAGACGGCAAGCGAGGCCCGTGGCAGCTGGGCGTTGGCTGGCTGTCCGTGGCGCAGGCGGCGCTGCGGCAAGGGGCGGTGCCGCTGGCCGCGCGGCCGGTGCTGGCGGCGTTCGCGGCGAGCTGCGGCGAGACGGTCAGCCTGATCATGCGGGACGGCGAGCAGTGCGACGTGGTGGCGGTGCAGCCGGCGAACCCGGCGGTGCGGCCCTACGCCGCGCTCGGGGAGCGTGGGCCGCTGCATGCCGGGCCAGGGCGGCTGCTGCTGGCCTATGCGCCGGCGGCGGTGCAGCGCGCCGTGCTGGCCAACCGCCTGCCCCGGCTCGGCCCCGCCACCCGCATCGACCCCGCCTGGATCGCGGCCGACCTGCCCCGCATCCGCGCCCGCTGTTGGCTGATCACGGCCGACGAGATCGCGGAGGGCG
Organism: uncultured Acetobacteraceae bacterium; assembly: GCA_964235545.1. Taxonomy (GTDB): domain Bacteria; phylum Pseudomonadota; class Alphaproteobacteria; order Acetobacterales; family Acetobacteraceae; genus LMUY01. The sequence goes on from CAXSEG010000074.1 coordinate 5,320, forward strand.
CCGTGACGGTGACGACGGCGGTGCGGGACCGGGGCGGCCATGTCGTGGGTGCGCTCAGCATCGTCTCGCCGGCCCTGCGCATGCGCTCGCCCCGGCCGCATACCCTGCTCACGCCGCTGACGGAGGCGGCGGCGGCGCTGGGACGGGTTTTCGGGTAGCACGACCCCTGTCAGGATGGGCCGTGGCGTGCCAATACTTCGCCAGGATTGGGAGGGGCGCCTGGCATGGGGTGCCCCAACGGCAGGCGGAGATGACGATCATGGCCAACGAACAGATGATGTCGCAGATGACCGGCAAGCACGGCTTCATCGCGGCACTCGACCAGAGCGGCGGGTCCACGCCGGGCGCGCTGCGCCAGTATGGCATCGCGGAGACGGCCTATAGCGGCGAGGACGAGATGTTCCGCCTGATGCACGAGATGCGGGTCCGGATCATGACGGCGCCCTCGTTCAGCGGCGAGAAGGTGATCGGCGCCATCCTGTTCGAGCGCACGATGGACGGCCAGGCGCAGGGCAAGCCGGTGCCGAGCTTCCTATGGGAGGACCGCGGCGTGGTCCCGTTCCTGAAGATGGACAAGGGGCTGGAGGCGGAGAAGGGCGGCGTGGCGATGATGAAGCCGATGCCGGGGCTGGACGCACTGCTTGCCCGTGCGGTGTCGCTCGGGGTGTATGGCACCAAGATGCGCTCGGTGATCCACGGCGCGTCGGCGGACGGTGTCGCCGCGATCGCGGCGCAGCAGTTCGAGGTCGCCAAGCAGATCGCCGGGCACGGGCTGATGCCGATCATCGAGCCGGAGGTGTCGATCAAGGCGCCGGACAAGGCAGCGGCCGAGAGCCTGCTGCTCGACGCACTGACCAAGCAGCTGGACGCGATGACCGACGGCCGCGTGATGTTGAAGCTGACGATCCCGGACCAGGCCGATCTGTATGCGCCGCTGGTGAAGCACCCCCGTGTCGAGCGGGTGGTGGCGCTGTCCGGCGGCTACAAGCGGACCGATGCGTGCCAGCGGCTGGCGAAGAACCACGGCGTGATCGCCAGCTTCTCGCGCGCGCTGATCGACGACCTGAAGAGCGGGATGAGCGATGCGGAGTTCGACGCGGCGCTGGGGGAGGCGATCGGCGAGATCTATCGCGCGTCCACCGAGAAGGTGTGAGCTCCGCTCGTAAGCCTGGGGCGTGATCGTCCGGAGTGACGAGACGGCGGACATCGCCGTCGCCGGCGGCGGGACGATGCGGATGCACGTGGTCCGGCCGGCGGTCGCGGGGCGCTTCCCCGGCGTGGTGCTGTTCTCCGAGATCTACCAGGCAACGGCGCCGGTGCATCGGCTGGCGGCGTTGCTGGCCGGGCTCGGCTACCTGGTGGCGGTTCCCGAGGTGTATCACGAGTTCGAGCCGGCCGGCACGGTGCTCGGCTATGACCCGGCCGGGACCGAGCGGGGCAATGTGCTTAAAATTACGAAGCCGGTAGCCGGGTTCGATGCCGACGCTGCGGCGGCGCTCGCGTTCCTGGCGCAGCACGCGGCCTGCACCGGCGCGCTGGGGACGTTTGGCGTGTGCCTGGGCGGCCACCTCGCGCCACGGGCGGCGCTGCATCCCGGGGTGGCAGCGGCGGTGTGCTGCTACGCGACCGATGTGCACTCGGGGACGCTTGGGGCCGGCAAGGCGGACGACACGCTGGCGCGGTTGGCGGAACTGCGGGCGGAGACGATGTTCGTCTGGGGCCGGCAGGATCCGCACGTGCCGTTCGCCGGGCGGCAGGCGATCCGCGAGCGGCTGGAGCAAGTGGGTGCCGCGTATGAGTGGCACGAGGTGAATGCCGCCCACGCCTTCCTGCGCGACGAGGGGCCGCGCTATGACCCGGCGTTGCTGCTGCAGGTCATGGGCTGGACGGCGGCGTTGTTCCAGCGCGCGCTGCGCACGCCCTAGCCGCCTGGCCCCGGCGGGAAACCGGCGGTCAATTCGAGACTTGAATAGCACGTCTGATCCCGAAGGCCGACACGCTCATGACGACTGTGACCACCGAAGCGGCGGCGCCGGACATGCCTGCCCAGCGCCCGTTGCCGGCGGCGATGACGCTGCTGATCGCGACGGCCTGCGGGTTGACCGTGGCCAACCTCTACTACGCGCAACCTTTGCTCGGCCCGATCGCGGCCTCGCTCGGCCTGCACCCCGGTGCGGCGGGGCTTGTGGTGACGCTGACGCAGCTCGGCTATGGGGCGGGGTTGCTGCTCATCGTGCCGCTCGGCGACATCGTGGAGAACCGGCGGCTGATCCTGGTGCTGGTGACCGCGGCGGCCTTGGCGCTGCTGGCGGCGGCGCTGAGCCGCCATCCGGTGCCGTTCCTGCTGTCGGCCTTGGCGGTGGGCCTGGCCAGCGTGGCGGTGCAGGTGCTGGTGGGCTACGCGGCCCATCTGGCGCCGGACGCGTCGCGCGGTCAGGTGGTCGGCAACGTGATGTCGGGGTTGATGCTCGGCATCATGCTCGCCCGGCCGGTGGCCAGCCTGATCGCGCAGGTGTCGTCCTGGCACGTGGTGTTCTATCTCTCGGCGGCGCTCATGCTGGTGGTCGCCGTGGTGCTGGCCTGGGCACTGCCGCCGCGCGTGCCGGCCACCCGGCTGGATTATGGCGCGTTGCTGCGCTCCATTGTCGGCATCGCGCGGACCACGCCGGTGCTGCGGCGCCGGGCGCTGTATCATTCCTGCCTGTTCGGCGCGTTCAGCCTGTTCTGGACCACGACGCCGTTGTTGCTGGCGGGGCCGTATCATCTGTCGCAGGGCGGGATCGCGCTGTTCGCGCTGGCCGGGGTGGCTGGGGCGTTGGCGGCCCCCGTTGCCGGGCGTTGCGCAGACCGGGGCTGGAGCGAGTTGGTGACGGGGATCGCGCTGGCCGCGGCGTGCGGGGCGTTCCTGGTGACGCATTTGGCGGCGCCGGGCTCGGTGGCGGGGCTGGCGCTGCTGGTGGCGGCGGCGATCCTGCTGGATGCCGCGGTGACGTCGCATCTGGTGGTGAGCCAGCGGGCGATCTTCAGCCTCGGGGTGGAGCTGCGGGGCCGGGCCAATGGCGTGTTCATGGCGATCTTCTTCGTGGGCGGCGCGGCAGGTTCGGCCGCGGGCGGGTGGGCGTTCGCGCATGGCGGGTGGCTGCTGGCGTCGTGTTTCGGGGCGGTGATGCCGGCTGTGGCATTCGGGTTCTATGCGTTGGGGGTGGTGCGGCCGCGGGGTGGGGTGCAGCGGGTTGGGGTTTGAGGTTGGGGTTTGAGGTTGGGTTTGGCAGGCGTCTCTTCTACTTTAGATCATGTTTGTGGGCGGGAAGCGGATATTCGGTCGCAACTTCCGGAATCTGTTGGGCATTGATCCCAAACGCTCTGCGTGCTCGCCCGAAAGATTTTCTTTACGGATATGCGAAGTTTGTTAGTTTTGCGGATTCTTGGGATAGGCTAAGCCATCAACGTGCAACCACCTACGCACGGGCCATAGTAATTCTTTGGTAAACATGAGATCTGCGTATGATCAGGCCGACTATACCCACCTGACTAACAACAGACGGTTCATGGTAGCAGTCGAATCCTATAGGTTGGGCCGCTGTACACTTGCTCAGGTACTGTCTCCAAAAGCCTGCCGCCGGGAGAGCATCGGTCAGCCAGCCGGGTCGGTAAAGGCGAGCGTGGCACTTGGCAGCGACGTTTTTGAGAGCACACGATCCGAGACGACCGCGACTACGCAGCGCATGTGGACTACGTTCACTTCAATCCCGTGAAGCACGGCCTCGTGTGCGACGTGCGGGATTGGCCCACCTCGTCGTTCCACCAGCAGGTCGCGCGTGGCGACTATCCCGCTTCTTGGGTCGGCGAATGTCTCGATCCTCTGGAGACGGGCGAGCGTTCGTGATGGTGGCGAGATGATGGGATGCACCCATCCTACGTCACTCAAACGAGTGGCGAGAACCGTTCAGGGCCGGCTTTGCGTCTTGCGTATGAGAATGGGGCTTGGGTCGGGGCCGCAGACGCGCTAGCCGACGATTTCCTCCGCCCGGGCCACGTTCGCTCCCGTGCCCAGGAATCCCCGGATGTTGCGGACTGCCTGGCGGAGGCGGTGGCTGTTTTCGACCAGGGCGATGCGGACGTGGCCGTCGCCTTGTTCGCCGAAGCCGATGCCGGGGGCGACGGCGACCTTGGCGCGGGCGAGGAGGAGCTTGCTGAACTCGACGCTGCCGAGATGGGCGTAGGCGGGGGGGATGGGGGCCCAGGCGAACATGCTGGCTTCGGGCATCGGCACGGCCCAGCCTGCGGCGCTGAGGCCGCGGACCAGGATGTCCCGGCGGTCCCGATACAGGGCGCGCATCTCCGCCACGCACTCCTGCGGGCCGTTCAGGGCGGCGGTGGCGGCGACCTGGATAGGGGTGAAGGCGCCGTAATCCAGGTAGCTCTTCATGCGGGCCAGGGCGGAGATGAGGCGAGCGTTGCCGGCGGCGAAGCCCATGCGCCAGCCGGGCATGGAGTAGGTCTTGGAGAGGGAGGTGAACTCGACCGTGATGTCGCGCGCGCCGGGCACCTGCAGCATCGAGGGGGGGATCTCGTCGCCGAAATAGATCTCGGCATAGGCGAGATCCGACATGATCCAGATGGAGTGCTTGCGGCAGAACGCGACGACTTCCTTGTAGAAGTCGAGTGTCGCGACGTAGGCGGTGGGGTTGGACGGGAAGTTCACGATCAGCGCCGTCGGTGGCGGGACGGAGTGGCGCACCGCCTGGTCCAGCGCGCGCAGCATGGCCTCGCCGGGTTCGGCGGGTACGGAGCGGACAGAAGCGCCGGCGATGATGAAGCCGAACTGGTGGATCGGGTAGGACGGGTTCGGCACCAGGATGGTGTCACCGGGGCTGGTGATGGCGGCGGCCAGGTTGGCCAGGCCCTCCTTGCTGCCGAGGGTCGCCACCACCTCGGTCTCCGGGTCCAGCTGGACGTCGAAGCGGCGGGCGTAGTAGCCGGCCAGGGCGCGGCGGAGGCCGGCAATGCCCTTGCTGGTGCTGTAGCGGTGGGTGCGCGGGTCCTGCACCGCCTCGATCAGCTTGGCCACGATGTGGGGCGGCGTGGCGCCGTCCGGGTTGCCCATGCCGAGGTCGATGATGTCCTCGCCCTCGGCCCGGGCCCGCGCCTTGGCGTCGTTGACGGCGGCGAAGACGTAGGGCGGCAGGCGGCGGATACGGTGGAACTCGCTGGCGGACATGGCTTCCTCGGTCGGGCGAAAGGAGCGTCAGAGGCTGGCGCTGCCGCCGTGCCCGGCGGCCTCGGCGTGCAGGCGCAGGTTCGTGGTCGGGATTCCGGCGGTGGCCAGCGAGGCGGCGATCGCCTGGGCGCGGCGCAAGGCCAGGTCGAGTGCGCGGGACTGCGAGTCGGCGCCGGGCAGCACGACCTCGCCGTGCCCGGTGATGGTCACCGGCACGCCCTTATGCGCCAGGGCGAACCGGCGCAGGTTCAGCGTGGCGGAGGGCGGCAGCTCGGCGGAGCCCGGCGTGAAGAGGACCGCGACCGAGGCGGTGGGGGCCACCGGCACAGGCGTGAAAAGGCTGTCGCCAACCGGCTTCGGGATGGCGGTCGGGCTGAGCAGGGTGTCCAGCAGCGATTTGGGGGGCGCGGCCGGGACGGGCACCGCCGCGGGTGCCACGGACACGGGAGCGGTGCTGGCGACGGCTTGGCCCGCGACTGGAGCGGCTGCGGGTGTGGCGAGCCCGAACCCGGACGGCTCCGGCGGCGGTGCCGCGGCGAGCGAGGGCAGCGGGCCCGAGGTGACGGGCGCCACCACGGCAGGAACGGACGCCAAAGCCGGGATAGGGCTTGCCGGCGTGGCCGCGGGGGCTTGGGGGGCCGTAGCCGGCGGGGCTGGCTTGACGGGCGGGGGTGCGGGTGCTGCGTCCACCACCACGTGGTTCGCGTTCGGGTCCGGTGCGGCCGGTTTCGGCAGCGCCGGCGGCGGGGGGCGCGGCGTGAGCGGGTTGGCTGCCGCGGTGGCCTCCGCCTGGTCGCGCTGCGTCGCCAGCTGGTCGGCGATGCGCTGCTCCTCCACGATGTTCGGGGCGGGTGGGCGCGGCGGGATGGTGCCCATGTTCGGGAACGGGTCGTTCACGCCGGGTGGCGGCGGGCGCTGCTGGGCGATCGCACCGCCCTGCAAGCCGTGGTACATGTCCTCTCCGACACCGATCGTGCCGCCGCCACGGCAGCCGCCCAGCGCCGCGAGCAGTGCCGCCATACCGGCCGTTCCCGCCGCTTGCCGCAGCCGGAGCGGCGCCCTACCGTGTTTCAAAGCACGCTCAACCATAAGCCGGTGACCACATCCCCAAGGCATCTTGTCTAGCGGGACGTGAACCCGACGGGAAGGACATCATGCCGGATCACGGTGCCTCCGCCACCACTCCCCGCCCGCTTTCCGCCGACCCGGCGCAGCTCGGACGCTCGATGGCCGACATCGCCGAACGCTCGCAGCGCATCGTGGGCGAGTGGCTGAAGCGGCAGGGCGGTGCCGTGGGCAACCCGGACCCGCTGCATCTCGGCACGGCGTTCATGGAGATGACCGCCCAGCTGATGAGCAACCCGGCCCGGCTGATGCAGGCGCAGATCGGCTTCTGGCAGGACTACATGACGCTGTGGCAGAACACGGCGCGCCGCATGATCGGCGGGACCGAGGACGCCAAGCCGGTTATCCAGGCCGACCCGAAGGACAAGCGGTTCCGCGACGACGCGTGGAAAGAAAACGAGGTTTTCGACTTCATCAAGCAGTCCTACCTGCTTTCCGCCCGTTTCGTGCAGGACGTGGTGGGCCAGGCGGAGGGGCTGGACCGCAAGACCGCGCAGAAGGTGGATTTCTACTCCCGCCAGTTCATCGACGCGATGAGCCCGTCCAACTTCCTGCTCACCAATCCCGAGGTGCTTCGCAAGACGGCGGAGACCGGGGGCGAGAACCTGATCCGCGGCCTGAACAACCTGCTGGGCGATCTGGAGCGCGGCCGCGGCAAGCTCGCGATCAAGATGACGGACATGGACGCCTTCAAGCTGGGCGAGAACATCGGCGTGTCGCCGGGCAAGGTGGTGTTGCAGACCGCGCTGATGCAACTGATCCAGTATAGCCCGGCCACGGAACAGGTCTTGCGCCGGCCGCTGTTGATCCTGCCGCCCTGGATCAACAAATTCTACATCCTGGACCTGCGCCCCAAGAACAGCTTCGTCCGTTGGGCCGTCAGCCAGGGCCACACCGTTTTCATGGTGAGCTGGGTCAACCCGGACGCCGCCTTGGCCGAGAAGGGCTTCGAAGACTACATGCACGAGGGCGTGTTGGCCGCCCTCGCCGCGATCGAGCGTGCGACCGGCGAGCGCCAGGTGAACGCGATCGGCTACTGCCTGGGGGGCACGCTGCTGGCCAGCACGCTGCCCTGGATGAAGCGCCACGGCGACGACCGCATCCAGACGGCGACGTTCTTCGTCACCATGACCGACTTCGCCGAGGCGGGCGAGCTGGGCGTGTTCATCGACGAGGAGCAGCTCTCGCAGCTGGAGGCCAAGATGGACCGGGATGGCGTGCTGCAGGGGGCGGACATGGCGCAGACCTTCAACATGCTGCGCGCCAACGACCTGATCTGGTCCTTCGTGGTGAACAACTACCTGCTGGGCAACGAGCCGTTCCAGTTCGACCTGCTGTACTGGAACAGCGACGCGACGCGGATGCCCGCACGCATGCACAGCTACTACCTTCGCAACATGTATCACTCGAACAAGTTGGCGCAGGGCGAGCTGGAGCTGGCGGGCGAGCGGATCGACCTCGGCACGGTTGACATCCCCGCCTACTTCATCTCGACGCGGGAGGACCACATCGCGCCCTGGCGCAGCACCTACCAGGGCACGCAGCTGCTGGGCACGCCGGAGCATCGCCAGACCCGGTTCGTGCTGGCGGCGAGCGGGCACATCGCGGGCGTGGTGAACCCGCCCGAGGGGGGGAAGTACAGCTACTGGGTGAATGCCGAACTGCCGCCGACGCCGGAGGCGTGGTTCGAGGGCGCGCAGGAGATGGCGGGCTCGTGGTGGCCGGACTGGCAGCGCTGGGTGGCGGGGTTCGGGAGTGAGACGGTGGCGGCGCGGGTGCCCGGCGAGGGCGAGCTGGTGGCGATCGAGGATGCGCCGGGAAGCTACGTGCGGGTGAAGGCGTGAAACTGAGTAGGGGCTAGAAGCTCCGTCACCCCGGCCTTCTCCCAAAGGAAGAGGGAGGAAGGGAGAGGCGCACCTCGACCAGGTCCGGTTCGTCCGGTATCCGGGCGAGGCTGAAGCCCAGCCTGTGCATGAAGGCCAGCATCGGGCCGTTTTCCGCGAGCACCTGGCCCACGACCGCCGTCATTCCTTG
>CAXSEG010000074.1:13709-15755 GCA_964235545.1 uncultured Acetobacteraceae bacterium
CCGGGCGAGCCCCCTGCCTTTCATGTCGGACTGCACGATCACGGCGAACTCGCCCTCGTCCCGCTCGCGCACCAGGCGGCTGACGCCCACGGTGTCGCCGTTGGCACGCACGGCGACGAAGGCCATCTCGCGGTCGTAATCCACCTGCGTCATGCGGGCAATGCGCTCGGGGGAGAGCTCGCGCAGCATAGTGAAGAAGCGCAGCCGCACGTCCTCGGGGCTGATGCGGCGGAACAGTGCGGCGTGGGCGGCCGCATCCTCCGGGCGGATGGGGCGGATGGTGAGCGGCTCGCCCCGTGTCTCCCACGTGGCTACAAGGTCGGCCGGATAGGGCGGCAGGACGAGGCGGCCCTCCTGGCCAGGCGGGCGAAGCGTGGCGGAGGGGCTGGCCGCCGGGTCGAGCGAGAGCGTGGCGAGAGCTGGGACGTCGATGATCAACTGGCTGAGGCGGACGAGGAGGTCGGCGAGCGCACCCGCCTCATCGGTCGGGAGGGGCGGGCCGCGGGCAACCAGGCCGTGCGCCAAGGGCAGATTGAGCGGCGGGAGGTCGAAGGCGGCGCTTGCAAGACTGATGGTTGGGCCGAACAGCGCGTCATCTGCGACGGTGACGGTAAGCGGGGGCCGTGTCAGGCCGTAGGCGGCGAGCACGGCCTGCAGCTCTGCCGCGGTCAGGCTCAGACGGTTGGCGGCGCGTACCGCGGCGACTACGCGCTGGACGGCAGGCCGGTCGGGGGCCAACTCCAGCACGTCGCTCGGCGGCAACTCGGCGGCGGCGGCCCGGGCGCGGCGCAGCCGGAGCAGGTGGTGGAAGCCGGCCACCGCCTGCTCCGGCGTGGCGAAGACGGGGATCCCCGCCCCGGCCAGCCGGCGGCGGTGGGCGGCTCCGGTGGTTTCCCCCATTGCGCAGACCAGCAGCGGCACGCGGGTGCGCGGTACCGCGGCGAGCGCCTCGATCCCCGCGGCATCGGCCGGGCCGGTGGGGGCCAGCACGGCGAGGATGCCGCCGACCTCCCGCGCGCCGCCGAGCAGGGACGCGGCCTCGGCCAGGCGGGTCGGCTGCGCCACGCCGACATAGACGATGTCCGCCAGGTCACCGCCGGGCAGAGCCAGGCGCAGCACCTCGCGCGTCTCCGGTGTCAGCGGAGCGAGGGCGATGCCGCTGGCCAGGGCAGCGTCTGCCGCCAGGCGGCCGGGTCCGATCGCGTTGCTGACGATGGCGAGTCCCTCTCCGCGCGGCGCCGGGCCGCGGGTGAGGGTCTCGAGGGCGGCCAGCATGTCCTCGAACCGCGAGACGGTGAGCAGGCCGGCCCGGTTCAGGGCGGCGTCGAACACCAGCTCCGCCTGGCCCGTCGGATCCAGCAGCCGACTGCCGGCCCGCAGCGCCACCACGGGGCGCAACCGGGCGGCGGCGCGGGCGGCGGAGAGGAAGGCGCGCGGGTCCCGGACGCGGCGGATGTCGAGCAGGATGGGGCCGGTGGCGCTGTCGCGGGAGAGGTAGTCCAGCACCTGCACGAAGCCGGTGCCGGCATTGCCGCCGAGACCCACGACCTGGCTGAAGCCGACACCGTTCGGCTCCGCCCAATCCAGCACCGCCCGGCAGAGCGCAGCCGATTGCGAGACCAGCGCCACCCGGCCGGGTTGGGGGTTGAGGTGCGAGAGGGTGGCGTTGAGGTGCAGCGCCGGGCAGGCGATCCCGAACGATCCTGGGCCGAGGATGCGGACGCCGGTCGCAGCCTGCCCTTCCGCCAGGCCGGTGACCATGCCGAGGGCAACGCCGGCGAAGATGCCCGCACTCGCGAGCGCCGTGTAGACCGGCTCGATCGTGCCGCTTTCGGCCGTGATGATGGCGAGGTCGGCGGGGCGGAGCGGCTGGCCCGGCGCGGCAATGTGGACGTCGCCGGCGAACCCGGCCGCGGTGATGTTGGCGCGGGCTTGCTGGGCGAGGCGGCTATTCGGCCCCAGGATGGCGAGGGAGCGGGGCCGGAACATCCGCTCCGGGTCGAACCGAGTTGCGGCGGCGGGTCGGTTCGGGGTCATGCTGCGCTG
>CAXSEG010000075.1:0-15684 GCA_964235545.1 uncultured Acetobacteraceae bacterium
CTGGCGGGGCCTGGGCGAGCTGGGCACCCTCGTCGCGCTGATGGTGCCGCCGACCGCCGGCGGACATTTCGCGCTCTATTTGGACGCGCTGGGGCAAACGCTCTCGATCGCCTTCCTGGGGACGCTGCTGGCCGCGATCCTGGCCGTGCCGTTCGGCTTCCTGGCCGCCCGCAACGTGGTGGCCAATCGCCTGGTGCATGTGCTGGCCCGGCGCAGCCTGGACACGGTCCGCAGCATCGACGTGCTGATCTGGGCGCTGATCTGGATCAACGTGGTGGGGCTCGGCCCCTTCGCCGGGGCGCTCGCCATCGCGTCGGCGGATTGCGGCGCACTGGCCAAGCTGATGTCCGAGGCGATCGAGACGGCGGACCGCAAGCCGGTCGAGGGCGTGCTGGCCAGCGGTGGCGGGCCCTGGTTGGCCATCCGCTTCGGCTTGGTGCCCCAGGCGTTGCCGGTCTTCGCCAGCCAGCTGCTGTATTTCTTCGAGTCCAACACCCGGTCCGCCACCATCATCGGCATCGTCGGCGCTGGCGGCATCGGGCTGCATCTGTACGAGCAGATCCGGGTGCTGGAATGGCAGCAGGCGGCTTTCCTGATCTTGATGGTGCTGGTGACGGTCGCCATGATCGACCTGCTGTCCCGGCGCCTGCGCCTGGCGATCATCGGGCGGCGGGCGGCGTGATTGACGTTAGGCGGTCAAACGCAGGACAGCCGTATCGGCTCCCCACCCTCCGGCTTCCGGCGGCCTGGCTGTTGCTGGCGCCGTCGCTCGTGCCGCTCGTCCTCTTCACCTACGGGCCGGTCGTTCAAGTTATAACCCGGTCGTTCCAGGTTCGGCGGTTCGGGCAGCCGATGGCGTATGGTGCCAGCAACTATGTCGCGCTGGCAGCCGATGAGCGGTTCCGGCGCGCCCTGGGCAACACGGCGCTCTATGGCCTGGGCACCATCGTGCCCAGTCTGGCGCTAGCCCTGCTGTTCGCCTTGGCGGTGCGGGATAGCGGCTGGCTGTCATCCCTCACGCGCACGCTGCTGGTGCTGCCGATGATGGTGCCGCTGGTGGCCGCCGCCGCCCTGTTCACCTTCATCTTCATGCCCGGCGCAGGGTTGATCGACCACTACCTCGGCTGGGCCGGGCTCGCATCGGCCAATTGGCTCGGCGATCCCGGCTTGGCCCTGCCCAGCATCGTCGCCGTCACGGTGTGGAAGAACACCGGCTACTACATGTTGTTCTTCCTCGCCGGACTGGCCGCCGTGCCGGAGGACCTGCTGGATGCGGCGCGCCTGGACGGTGCGAATCCGTGGCAGCGGCTGCGCCACGTGATCCTGCCGCTGCTCGGCCCGACCTTCGGCTTCGTGAGCGTGATCGCCGTGATCAACGTGCTGGTGCAGGTGGACCACGTGCTGGTCATGACCAATGGCGGGCCGGCCGACAGCACGAACCTGCTGCTGTCCTACATCTATCAGACGGCGCAGCAGAACCTGGATGTCGGCCGTGCCAGCGCGGCCACCGTGGTGAGCGTGGCGGGCCTATTCGGCCTGGCGGCGGTCAGCCTGCGCACCCTCGAGCGTGGCATCCACTATGAGAGCTAGGCTGCCGTCACCGGGCAAGGCGCTGGCTGCTTCTGCCTCCCTGGTCTGGGCCGTGCCGTTCATCTGGATGGTGGTCGCCTCCTTCCGGCCCGGCTATCCGGACGATATCGCCAGCCTGCTGCCGCACCCGCCGCTCGACCTGCAGAACTACCGCGACGCCTGGTCCAGCGGTCACTTCGTGCGGTGGTACGCCAATACCGCGCTGCTCTGCCTCGGCATCCTGGCGGTGCAGAGCGTCACGATCACCCTGGCGGGCTACGCCTTCGCCCGGCTGCGCTTCCGCGGCAGCGGCGTGGTGTTCCTGCTGTTCCTGCTGCAACTGCTGCTGGTGCCGGCACTGCTGATCGTGCCCAACCTGCAGATCCTCGTGGCGCTTGGGCTGTATGACACGCTGCCGGGCATCGCGGCGCCGTACCTTGCCTCCGCCTTCGGCGTGTTCCTGATGCGGCAGACCTTCCGCCAGCTGCCGCGCGAGTATGAGGAAGCGGCGGCGATGGACGGTGCCAACACGCTGCAGATCATCTGCCACGTGTTGCTGCCCGCTGCCCGGCCGGGGTTGGCGGCCTTCGCCGTGGTCAGCCTGACGGCGCATTGGAACGAGTACCTGTGGCCGCTGATGGCCACCAGCTCGCCCGCGCACCAGGTGCTCACGGTCGGGCTGGCGAGCTTCGCCGGGGCGTCCGAAAGCGGTGGGCAATGGGGCGTCGTGGCGGCTGGCACCGCCCTCGTGGCGCTGCCGCTGCTGCTGTTGTTCCTGCTGTTCCAGCGCCGGATCGTCGGCAGCTTCGTCTTCTCAGGTATAAAATGAGGGAGTCCACCATGCGACGCTTCTGTTATGCGGCCCTCGCCGCGGCAGCGCTTTGGGCGCGATCGGCCCAGGCTGCGACCGAGATCGACTTCTTCTTTCCGGTTCCCGTGCAGGGCCAACTGGCCAACGAGATGCAGCGCGTGGTGGAGGCGTTCAACACCGGGCATCCGGACGTGCACGTCACCGCCAGCTACACCGGCAGCTACGACGACACCTCGGTCAAGACGCGCGCCGCCATGGCCGGTGGCCGGCCGCCCGCGGTGGTGCTGATGAGCGCCAACTACATCCGCGACTACGCCATCACGGGCGAGGCGAGCATGCTGGACGGCCTGATCCAGCGCGGCAACCAAACGCCCGACCAGTTCATGGACCAGTTCTGGCCTGCCCTGCGGTCCAACGCGATGGAGGCCGGGCACGTCATGGGCGTGCCGTTCCAGAACTCCACCCCCGTGCTGTATTACAACGTGGACGCCTTCCGCGAGGTGGGGCTCGACCCGGACAAGCCGCCGGTGACCTGGGCGGAGTGGGTGGACGCGGCCAAGCGGCTGACCAAGCGCGACGGCAACCAGGTCACCCGCTGGGGCTTGATGATGAACGAGGTCGAGGACAACCTCATGTGGCTGGTCAGCGGGTTCGCGATGAGCAATGGCGGACAGTACTTCAACGCCGATTGGGGCGGCGAGGTCTACTACAACGAGCCGTCGACGCTGGGGGCGGTGCAGTTCCTCGACGACCTGATCCACAAGCACCGCGTCATGCCGGAGGGCGTGAACGACGCCAATGCGATGACCGCGGCGTTCTTCAGCGGCCGGGCGGCGATGATCCTGAACAGCACCGGGGCGCTCGGCTTCGTGCGGCAGAACATGAAGCTGCCGTACCGCGTGGCGTTCGTGCCGCGCGCGCTGGTCAACGCCGCGCCGATCGGCGGTGGCAGCCTGATGATCCCGGCCGGCAACAGCCCGGAGCGTCAGCAGGCGGCGTGGACGCTGATCAGCTGGCTGACCAGCCCGGCGGTCGCGGGGCAATGGAGCCGCTACACGGGTTACTTCGCGCCGAACCGTGCCGCCTACGACCTGCCGGAGATGCAGGCCTACCTGCAGCAGCATCCGGACGCCCGCGTCGCGTTGGACCAGCTGCGGTATGCCCGGCCATGGTTCGCCACCTATCAGACCGTGCCCGTCCGCAAGGCGCTGGGCGACCAGGTGCAGGCCATGCTGTCCGGCCGCGTCAAGCCGGCCGACGCCGTTGCCGTGGGCCAGCGCAAGGCCGACGACCTGCTCCGGCCCTACGCCGAGCAGACCGCGCTGAAGCTGCCATGAGCGGGTGCACCATCGTCCAGCTGACGGACCTGCACGTCCGGCCGCCGGGCATCGCCGCCTACCGGGTGGCGGAGACGAACATGCTGACCGCGCGGGCGTTGCGCGCCGTGTCGGCGATCCGGCCAGCCCCCGATGCGGTGATCATCACCGGGGACCTGACGGATTGCGGCCTGGCCGCCGAATACGCATTGCTGCGCGACATGCTGACGCAATACCTGCGGATGCCGGTCCACGTCATCCCAGGCAACCATGACCGGCGCGAGGTGCTGCTGGCGGAATTGCCCCATGTCCAGCACGAGGGCGGCTTCGTGCACTACGCCGTCGACGATCTGCCGCTGCGGCTGGTGATGCTCGACACGGTGGTGCCCGGCGCCGGCCATGGCGAGCTGTGCCCGGCCCGGCTGGACTGGCTGGACCGCACGCTCGCGCAGCAGCCGGACAAGCCCACGCTGATCGGCATGCACCATCCGCCCTTCCAGTGCGGCATCGCGCATATGGACGCCATCGCGTTGCGTGACCCGGCCGCCTTCGCCGCCCTCGTCCGCCGTCACGCGCAGGTGCAGCGCATCGTCTGCGGCCACCACCATCGTCCGGTCACGGCGATGCTGGGGAATGCGGTGGCGAGCATATGCCCGTCCGTGGCCCACCAGGTGGAGCTGGACCTGTCCGACGATGCTTCGGCAGCCTTCGTCATGGAGCCGGCCGCCTACCAGATCCATCGCTGGCGCGCGGACACGGGGGTGATCAGCCACACGGCCTGCGTGGAGCCCTACCCCGGGCCGTTCCCGTTCCTGCCCGACCCGGATTACCCCGGCCGACCCGGCGGATAAGGCATCGGCGGATGCCACCAGCGGCCAGAGGAAGTTGTTTCAGTGGAAGCTGACCGACACCAGGCCGTAGGCGACGGAGGTTGGGCGAGCGAGCGGAACGTACACACGCCACAGCCGCGTCAGCAGGCCGGCACCCTCCAGCTGCGCGGGAACAGGCCCTTGTCGTGATACATCACGATGGTGGAGCGCTGGAACGGCAAGCACCAGTCATGGGCGTCGATCTGCGTGTTGCGCCGGGATGCCGGGTAGAACGCGTCCAGCCAGGCGCCGCCGCCGGGCAAGCTGTCGACGCTCAAGTGGTGGAACAGCGCGCTGGACTGGAACACCGTGGCGATCCCGCGCGACGCTGGCGGCAGCCGCGTCACGTCGCGGCCATCGATCTCGACCCGGCCGGCGTCGGGCCACTCCAGCCCTGCCGCAATGCGCAGGCAGGTGGACTTGCCGCAGCCCGAAGGCCCAAGCAGCATGGCGAAGTGCCCGGCCGGAACGAACAGGCTGACGCCGTCCAGCGCCTTGCCGCCGGGCCAAGCTTTCACCAGCCCATGCAGCCGAATGGCGGCACCCCAGCCCAGGAACGACAGCCCACCCTCGAGCAGGATGATCCCCGGGAACGACCAGGCCGAGGCTCTCGCCGCGGTCCAGGTGAAGGTCGATCCAGCGCAGGGCGACCGCGCCGCGAAAGGCGACGGTAAGACGGCTGATCTGAACGGGGGAGGTCATGCCCGGCCCAGGCTCAGGCCCGATCCTTCGGTGAGGCGTCGCAATCAGCCACGATCCCGATCTGCTAGGCCGCCCAGGACGCCTTCCCATTCAGCCGCGACCGGATCGCCTCCAACTCGTAGCCGCTCTCTACGCGGGGGGCGCAGTATAGGGCGGGAACCGCCGGCTCGTCCGGGTAGAGTGCCGCGTATTCGGCGGCGTTGTGGAACAACGTGCGGCTGTCATCGTCGATGAAGCTCTCGCTGGCGGCGCCTTCGGCCCAGAGCGCATCGTGCTGCGGCAACTCGACGTGGAAATACTCCACCCCGTCGCAAGCGGTATCCACCGTCACGGACCGTCCGTTCACCAGCTGCGCCGCCGGGATCAGCAAGCCGTCGATCAGCATGGCGTGGCAGGGTGAGACGCGCAGGTCCCGCGACGGCACTCCACCTCCGAGCGCGCCGGCCGCGATCCGGACCGGGCGGACTGCGTGGCGCAGGAACCGCGCGTGATAGGCGCGCCTGCCGATCCAGCGCACTGGCTGGAGGGTGCCGGACACAGTGACCACCAGGTCCCCGATGACGAGTGCCTCGACCGCCACCTCGCCCCTTGCGGTGCGGATCAAGGTTCCCCGGCAGAAGCAGGCTGGGGTTGGCGCCGGGGCCACGCCGCGGATGTTGATACTTCCCGTCGTGCCTGCCAGCAGTTCGGAGAACGCCTCGCTCGATGCCTGGGTCGCCGTCGTATCGGCCAGCGTGTCGGTGATGGCATAAAGGCCGGTGTCGCCGAGATCGTTCAGCGGCACGGTGGTCGTGAAGAGCGTCACCGCCCCCGTTGCCGCGTTGACGCTGCCGGTGAGCCCGATCAGCCCGGTATCGCCGGTCGAGGTGGCGCCGCTGGCGTTCGAGACCAGGCCGGTCGTGCCATCCAGCCCGGTGGACAGCGTGTAGTCGAGCTTCCAGGTGCCATTGACGAGGCTCCACTTCTGCAAGCCGCCGTCGCCGAGGCCGCCCTGTTTGGGCGCGCCGCCATCGGCCACGTAGAGGGTGGTCGAGTCCGCGAAGAAGAAGTTCTCCGGGCTGAGGTTGACGGTGCCGCTGCCGCCATCGACGCCGTTGCCGTTCGTGCCGTTGAGCGTCACGCTCTTGCTGATCCCGGGCAGGGCGGTCTCGGTCGATGTGGCCGTGGGTTCGGCCGTGCTGAAGCTGGCGATGTCGGACGTGCCGCCGCTGCTCGGCTGCTTGCTGTCCTGCGAGACGTAGAGGGTCTCCGTGCCGCTGACGTTTGACAGTTCGACCGTGCGCGCGTCGGTGCCGGTGTTGATCGCGGTGGCAGTGCTGGCGCCATCCTTGGCCAGGAACACGCCCTGCGTCGTGTCACCCTTCACGCCCTGACCCGCGACGTAGAAGCTGGTGCCGTCCACGGTCGCGACGCTGCGGGGGTTGTTTGTATTGAAGACGCCGAGCAGGTTGGTGCTGTCGTCAACAGCGCCGTTACCGCCGATGTCCACGATCGCGCGCGGGACCAGGGTGTCGCTACCGCCAGCGGGCTCGACGCTGTAGCTCTGCGCCTCGGCGGTGTTGCCATAGACGTTGTTGCCGCCCGTCTCGCCGGCATTGTAGGTCAGGTAGTTGACGTCGTATCCGGCGATCACGAGGGACTGGCCGTTGGCTGCCAGCTCAAGCGTACCCTCGCTGGAGGAGCCGAGTTCGCCGGACACGGCGGAGGGAAGCACCAACGTGCCGACGACATTGCTGCCCATGGGCAGAGTTGGATTGATCTCGACAAGTTCGATCGGGCTGGCCTGGTTGTCCCCGAGGCCAGTCGCACCGCCGACGTCACCGGTCTCGCTGATGACGATATCGCCTGGGGTAAACTGAGTGATGGTGCCCGACATGAAGTTGTCTCCGCCTATTCTTGGGAAGCCTGTAACTCCGGTGACAGCACGGGCCAAGTTGCAGATTCATGACATAGTGACGCGGTCAGGGTCCGAGACCTCGACCGGCGCAGCGGTGACGCCGTGTGGGCGTATGACCACGTCAGTAACCAACGGCGGCGGCACGCGTGCGGAGCTCCCGTGCCGTGAGGTCGGCGAGATCACCGACCACATCCTGCTCGCTTCGGGCAATGCCACGCTACGCCGCCCTGCGCGGCATTATCGGCAAACAGGTGCTGCGCGACCGTTACCTGGCCTACTGCCGCAACCCCGACATGATGCAGCTGGCAGTGCAACCAACCGCGAGATCGTTGACGCCATCCTGCACGAACGCGGCCGTACCGCGCGGATACTGACCGAGGACCTGATCCAGCCATCCTGTCAGGACATCCGCACCCCGTTCGCCGATGCGTGAGACCCGCGCGCGCCAACGCTCTGACCGAGGCAGGCTGTAGGGTGGGATGGGCAGCAGCCCAAAGGTCAAAGCATTTGGGCGCCGGTATGAGACCAGCGTGCCCTATCGGCACTGTCATCGCGAGGCCGCGAAGCCGGTGGCTCCGGCAGCGCGGGCAACCGGGTTGGTTCATGATTCAACCCGGTCGAACCGCTCACGCCGAGAACGGAAAGTTCTTTTCCCGATCGATCTGCCGATAAGGCAGGGTCGTGAGATCTGCTGGTCCCCAATCCGGGGTGTCGACGATCAGGATGCAGTCGGCGATCGGCTCGTAAGCCGCCCGGAAATGGGTTTTGGATCGTAGCACGACGATGCCGAAATCCTGGGCTCGCATGCCGAATTGGACAAAGGGGTCTTCGTCGACCGTCAAGGTCGGACGGCTTACCAGGCTGACCATCAATCCTTGAACATCCAGCACGGCCGTCATGCCGAGTTGGACCAGGCGGCCATGCATGTAAGCGCCTGTGGTGCGGTACTCCTTCACGCCGGCAAAGCGCACCGTTCCGGTCAGCGGGACGGGACCGCCTGCGCGAGCCGAGGAATGGCCCCCCACCCTTAACGTGACGACCGCCCCGGTGCCCGCCTCGGCTGCGGCGGCTGCCGAGACCGGGTCCCAGATGTAGGGGATCGCCGCACCCGTCACGCCGCGGCGGAGCAGTTCGCGCAGCAGATAGGTGCTGTCGTTACAGCGGTCGGCGTGCTCCAGCAGCACCACCGGCCGCCCCGGCTTGCTGGCAGCGCGCGCGACAGCGCAGTCGACGCCCGTTGTCATGTCCAACACCAGGTCCCGGTGCAGCAGGCTTTCTCTCTCGGAGAAGATCCTATGCGAGATTTCGTCCGCCACCTGGCGTGCCTCCGCCGCGTCGTCAGCCACGGCGAGGACGGAAAAGCCGCAATTCGGCACGTCGGCGTAAGAGAAGCCGGCGAACACGCTCACGTCGAGGAAACCGGGCGCCGGCCGGGCCATGTCGACCGAGGCCCGCACGATGTCGGACAGCGGCGCCAGCCCGGTGGCGCTGAAGATGCTGGGAACCATCACGCCCGGTTTCGCAAAGGCCATGAAGGGCCGCACGCGATCGTGCATCATGCGGATCAGGCAGTTGGCCGCGCGTTCACCCGTGGCGGCGATATCGGTGTGGGGCGAGTAGTGATAGCCGAACGCCGCGTCCACCAACTCCAGCAGGTGGGCGTCTATATTGCCGTGATAATCCAACGCCGCGGAAACCGGCACGTCGCGCCCGACCACGGCGCGCACCCGCTCCGCCATCTCCCGGTCCGGGTCCAGCCGCGTGGGCGTGACCAGGGCGCCGTGCAGCGCGAGCAACACGCCGTCCAGCGGGCCCGCCGACTGGAGCTGCGCGCAGATGCGGTCGGCATAGTCCACGAAGGCAGCGTCCGCCGCCGGGCCGGCCGCGCCGGCGTCGACGAACACCAGCGGCACCATCTCGATCCCATGCGCCTCGCAGGTGGCGATGAAGCCACCCGGGATGGTGTTGGTGCCGCGGAACCGCTCCAGCATCGCCGGGCCTTCCGCCTCGCCGGCGCGCAGTTCCTCCAACGTCGTCAGCAACGGCAGGAAGCTGACGGATTCCAGCATTAGCCCGCCCAGGGCGACGCGCACCGTGCGGGGCGTGTCAGCCACGGCGGATGTTCCACGGGAAGGCGGCCGGGCCTGGTAGGACACCCAGGATGTCGGACCGGAAGGCCGTTTTCTGCACGAACTGACCCAGCGGCACCACGGGCGCCTGGTCGAAGGCCGTGCGCTGGATCTGGTCGAACAGGCGCTGCTGCCCCGTATCGGTCGAGGCGTCCAGCCATTCGGCCGTTTCCGCCTCGATCTCCGGACTGCTGAACCAGCCGAACCAGCCCTTTTCGCCCTGGCCGCGGATGTTGGTGTTCAATGCCGGGTTGGCGATCGAGGCGCTCTTCCAGGTGGTGTGGAAGATGGACCAGCCGCCCTGCTCCACTGGCTCGCGGGAGGTGCGGCGCTGGACGACGGTGCCCCAGTCGGTGACCTGCAGATCCACGGCCATGCCGAGCTTGCGCAACAGCTCCGCCGTCACGTCCCCGAAGGGTGCGACGCTGGCGAGGTCGCTGGGGCTGAGGATGACGACACGCTCCCCGGCATACCCGGCGTCGCGCAGCTCGCGCCGCAGCGCGTCGAAGTCCTTGCGCGCGGCCATGGCCGAGGCCCCGGCTTCGGTGACGAAGGGGAAGCCTTGCGGGAACATGCTGCGCCAGGTCTTCCAGGCCGCATCGTCACCGCCGGTGATGAGCGGCATGTATTCGGCCTGGTCGACGGCCGAGAGCACCAGGCGCCGCAGTCTTGGATTGTCGAAGGGCGGCACGAGGGCGTTGAAGCGGAGGAACCCCATGAATCCGGTCGGATCATAGGGCTGCACGCGGATGGATCTGTTGCGCGCCAGCATGGGGGCCAGGTCGGCGTCGGCGAACTCCCACCAATCCACCTCACCCGATTGCAGCGCAGCGGCGGCGGTGGCGCTGTCCGGGATGACGTTCCATTCGACACGGTCAAAATGGGCGATTTTCGCTCCGGAATTCAATGCCGGCGCCTCCGAGCGAGGAACGTAGCCGTCGAACTTCGCATAGGCCGCCCGGCTGCCCGGCACGAACTCGTCTGCCAGAAAGCGGAACGGTCCGGAGCCGACCATCTCGGAGACCGGTTTGTAGGGATCGGTCTGCGCCAGGCGCTCGGGCATGATGAAGGCGGGGATCGGGCCCACGAAGGCCAAGGCCTCCAGCAGCCGCGGGAACGGACGTTTCAGCGCGATGCGAAGCGTCCGGTCATCCGCTGCCTGCCAGCTATCGACGGCGGCACCCAGCGTCTGGCCGAACGTGTCGCGCTTGCTCCAGCGTGCCAGGCTGGCCGCGCAGTCGGCGGCCCGAACCGGCTCGTTGTCGTGGAAGCGCAGGCCGTCGCGCAAGCGGATCGTCCAACTGCGCCCGTCGTCGGAGACCTCATGGCCCTCCGCCATCTGCGGCACCGGGCGGAAATCGGCACCCGTGGCGAACAACGTGTCGAACACCGCGTAGGCGTGGTCCAGCGTGACGCCGGCCGTGGTGAGGATCGGGTCCAGCACCGTCAGGTTGGCCTGCGGTACGAAGCGCAGGGTCTTCGCCCGCATGTCCAGGGCCAAGGCAGGCAGCGGCAGCAGGGCCGCGCCGGCCGCCCGCAGCAGCGTCCTGCGCTTCATGAGCGAGGCTCCGGCTGCGGCAGACTGGACAGGGCGTCGTCGATGGCGGCGCCCAGGCGGTCCACGATGGTGTCGATCTCGCCGGGCGTCACGATATAGGGCGGCGCCAGCAGGATGTGGTCGCCGCTTACGCCGTCGGCGGTGCCACCGGAGGGGTAGCAGGCCAGGCCGCGTGCGAAGGCGGCGGCCTTGATCCGGGCGTGCAGCTTCAGCGCCGGGTCGAACGGGGCCTTGGTGGCGCGGTCCGCCACCAGCTCGATGCCGCGGAACAGGCCGCGGCCGCGGATGTCGCCGACATTGCGGTGGTTGCCCAGCCGCTCCGTCAGGCGCTGCTCCAGCAAGGTGCCACGGTCCCGCACATCGTCCAGCAGCCCGTCCGAGCGGATCACCTGCTGCACGGCCAGGGCGGCCGCGCAGGCGACCGGGTGGGCCAGGTAGGTGTGGCCGTGCTGGAACGCGCCGGAGCCCTGCCGCAGCGCGTCCACCACGCGCGCCGAGGCCAGCATGGCACCCACCGGTTGGTAGCCGCCGCCCAGGCCCTTGGCGACCGTCTGGATGTCCGGTGCGACGCCCTCCTGCTGCCACGCGTGCAAGGTGCCGGTACGGCCCATCCCGCACATCACCTCGTCCAGGATCAGCAAGGCGCCGTGGCGGTCGCACACGGCGCGCACTGCTTCGAAATAGCTGGCCGGCGCCGTCACACAGCCGGCTGTCGCTCCCACCACCGGCTCCGCCACGAAAGCGGCCACGGTGTCGGGGCCGAGGCGCTGGAATTCGGCCTCCAGCTCCGCGGCCAGCCGGGCCGTGAACTCGACGTCCGTCTCGTGGTCCCGCTGCTCCCGGTAGGCGAACGCGGGGGAAACGTGGCTGAACGCTTGGGACAGCAGGGGCGCGTAGGGTGCGCGCCGCCAGGCATTGCCGCCCGCGGCCAAGGCGCCGAGCGTGTTGCCGTGGTAGCTCTGCCGCCGGGCGATGATGTGACTGCGACGGGGCTGACCGATCTCGACGAAATACTGCCGCGTCATTTTGAGCGCTGCTTCGATGGCCTCCGAGCCGCCGGACACGAAGTAAGCAAAAGCGAGGCCGCCGGGTTCGTGCCCGACCAGCTCCTCGGCCAGCGCCTCCGCGGGCTCGGAGGAGAAGAAGCCGGTATGGGCATAAGCCAACTGAGCGCTTTGGCGCTGGATGGCCTCCACCACGTGCGGATGGCTGTGGCCGAGGCAGCTCACAGCCGCGCCGCCGGACGCGTCCAGCACCTCCCGCCCATCGGCAGTCCGTAGCCACACGCCGTGACCGCTTACCGCGACAGGAGGGTCGTCGCGCAGGCTTCGGTGCAGGACGCGGCTGCGGTGCTGAGGCAGCTGCGACGCGGTGGGCATGGCAGCGGCGTTGGCGGTCATGCCTCGGTCTCCGGACCTGGTACGTAGTGCGAATGGGCGGCGAGCCGGGCCTCGGTCTGCCGCAGGCGGAGCAGGGCCGCCTTGCCGCCCAGCGTGAACAAGGCAGCGGCGAGGGCCTGGGCCTGGGCCACTGCCCCGGTCAGGCTGGGAAAGAAGCCGGGGCTGGATGCGGCCTCGAACAGCAGCAGGTGATCGGCGCCCTCCGCCATGGGCGCCTGCGGCGTATCCGCAATGGCGATGATGGTGCAGCCGGCATTGCGGGCCACGCGGACCGTCATGACGCTGGCCCGCGAATAAGGTGCGAAGCCGATCGCCACCATCGCATGCCCGGCGGCGAACGCGCCGAAATCCAAGTCCTCCGGACCTGCTCCACCAACCAGGTGCACGGCGTCAGGCCGGAACATCCGCAACTGGTAGTGAAGCAGCTCCGCCAGCGCACGGCAGGAGCGGAAGCCCGCGATCCAGACGCGCGGGGCGGCGTGCAGCGCGCGCGCCGCCCCGGCGATCGGGGGTGCCGCGATGCGGGCCAGTCCGGCAACATCGCTGCCGATCAAGGCGGCCGCCATCGTTTCGGGATCCCGCAAAGGCCCGTCCGCAGTGGGCCGGATACGGCCGGAGAACGGCGCCTCCGTTCCCGGCCTCCGCGCCTCGATCAACGCGTCGCGCAGCTCGTCCCAGCCTTGGTATCCCAGGGCCTGGGCCAACCGGGTGAACGATGCCGGGTTGACGCCTGCCGCCGCCGCGAGGCCGCGCATCGAACGGGTCGCGGCATCGAACTCATGCTCGCTGAGGAACCGGCCGACTTCACGCAGCCGGGGCGGCAGATCCGGCAAAGCTTGCCGCAGGAGGTCGAGTGGTTGACGGGTGGCTGAACATGGCATCGTCATGGTGCATATGTTGCAGGTCGGATCAGAGCCTGCAACGGATGGATCCATCACCTTCAAGGGTCATCGCGAGCGAGGCCGCATCTGTCCTGTTTTTGGCAAAAGGAGTTCAAGACGTTCCTGGATCAGAGCCGCCGACTAGCACGCCCCAGCGCCCACCCGTTAACAGTGACCACTGGAAGGTCTACAGCCTACAATGACTTAGCATTATAGCAGCCGATGAAGACTTGCTTTGAGTCTCTGCTACTATGCTCTAGTCTCGCCAATTGCGCTTGCCCACACATGTTGTTAGCGCACACCAAGACCTGGACACGCCTCCAGTAAACCTGTCGGTTTCCGCACCTCCCGACATGCAGACTTCTGGACAACCGCACCCGGAAACCTGGACTGCACGACTCCCGGCATGCGGAAGCCTGGACAACTCAGAAAACACCAGTAAACGCTGGCTTTCTACCGTAGCCGACGGGGATGAGGATGACCAACGCTCAACGCTTGTTCCCCCACCATCCTGGCAGCGTCAATCGCTCTGTACTCGGTGACCGCGTGCATTATCCGGCGACCGCACTCTGAGGGCAAGCCCGCCCCCCAGCGTTCGACCGCACCAGCGCACAGCCGCAAGGAAGCCTGCGCGGTCGAACCCCAGCGCTCCCGCATGCCATCCAACGTCTGATGGAAAACATCCGGCCACGGGTCCAGCGCCTCCACGCCACGCCGCAGGGCAATATGCGCAGCCCAGGCCAGCTCGCCAGGACTCTCAGAGGAAAACACCTTCTTGTCACGCCCCATGCGCTCCAGACCCAGCCGAAACAAGAACTCAGCGATGTCGGCAGGCTGCAGATCGGCCAGCGGTGCCAATCCTCGCAAGCCGTCCGCACCTCTTTGAAAACGCGGGTCACCAAACAGCCCATAGACCGCAGCCGTAGCCTCGACATCGGCGGCCTCGACAAGCGTCGGCTCCATACCGCCGAGATCCAGGCGATGATTTTTCCTGCAGGTTAACAAGTTCGACCCCTTCCACATCAGGGGATCGCCACAATGGCGGCAGGTGTCCTCCAGCAGACAGCCGTGCACCGGACAGACCGCTATATAGCGCAGGTCCCACATCGCCCGGTGATACGCCCTCTCCGACAGGCAGGCCGGACATATCCTGCGCTGCGGCATCCCACGGCGTTCCAGGACGCTCTGGCTTACCCGGTGCCCAAGAACTATCGCCGAGACACGGTCAGGAGGCCCGTAGGAAATGGCCTCCAAGCGTCCAATCTCCATGGATGACGAAGCGGCGAGAGCGGCGAGCCACTCAGGCTCCGGCTGGTTGAGTGGATAAGGAAAACCGCAGTCGATGAACTGGGCACGTGCGTTGGGCAATA
This sequence comes from uncultured Acetobacteraceae bacterium, assembly GCA_964235545.1. Taxonomy (GTDB): domain Bacteria; phylum Pseudomonadota; class Alphaproteobacteria; order Acetobacterales; family Acetobacteraceae; genus LMUY01. The sequence continues at coordinate 14,503 of CAXSEG010000075.1, forward strand.
CTCTGTGGTGGGAAAGCCGAAAAACATAGCCCACCAAGCTTTCATCAGGGATCGGTTCCAGCGTCAGGCAGGTCGGAATGCGTAGGCCTGCTGGAGGCATTCAAGGACTCCGGCGCGAAGGGCGCGCCCGAACCTATTTCTTTGCGAAACTACCGTCGATCCCGATCACATGAGCACTAGTTCGTGCCGACTTGAGAGGTTTTCCTGCCGCCTTGCGATGAACCAAGCCCGATTCCGCCACATCGGCTATTCTGTAGAAATTCTGGCGTGAGCCGTCTGCCGCCGGTCCTACGACAGGTGGGACGCCGACTGCATCCAACTTTGCGGCCAGGCTACGCGGGGACGTCCCCCACTGCCGCGCCAAAACTCCGCCAGAAACGTAATCGGCCGTGAAAGCATCGACCGCGGCCACCGTCACGCCGGTTCCACTCGCCTCGAGCAGTCCGGCCCGCAGCAGGTGAGCAGCAACCTGCCATTTGACATCCAGGCGCCGGGCTGCCGCTTGGATGGTGAGCACCACGTCCCCACCGCCCTCTTGCACGCACATGGCCCGCACGTCAGCCGGACGAAAGCGCAAAAATTTCAGTCCTCCGTTGCTTACATCAAGCGAGGCCACAGGGAGGCGTCCATCCTCGACAGCACCCAGCATGCCCGCAATGCCGACACCACCCCGACGCAGCACCTCGGCCGCAGTCTCGAACTCCATAAGCATGGGAGCACCCGGCTCCGGGGCTGCCGTCGGCTTCAAGCCTTGCAGGAAAGCCTCGACATCGTCACGACGGAACGCCCATCGGCCCCAGCCTGCAGCGTTGCCACTGTGAATGGGACTCAGCAGGCCCCCTTCGACCAGCCTGCGGACCCGGTCCTTGGAGATGGCCAGCCTGCGGGCGACCGACGCCAGATCCAGACTGTCCGCCATCACCGACGCCAGCCTCGCTGCAGAACCGGCATCGATTGCCGCAGGCATCCCTCGCCCGCCATCGGCTTCCCCCATCAGCAAGCCAGCATCGACGAGTCGGCGAACACCAGCAGCCCTGCGGCCAAGCAGCCTGCCAGCCTCACCCGCCGATAAAATGCGCCTGGGTGCCTCGCCCGGGAGCGCCACCAGCGCAGATCGGTGAACCCTGCGCCCCAGGACAGCGTCCTGATGAATGAAAGCCGCTGCAGCCTCCGACAAAGTCG
>CAXSEG010000076.1:0-15644 GCA_964235545.1 uncultured Acetobacteraceae bacterium
GGGCGGTGAAGCCGACGGGTGTGCGGTTGATGCGGGTGACGGCAGGGGTCAGCGCCGCCTCGACCGGCCAGGGGATGTGGTAGTTCAGGCCGGGCAGGGCGGTGCGGTTGAAGGCGCCGAAGCGCAGCACCACGCCCTGCTCGTCCGGCTGCACGCGGTAGAAGCCGGTGGCAAGCCAAACTGCCACGGCCAGCAGCACGAGCAACAGCACGCCGCGCCCGCCGGCGCGGGGGAAGCCGGCGCCGCGCCGTGGCCCGCCGCCGGGGATCATGCCGCGCAGCCCGGCATTGATCCGCGCGATCACCTGGTCGAGGTCAGGCAGCTGGCCGCCAGGGCCGTTGCCGCCGCCATTGCCACCGCCGCCCCAGGGGCCACGGTTCGGCGGCTTGCCGTTCCCGCCGCCGGAGCGGCCACCGGGCGGGCCCCATGGCCCGGGGGTCGGGTCGTTGCCGCCTGAATTCCAAGGCATTACTTGCCGCGCTCCTAGATCGTTCGGCCGGACGGCGTTGGCATCGCTGCATCCGTGCGCCATATCGGCGTCACTGACCGTCACCCATTGGGCTACGCGTATAATGACGGTACATAGGGGGTTTGCAAGTTGGCCGAGAATGGACACCGGGCCGAAATGACCGAGGCTGAATTACGGCAGGCCTTGCGCGCCGTGCAGGACCCGGCATCGGGACGCGACATCGTCAGCGCGGGGCTGGTCGAGGGCATCACGGTGCGCGACGGGATGGTCCACCTGGCCTTGCTGGCCGACCGCAAGACGGCCGGCGCCATGGAGGGCGTGCGGGCCCGGGCGCAGGCCTTGGTGGCCGGGTTGCCCGGCGTGCTGAACGTCTCCGCCGTGCTGACCGCGCACCGCCAGGCCGCCCCCGAGCCGGCGCCGGCCGCCCCCGCCGAGTTGCTGCCGGGCGTGAAGCACATCGTGGCCGTCGCTTCCGGCAAAGGCGGTGTGGGCAAGAGCACCACGGCGGTCAATCTCGCGGTGGCGCTGGCGCGGGCAGGCCACCGGGTCGGCCTGCTGGACGCCGATATCTATGGCCCCAGCCTGCCGCAGATGCTGGGCGTGCACCGCAAGCCGGACATGAAGGGCGAGCGCATGGTCCCGCTCGAGACATGGGGGGTGCGCTGGCTGTCGATCGGCCTGCTGGTGGATCCGGAGACGGCGATGGTGTGGCGCGGCCCGATGGTGATGGGCGCGCTGACGCAGCTGCTGGGCCAAGTGGAGTGGGGCACGCTGGACGTAATGATCCTGGACATGCCGCCGGGCACGGGGGACGCCCAGTTGACCATCGCGCAAAAGCTGAAGCTGGCGGGCGCGCTGATCGTCTCCACCCCGCAGGACGTGGCGCTGGCCGACGCGCGGCGGGGCGTGCGGATGTTCGAAAAGACCCAGGTGCCGGTGCTCGGGCTGGTCGAGAACATGAGCTATTATTGCTGCCCGGCCTGCGGCCACCGCGCCGAGCTGTTCGGCCATGGCGGCGCACGCTGGGAGGCGGCGCGGCTGGGCGTGGAGTTTCTGGGCGAGATCCCGCTGCTGCTGGACATCCGCGAGAGCGGCGATGCGGGCCGGCCGGTGGCCGCGGCGGCGCCGGAGAGCGAGGCGGGCAAGGCGTATGCGGTGCTGGCGGGCAAGTTGTGGGCGAAGCTGGCGACGCCCGTGAATGCCGGGCCGCGGATCGTGTTCGAGTGATCTCGTGCGGTGCTAGCAGGCTCCTTACCGCGACCCGCCTCCCGGGGGAACTGGCGCGGCAGGCGTGAACTCCTGCAGCGCCTTCATCTGCGGGCTGTCCGGCCGCTCGATCGCCAGAGGGTAGCCGGCGGGCCACCAGGGGCCGCCGCCCCAGATCGCGGCACCCTGCCATACGCCGCCATGCGCCCGCACGAACGCTAGCTGGTTGTGCATGGCGGCAATGCTGTCGGCGTTCGCGCCGGCGCCGAACTCGGCCAGGAACAGGCGGTGGCCGCCCGCTTCGGCCCAGGCGGTAACGCGTTGCAGGCGTTCGGCGCCGATGGTGGGGGACACGGGGACGGCGCTCTCCCCGCTTGCATCGGCATCGTTGTACTGGTGGATCTCGAAGGCGAAATTGTTCGCCGGGTCCCTCACGTGGTCGGCGAACAGGGCGGCGTTGCCGCGGCTCAGCCAGCTTGCCCCCGCCGAGTAATACGTGCCGGGAACCAGGATTTCCTGCCGGGCGCCGCTGGAGCGGATGGCGTCGATCGCGGCCTGGGCGGAGTGCAGCCAGTCCGCCGGTGCCTGGTCGTGCGGCTCGTTCATCAAGCCGTAGAACACGGTGGGCCAGGACCGGTAATGCACTGCGACCCGGCGCCACAGATCGGCGAAGGCGCTGTCCGGCGTGTCCGTGCCAATCAGGCCGCCATAGCCGTAACCCTGGTTCGCCGGCTCCACGATCACGGTGATGCCCTTGTCGGCCGCCGCCCGCACCACGGCGTCCAACCCGGCCAGGTAGGCGCCGTCCAGCGTGCCGCCCGCCGCCGGCTGCAGCCGCTCCCACGCGAAAGGCAGGCGGACGATGTTGAAGCCGGCGGACGCAGCGGCGTCGATCTCCGCCCGGGTCGGGAAGATGTAGTCGGTGCCGAGCTTGCCCGGCGGGTAGCGGTGGCGGAAGCCGTCCGGCACGCCGAACTCGGCACCGGACAGGTTCACGCCGAGAAACTGCAGCCGCCCCGGCACCGGCGCGGCGGCCGCGCACAGGCCGAACGCCAGGGCGGCTGCCAGCCTCACGGCGTTAGGGTGAAGCTGAAGCTGCCCTCGGTGTGGTGCGTGTCCACGGAGACCGCGTGCCACACGACCTTGTAGGTGCCGGGCGGCAGCGTCCCGAGACCGATCGCCAGGTGAGCGCCGGCCCCGTGCAGGTCGCCGCGGTCCACCCGCGCACCGGTCGCGTCCTGCACCACCACGGTGCAGAACGCCGGTTCCACGGACTCCGAGAAGTCGAGTCCGACCTCCGCCGGGGCGGCGGTGACGGTGGAGCCCACCAGCGGCGACGCCCGCCGCAGCAACGCGTGGGCCGCGAGCGGCAGCGGGGCGAGGCAGGCGAGGACCAGGGCGAGCAGGCGGACCATGGTGGTTCTCCTCATGGGAAGATTGGCTTGCCGAGCGTCGTCGGCAGCAGGTCGTCGAGGAAGAAATGCACCAGCGCCACGGCGCCCACGGTGGTGCCCGTCGTCCGGTTGAGCGGGATCAGCGCCTCCACCCCCACCTCGCCCCAATCGGCAAGGTAGATCATGCCCGGCGCCGCCGTCCATGTCGTGCCCTTCGCACTCGGCGCGGAGGCGGGGGCGGACCAGGTGAACTCCACCAGCGGGACCAGGTTGCCGAGGATGGCAGGCAAGCCGAGATCCTTCACCTGCGATTGCAGATACGGGATGCTGTACTGTAGCGAGACGCCGGCGGACCACGCGTTGTTGCTGCCGTTGTTGAACTGCGCCGCGATACCCGTGTCGAAGCCCGGCGCGATGTTCGACCCCGCTGGCTGTTGCTGCGGCAGCGCCTTCAGCTTGCGATCGGCCACGATGTAGTTCAGCTCGCCGGTGACCGCGAGCGGCCGGAAGAAGCCGATCGGCAGGTCCCCCAGCCCTTTGCCGAAATAGGCGCTCGGGGCGGTGGAGCCGTAGCGGTCGCCCCCGGTATGGGTGGTGCCGGTGCCGCCGATCTCCCGGATGAGGCCGAGCGAGACCACGAACTCATGCGCGGCGTTCGTGTAGGCCTGCCACTTCCCGGTGACATACAGGTTCTGGAGCCCGGCCTGGGTCTTGGACCCGTTCTGCTGCATCACGCCGTAGCCGTCGTTGAAGATCAGCGCCGTGTTGGAGGTGATGGTCTTGTCGTACTCGAACCCGAAATCGAATTCGTGGCCGGGCCCGGTGCCGCCGTTGGAACCGCTGCGGCTGTAGGTGAAGGCCGGGATGGACACCTCGTCGGCGACGCCAGGGTCGTCGATGGTGAGGGTGACCGGGAAGACGCGGCTGCCGGCGACGACGTGGGCGGCAGCAGGCCAGGCGAACAGGCAGGCAGCCGCGAAGGCGGCCGGGGATGGGCGGATCATGGAATACTATCCTTCGCGAGAGAGACACCGTGCGGCGTAGCTCAGGCGGAGGGCGGACCTCGCGGGAAGGGTGTGCCGTACTGCCAGGACGGCGGCGCACGGGCCGGGGGCGGCAGGCCCGGCACCGCGATATCGACAGCCACGGGCGGTCGCAGGACAGGGCCGGGCGTGACCAGCGCCGCATGCACCGCCGCCGCCGCGCAGAGGGGACAGATGGCGCAGTCATGGTGATGATGCGCAGGCGTGTGGCCGGGCAGCGGCCGGTCCACGCCGCAGATCACGCCGAGCGGGGCGGCCTCGGCCATCTCCGGCAGGGTAACGGCACCGACGACCTGGCCGAGTATCGCCATGACCGCGAGCAGCCAGGCGAAACGCCATCGGGGAAGGGGGCGAGGCATGATCGTGAGCCCGGTGCGCTCAGCCCAGCGCCGCGATCGCCTGCACCAACCGCACGTCGCGCGCCGTCAGCCCGCCGGCATCGTGGGTGGTGAGCGCGATGTCCACGCGGTCGTAGGCGTTGGACCACTCCGGATGGTGGTCCTGCACCTCGGCCAGCAAGGCCACGCGGGACATGAACGCCCAGGCCGCGCTAAAATCGGCGAAGCGGTAGGACCGGCACAGCGTGTCCCCGCTCACCGACCAACCGGGCAGGGTCGTGGCGAGGGCCGCGATCTCGGGTGGGGAGAGCCGACTGATCGTCATGCCGCGCAGGGTGCGCATAGTCGGCGGAATTGTCTATGTTGCCGGATGTCCCTCATCCCGCCGTCCCTCGACGATATCGTCACCCTCGCGGAGCGCTCGCTCGCCTCCATCCCCGACCGGTTCACCCAGCACGCACGGCGCATCGCCATCGTGGTGGAGGAGATGGCGGATGACGAGACGCTGGACGCGATGGGCATTGAGAGCGGTTACGACCTGACGGGGCTGTATCGCGGCATTCCGATGCACCTGGCCATGGCGAGCGAACCGGCGCACGAGCCGGACATGATCCTGCTATACCGCGAGCCGATCCTGCTGGAGTGGATCGAGACGGGGGAGGATCTCGGCAGGCTGGTCCACAACGTGCTCGTGCACGAGTTGGCACACCATTTCGGCTTCACCGACGCCGACATCGCGATGCTGGAGCAATCGTAGCCCATAACGGCCGACCGTCCGAGCTTCGCCCATTCGGTCGGCAATGGTTGCGGTTTCGCGCTACGCGGCTAGCGGTTCTTCTGCCAGTCCCAAGCCAGGAAGATACATGGCAGGACGGTGATGGCGAAGAAGATCCAGTCGAATGTTTGGTGCATGGTGAAGTCCCCCCGTTGAAGGTCGCTGGGACCCTTACGGATGCTACAGGACGAAGTTGCGTTTGGTTTCGTGCGAAGTATCGCACGAGGCTTCGAGCACGGGCTGCCCGGCGAACCATCCGCCTATGCTATGATCGGCCTGGGTTTGCGCGGCGGCTTGGCCATCGGGGCCGGCGTCTTGTCCGGGTAGCCGCACCAGGGCGCCGCTGGGCAACGCCAGCACTCGGGCGTGCGCGCCTTGCAGACGTAGCGCCCGTGCAGGATCAGCCAGTGATGCGCCGGCCGCAGTATGTCGGGCGGGATGCGGCGGACCAGGCCATCCTCCACCGCCCGCACCGTCATGCCCGGCGCCAGCCCGGTGCGGTTGCCGAGCCGGAAGACGTGGGTGTCCACCGCCATGGCACTCTCCCCGAACGCCACGTTGAGCACGACGTTGGCCGTCTTGCGCCCCACGCCGGGCAATGCCTCCAGCGCCTCCCGCTCGGCCGGGACGACGCCGCCATGCTGGTCCACCAGGATGCGGCTGAGGGCGGCCACGTTCTTCGCCTTGGCCTGCCAAAGCCCGATCGACCGGATGAAGGGCGCGATCCCCTCCGCTCCCAGCGCCGCCATCTCCGCCGGGCCGGGGGCAACTGCGAACAATGCGGGGGTCGCCTTGTTCACCGCCGCGTCCGTGGTCTGCGCCGACAGCACCACGGCCACCAGCAGGGTGTAAGGGTCAACGAACACCAGCTCGCTCTCAGCGTCCGGGTTGGCGGCGTGCAGCGCTTCCAGGAACGGGCGGATCGCGTCCCGCTTCATCAGCCGGGTCTTGCGCGTCCGCTTCGTGGGTGAGGCAAGCATGGCCGGCACCGTGACCAGCGCGCGGGGTGGTGACAAGCGGCCCGCCCGTGCCAAATGCGCGGCATGGATGGCGAACCCTGTTTTTTCGAAGCCGTGATCGTGCCGCACCGCAGCCTGTCTCCCCGCGGCCTCAAGATCCTGATCGGCGCGATCTGCTCGCTGAGCGTCTGCAGCACGCTGGTGTTTTGGTTGCTGGGGGCGTGGCCCATCGCCGGGTTCAACGGGGTGGAGATTACGGCCGCCTTGCTGCTGCTGCGCTACAACGCCCGTGCCGTCCGGGCGAACGAGGTGATCCTGCTCTCGGCCTCGTCGCTGAAGGTGATCCGCACCGCGCAGGACGGCAAGCGCTCCGAGCAGGAGGTCTCGCCGGCCTGGATCAACGTGCACCTGCAAGATCGCCCGGGCCGGGTGCCGGGGTTGTTCCTGGCGGCGCATGGGACGCGGGTGGAGGTGGGAGCGAGCCTGGGGGAGCCTGAGAAGCTGGATCTGGCGGCGGCGCTGAAGGAGGCGTTGCATCGGTGGCGTAACCCGGTATTCGATAATCCTCAGCTGCTTTAGCACAAGTGAATTAGGGCCTATCCATCCGCCCTACACCAGCCCCGCTAGCGAGTTCAACTGATACAGCTTCGTCACGTGGCCCATCTTCCGCCCGGGCCGCGCTTCCGCCTTGCCATACAGATGCGGCACCAGGCCCGGCGTCGCAAGGATCTGCGGCCAGCTGGCGACCTCGTCGGGGCCGATCAGGTTGATCATCACTGCGTCCGAGTGGCGCACCGCCGAGGTGAGTGGCAGGCCCGCCACGGCCCGCACGTGCAGCTCGAACTGGCTGGCCGGGCAGGCGTCGATCGTCCAATGGCCGGAGTTGTGTGGCCGGGGCGCGATCTCGTTCACCAGCACCGTGCCGTCCGCCGTCGCGAACATCTCCACCGCCAGCAGGCCGACCAGCGCCAGCGCCTCGGCCACGTGCAACGCGATCGCCGTCGCCCGGTCCGCCACTCCTGCCGCGATGCGGGCGGGCGCCAGCGTCTGCGACAGGATGCCGTCCCGGTGCTGGTTGTCCACGGGGTCGAACGCGACGGCGGTCCCGTCCAGCCCACGGGCGACGATCACGCTGATCTCCCGCTCGAACTCGACGAAGCGCTCGAACACCAGCGGCTTCGGCTCCAGGTCCTCCCAGGTCGCGTTGATGTCGGACACGTGGCGCAAGGCCGCCTGGCCCTTGCCATCATACCCGCCGCGCGTGGTTTTCAGCAGCCCGGGGAGCCCGACCCGGGCCACCGAGGCATGCAGGTCCGCCCGGCTGCGGATGGCCATCCACGGGGCGGTTGCGACCCCGGCCTCGTTCAGGAACGTCTTCTCGATGCAGCGGTCCTGGCTGATGCGCAGGATTGCGGGCGAAGGGCGGACCGGCCGGATGGAGGCCAGCAGGTCCAGCCCTTCGGCGCTGACGTTCTCGAACTCGAACGTCACCACGTCCACGGACTCCGCGAAGGCACGGAGCAGCGCCGGGTCCTCGTAGTCGCCCTGGAACGTGCGGGCGGAGACCTGGCCGGCCGGGCTGTCCGCCTCTGGCGTCAGGATGTGGCAGCGGTAGCCCAACCGCGCCGCCGCCATCGCCGACATGCGGCCGAGCTGCCCGCCGCCGACGATGCCGATCGTGCTGTTGGGCGGAAGGGGCCCCTCCATACTAATCGGCGGGCTGTTCGGCGACGGCGGCGGTCTGTGCGGCCCGGTGGGCGGCGAGGCGGACGGCAAGCGCCGGGTCGGCCAGGGCCAGGATCGACCCGGCGAGCAGCGCCGCGTTGACCGCCCCCGCTCGCCCGATCGCCAGCGTGCCGACCGGGACGCCCGCCGGCATCTGCACGATGGACAGCAGGCTATCCATCCCGCTCAGCGCGTGACTCTCGACCGGCACGCCCAGCACCGGCAGCGCCGTCCAGGCAGCGCACATGCCGGGCAAATGCGCCGCACCCCCCGCCCCGGCGATGATCACGGCCAGCCCGCGGCAGGCCGCTTCCTTGGCGTAGCTGGCAAGGCGGTCCGGCGTACGGTGGGCGGAGACGATCCGCGTCTCGTGCGGGATGCCGAGCGTGGCCAGCGTCTCGGCCGCGTGGCGCAGCGTGGCCCAATCCGACTGGCTGCCCATGATCACGCCGACCTTCGGCGCGTCCATCAGGCGATGTTGTCCGGGATTAGGCGGCTCTCCAGCCAGGCGACCTCATCCTTCAGCAGCAGCTTGCGCTTCTTCAGCCGCTGCAGCTGCAACTGGTCGAGACCGCCATCGGAGAGGCGGGCGATCACGGTGTCGAGGTCCCGATGTTCGCTCCGCAATTCGTGGAGTTTGCGGAGCAGCGAATCCCGGTCTGTCAGCATCGAGCGGCTTTAGCATGGCCGGGCCGGGCTGGCCACTTGTTGCACTGCGGCATCATGTGACGGGGTTTGCGATGGTGCTGGCTTTCCCCGCGGCAGCGGCGTTACGGTTCGGGGTGGCGCCGCGAGCGCCATGCAGTTCCGACGCGAGGAGGATCCATGAGCCTGCAATCCCGGATCGACAGCCTGAAGGACCGCCACCACGCGCTCGAGGCGCGGATCTCGGACGAGGACCACCGTCCCCGACCGGACCCCGACGCACTCGGCCGGCTGAAAGGCGAGAAACTGCGGCTGAAGGACGAGATGGAGCGATTGTCACACCGGGCCTGACCACCCGGCCCTTCCCTCTGGCCATTGGCCGGGGGGAGGGGTGCCATGCCGCGGCCGCCGACCGACCCAGACGGGCTACACCGCCGCGGTGAGCCGGGCCATGATCGCCGGGTCCATCAAATCCCCGATCTGCGGAATGGTGATGTCGGCCGGCGGATTGTCCGCCAGGACCGCCGCATCGAAGGCGAATTGACCCTGGCGCGGGAACACGGTGGTCACCCGGCCGCCCCAGGCCTTCTTCACCGCCGTCAGCAGCCGCAGCTTGTCGTCGATCAGCACGTAGCGGCCAGCCGGGAACCGGCGCTCCACCTCCGCAAGCGCCTGCTCCTTATGCACGGCGATCATGGCCTGCTCCTGTCCCACCAGGCCCGCCAGGCCGGAGCGCTGCAGCTTCAGCGGCTGGAACACCGCGTCCCCATCGGTGAGCAGCACCACGCGGCCTAGCTCCTGCAGCCGGCCCAGCACGTCCAGCGCACCCGGGAACAGCAGGGTCTCGTAGGGGAAGGTCAGCACGAAGGCCGACAGCCACAGCACCGCCGGCTGGTCGCCGAACTCGGCGCGCAACTGCTGGAACGCGCCGAGATAGTCGCGGTAGCCCAGGCTGTGGAACAGGCCGTCCTGGATCGCCCAATAGCGGTCGCGCGTGGCGGGTCCGAGCCGGGCCTCGATGTGCCCCTTCAGTGCGTGCTGGAACAGGTCGTTGTTCAGCAGGGTGTTGTCCACATCCACCAGGAACACGGTGCCGCTGTGCTCGACCATGGTCGCTTCCCACTTGCCAGGCACGGGTTGCGCCGGGTGGGAGGAGTGTAACCGGCCAGGGATCGGTTCGCTATGCGCCGCGTTCTGCATCAAGATGAGGCGGTGGACTCGGCGGAGGCTGGACATGGCGTTCAAGGGCAAGGCACCCGGCAGCGGCGCCGGCGACATCTCCAAGCGGACCGAGGCATTGCGGCCGGCCATCCATATGGCGCCGAGCGAGGTGCAGGAGGCGCGGCGGCTGCGGCGCCTGGGCGTGGACCCGGGCGAGATCGCCGAGCGGTTGGGCAAGAACCTGGACGACGTCGAGAAGGCACTTGTGCAGATGCGCATGCCCCGTCCGGAGACCACCCGCGGCACGCTGAACGTGACCTTGGCCGCGCACAAGGTGGTCATGGCGGAGCGGCGCGGCGACGAACCGCTGTGGCAGACCTTCGACCGGATCGTGGACGAGCTATTGCTGCTGCGGGCCGAGGCGGCCACCCGTCGGCCGCAGGCAGCGCGCCCGCCAGCCACCCGCCCCCGGATCGTGGAGCCTACGTTGCCGGGCCTATGACCGGCCAACTGGCCGTGGCCGCTTCCCTGACGTGCCAGGAGACTGCCATGTTCGACCTCGATCGTTTCACGGAGGCCCAGGACCCGCTGATCGAGCGCGTCCAGGACGAGTTGCGCGCCGGGCAAAAGCGCAGCCACTGGATGTGGTTCGTCTTTCCGCAACTGGCCGGGCTGGGGCATAGCGCGATGGCCCGCCATTACGCCATCGCCTCCTGCGCCGAGGCCCACGCCTACATGGCGCATCCGGTGCTCGGGCCGCGGCTGGTCGCGTGCACCGGACTGGTGAACGGCGTGGCGGGCCGCTCGGCGCACCAGATCTTCGGCAGCCCGGACGACATGAAGTTTCACTCATGCGTCACGTTGTTCGCCGAGACGTCCGGCGCCGCCGTGTGTCTCGACGCGCTGGCGCGATACTTCGGTGGCAAACCGGACCCGGCCACGGTGGAGCTGCTCGGGCGAGCTTAAGGCGCGCATGTGCAGAGGCCGAGACTTCTCCCTCTTCGCAACGCACACCGTCATGCCAGGCCTTGAGCCTGGCATCTACGGCGTTGGCCGAAACACGTCGAACGTGTTGACCGCCGACACGTGCGACGCTTCCTGGGCCTATGCCAACCCTAAGCCGTGGATACCAGGCTCAAGGCCTGGCATGACGGTTGTCAACGGAAGCGCGGTTCGCTCGGGCCAACGAGCAACGTCTGCTTCACGTCATAATCCTGCAGCGTGCGCCAGTGCCGCTCCACATCGGCGGTGAACAATCCTCGCGTCAGCCCCGCGACCAGCTTCGGCACGGCCGTGGTCATGGCGTTGATCGAGGAGCCGGATGGTCCGAAGCTCATCGTGGCCGCGATGCTGAACAGGTGCACGTCACGGATCCAGCCAGTCTCGCCAGGAACGCGGGGCACCAGCCCGTAATCGGCTCCCAGGTACGGGAACCGGCCGAGCCGCTCGTCCTGCTCCTCCGGCGGCGGGGTGTAGCAATCGGACCACCGTGCGATCGCACCCGCCATCTGGCGCAACTCGGGTCGCCGGGTGAAGTCCATCTCAACCCCGGTGCCGCAAACCACGAAATCGGCCGCTACCGCGCCAGCCGTCGTATCGATCTCCACTGCATCGTCCACCATGCGCGCCGCCGTCCAGGGTGCGCCGGTGACAAGGCGAAAGGCGGCGTGGCGGGCGCAGCGGTCCCAGGTGGGCTGCGGGAAGCCCTCGCGCAGGCCCAGGATGCGGCTCATGAACCGCCAGCGCCACTCATCCGGCAGGTCGGATAAGTGGCTGAGGAACCCGACGAAGGTCAGCCAGCGGTACGGCTGCACCACCTGCGGCTCCAACCGGCGGCAATACACCGCGACGTCGGCGGCCCCCGCCTCCAGCGCCATCGCCGCATTGTCCAGCGCCGAGGCTCCCGCGCCCAGCACCGCGACGCGGCGGCCGCGCAACGCCGCAAAGTCGATCGGGTCGGCGGCATGGGCGCGGACCGCCGGGGGCAGGGCGGCGACGAAGGGCGGCATCCACCACTCGCCCATGCCGTCCTGCCCCGTCGCCAGCACGATCTTGCGGGCATGGCGCACCGTCCCGTCGTCGAACGTGGCGGCGAGCAGCCCGCCCTCAGCCGGGGCGATGTCGGTCACCACCGTGCGGCTACGCACCGGCACGCCCACCGTGTCACGCACCCAAGCGAGGTAGGCGGCCCAGTCCTCCCGCTCGATCAAGTCCAGCGCCTGCCAATGCGCCGGACCGTAGCGCGCCTCGTGCCAGGATTGGTAGCCGAGGCTGGGCAGGTCCAGGTCCGGCCCGGTGTAGTCCTTCGGCGAACGCAGGGTGCGCATGCGGGCATAGCTGAGCCACGGCCCTTCCGCGCCGCGCTCGGCCCGGTCCACCACCAGGATGTTGTCCACCTGCACCCGCAGCAGCCCGACCGCGACCGCCAGGCCCGACTGCCCGCCGCCCACCACCAGCACGTCCAGCGCCGGCGCGCCGTCCGGGCTGGTGCGCGGGTGCAGCCACTTCATGCGGGGATGCGCGATGCGCTCCAGGTCGTCGCGCACCCGCGCTGCCAGGCTTGCGAGCGGGTCCCGCCCGGTAACGCTATCCGGCAAGCCAGCCTCCATCCACCACCAGTTCCGTCCCCGTGGTGAAGGTGGACGCGTCGCTCGCCAGGTAGAGTGCTGCCTCCGCCACCTCCTCGGCGCGGCCCAGCCGGTGCATCGGATGGCGGGCGAGGGAGGCCGCCTCGGGCACCGCCGGGTTGGAAGCGCGGGCGAAGGAGCGGCGCAGCAGAGGGGTGTCGATGGCGCCGGGCAGGATCGCGTTCACGCGGATGCCGCCGGCCACGTGGTCCAGCGCCATGGTGCGGGTGAGGCTCAGGATGGCGCCCTTGGCCGCGATATAGGCCACGTTGTTGCGCCCGCCGGCCCGCGCCAATTGGGAGCTGACGGTGACGATGCTGCCGCCACCCTTCGCCTCCATGGCGGGGATCACCGCGCGGGCGTAGTGCCAGGTCCCCCAGACATGCACGCGCATCACGGCCTCGAAATCCTCCGGCCGGATGCTGGTGGCGGTGCCGCCGGAGGAGAAGCCAGCCGCGGTGACCAGGATGTCGATCCGGCCCCAAGCGGCGATCATGGCGGCGGCGTCCGCGGGGGCGCTGGCGGGGTCCGCGACGTCACCGGTGCGCAGCAGGGCACCGGGAATGGCGGGGTCCGCTGGCGTGCGGTCAACGAGGCAGACCTTCGCACCCTCGCGCGCGAACAGATGGGCGGCGGCCAGCCCGATGCCGGACCCGGCGCCGGTGATCAGCGCGGTCTTGCCGGCGAGACGGGTCATCAGGCGGGCTCCTTCACGCGGGCAGCGGGCTCGAAATGCGGCACGGCGTCCAGCAGGGCGCGGGTATAGGGCGCTTGCGGGTCGGCGAACACCGCGCGGCTCGGCCCGGCCTCCACCACCTGGCCGTTCTGCAGCACCACCAGGTCGTCGCACATCATCCGCACCACGTTCAGGTCGTGGCTGACGAACAGCAGCGCGATCCCGTCCTCCCGCCGCAGCCGGTCCAGCAGCTGCAGGATGGTCGCCTGGATCGACACGTCCAGCGCCGCGGTCGGCTCGTCCAGCACCAGCAGGCGGGGGCGGGGGGCGATGGCGCGCGCGATGCCCACCCGCGCCTTCTGCCCGCCCGAGAGCTGGTGCGGGAAGCGACCGAGCAGCTCCGGCGGCAGGCCGGCGCGTTCGGCAGCCTCCCGAACCCGCGCATCCAGCACCGCACCGTCCCGCAGGTGCTCCAGGCGGCGGAGTGGGTGGGCAATGCTGTCATAGCCGGCCTGGCGGGGGTTCAGGCTGTCATGCGGGTCCTGGAACACGATTTGCACCGTGCGGCGCAGCGGTGAGCGGTGGAAGTCCCGCGCCGGCATCGTGCCGATGGGCTCGCCGCCGAGCAGGATGGTGCCGCTGTCCGGGTCGAGCAGGCGGCAGACCAGGCGGGAGATCGTGCTCTTGCCCGAGCCGCTCTCGCCGACCAGGCCGAGGCTGCCGGCCGGCGGAATGCTGAACGACACGTCGGCCACGGCGTGCACGGGGCCGGGGAAGGTTTTCAACAGGTTCCGGACGCTGAGCAACGCCCCCTCCCCTTGAGGGAGGGGGCTGGGCGGAGGGGTCGGCGCGCACTCTGCCGGCGTTGTTGCTGCAGTGACGCTGGCGAGGTTGGTCAGGTGTCCACCCCTCCCCCCGCCCTCCGCTGCCTCCCTCAAGGGGAGGGGGAGAAGATCCGCCAGCGTCGAACGCCGCGTCGGTGACGCCGCGATCAGCCGCCGCGTGTAGGGGTGGCCTGGCTGCGCGAACAGCCCCGCCGTCTCGCCCTGTTCCACCACCAGCCCGCGCTCCATCACCGCGATCGAACCGCAATACCGTGCGGCCAGCCCCAGATCGTGGGTGATCAGCAGCATCGCCATGCGGCGCTCCGCGACCAGCCCGGCGAGCAGGTCCATCACCGTCTTCTGCGTCGTGACGTCCAGCCCCGTGGTCGGCTCGTCGGCGATCAGCAGGCGCGGCTCGCAGGCCATCGCCATGGCGATCATCACGCGCTGGCACATGCCGCCGGACAGTTCCGCCGGGTAGGCGTGCAGGCGCCGCTCCGGGTCGCGGATGCGCACCGCGCGCAGCAGGTCGAGCGCCGTGGCCCGCGCCTCGGCGGCAGCCACCCGGCGGTGCGCGCGCAGCACGTCGGCGATCTGGCCCTCCACCGTGCGGATCGGGTTCAGTGCCGCGCGCGGGTTCTGGAAGATCATGGACATCGCCGTGCCGCGCAGCCGCCGCAGATCGCCCTGCCCGGCGCGGGTGACGTCCCGCCCCTCGAACAGCACGCGCCCGCCCGCGATCCGCCCCGCCCGGTCCAGCAGCCGCATGATGGCCAGCGCGGTGACCGATTTGCCCGACCCGCTCTCCCCCACCACGCCCAGCGTCTCCCCTGCGGCCAAGGCAAGCGACACCCCCTTCAACGCATCGACCGCGCCGTGCCGGGTGCTGAAGCTGACGCGCAGGTCCTCGATCGCGAGCAGGCTCACGTCCGCATCCTGGATAGCGCTCAAGTGCGCATCCTGGGATCGAGCATGTCCCGCAGGCCGTCGCCCAGCAGGTTGAAGCAGAGGACGCTTAGCATCAGCGCGAGCCCGGGGCAGGCGACCAGCCACCACTTCCCCGTGGTGATGAAGCGGGCGCCCTCCGCCACCATGATCCCCCATTCCGGCGTCGGCGCCTGCACGCCGAGCCCGATGAAGCTGAGCCCGGCGGCGTTCAGGATCGCCCAGCCGAGGTTGAGCGAGATCTGCACCGCCATCGCCGGCAGCACGTTGGGCAGCAGCACGCGCAGCACCACGGACAGCGGCCCGTCCCCACAGGCCCGCGCCGCCTCCACCCAGCCGGCATTGCGGCGCACATTCACCTCGGCGCGGGCGAAGCGGATGTAGAACGGCAGGTTGATCACCGCGGTGGCGATGATGATATTCTCCATCCGGTTGCCCAGTGCCGCCACCAGCGCCATGGCCAGCACGAACAGCGGGAACGCCATCAACACGTCGGTGATCCGCCCCACCCAGCGGTCCAACGCGCCCCCGGCATAGCCGCAGAATCCGCCAATGGCGGCACCAGCGAAGAACGACACGCCGACGGCGGTGATGGCGATGAACAGGTCCAGCCGGGCGGCGAGCAGGATGCGGGAGAGGATGTCGCGGCCGAGCTGGTCAGTGCCTGCCCAATGCGCGGCGGTCGGCGCCTGGAGCGCGATTGGCACGTTGGAGGCTATCGGGTCGTACGGTGCGATCCAGGGGGCGGCGGTTGCCAGCAGCACCAGCAGCGTCATGCCCGCCGCGGCGATGGCGGTCACGGGGTTGGACCGCAGCACGTAGGCGACGTGGGAGAGCGTGCTCGGGCGGTCGAGGGT